>LFTN01000048.1 GCA_001513495.1 Clostridiales bacterium DTU087
GTACGAAGCAGCACTCCTGATTGGGGATCTGTTAATGCCTGCAGCGCAAGCAGGCTCCCAAGCCGGCATATCTGCCGACACCTTGATGTGGAGAATGCTCGAGAGTAAAGGCGGGGATCCGTCGGTGCAGCTCTCTTCGGAGGTTGTGGCTCAAACCCGCCGCGCTTCGGAGGCTGCCTCCAGGGCACTGGCCAAATTAGCTCTGGAGTTCGCTGCTGAGCTGCACACCTTGGGAGTCACCGACGGCGATTCACAGGAAAGCCTCTTTACCCTGATAGCGAGGGGCGGGCCGCCAAGCTATTCAGGTTCCAAGGACTCAGGCCCCAACGACTCCAAGGCCATTGCCCAGTTGGGAGCCGCAAGGCTGGTCAGCGGCTTATCGGGTGCCTCTTGGGGCAAGAACGGATTTACCTTGTCAGATGAGCTGATGGTAGAGATTGTACCCATCCGTACCAGTCCATTTGTTGAAGTGGATGAGATGGTGGGCCGGCGGAATCCAGCTCCACCTTGGGCAGGCTTGGCAAAAGCATCCCCGGCTGACACTGCTGCGCCGGTGGAGGAGGCCTATTCGCCGATAGAGGTCTCAGCTCTATTTGAACAGTTAGATGAAGAGGAGCGGCACATGCTGCAGGCGGCTTTGGAGCCCTCTGATCAAAGAGCAGATGACGGGGCAGCCGCAGATGAAGCCAGCTTGAAGCTTGCCGCTAATATGACCGAAGGCCGTCCCACAGGGCTGTTGACGTCATATTTCCTGAGCAGAGTATCCAATGACTAACGCTGCACATGACAGCTGGCCATATCAGACCGCGGATCCGCGGTCTTTTTTTGCGTCTATCGGCGGCAGAAAGGAGGAATTTCAACTTATGCATCGTAGAAACATGAGTACATACTCTATATTGCTCCCCTAGACGCTGCCTAGATTATCTACCATCAAGGAACAGTTTTCCCAATGATTTGTGATTTGTATACCATATGTTCCAGAAAAAGCTAGTTCTTTTCTGAGGCCCTAGGAAGGATTTTAATCCGACCAGACGAAATAATAGTAATACAGGTAAACTATGCCTAATTATGCCTATCATGAGCAGGTGGCATAGAAAGGAGGTGCACCCCCCGAGGAGAACACGACTGTTCGCAAAGATAGGCATAGCAGAGTTCCAGTCTAATTCCGCGGGTAATCTGTGAGGAAACAAGGTCACTCACTCGTAGAACCCCGGATCTGATATGGAACTCCAGTTGGTAAGGAGAGAAGATCAAAAGGGGGTTAAACAGGATGAAAAGAAAGGTATTCGCGTTACTAGTAGCGACAATCATGGTAGCTACAATGATTACGCCCGCATTCGCCAATATGCCCTTTGCCGATGTTCCTAAGGATCATTGGGCATATGACAGCGTAGCTGAACTGGCTGCTGCCGGCCTAATCATCGGCTACCCAGATGGTACTTTCAAGGGAGAAAGACAGTTCACCCGTTACGAGATGGCCATGGTATTCGCCAGAGTGCTGGGCCGGTTGGATACCCTCATCGCCGCTGAAGTAGGCGCAGAGGTAAAAGCCGGTGTCCAGGGGCTGGAGGATGAAATCTATAGTAAAGTAGCCCAGGCCCTCGTAGAGGAAATGGCCAAGGTCAAGGCTGAGCTCGCTGCAGCCGTCGAGGACGAGGTTGCCAAGATAGAGCTGCCGGCTCCGGAAATTGTGGAGCGGGTAGTCGTGGAGCAGCCTATTGAGAAGGTCATGCCCTTTGAGCTCACCGATGAGGCTAAGGCTGTAATTGCCAGTGTGGCTGCTGACGCAGTAGCTGACAATGTGGCCAAGCTGGAGCCCAAGGTTGTAGAGAAGATCATTGAGGCTGAGCCAGAGATCACCGCTAAGGATCTGGCCGGACTTCTCGGTGCTGTGGCAACTGCCCAAACCACTGCTGACCTGAATGCAGAAGAAATCGCAGCACTGAAGGCAGACGTAGCTGCCGCCAGAGCACTCCTTGACGAACTGGCATTCCAAGTAGAAGTCAAGGATGCTGTCCTTCGGGTGACCGGCCTGAAGGCTGATATGGCTAACGAGAAAGCCGATGCAGCTCAGAAGACTGCTGACACCGCAACCAAGCAGGCATTGGCTGCTTTGCAGGCTGCCGAGGATGCAGGCGCTGCTGCAGACGCTGCCAATGCTGCCATTGCTGAAGCCAACCAGGAGATCCGCAATCTGGCTCTGGCCATTGCTGCTCTGGAAGGCGATGTGAACGCTGTTGCCGCTCTGTTGGAGAGCACAACTGCTGCCATGGAGATGGAGATCGCTGCTCTCAGCGAGGAGTTCGGTGCTGAACTAGCAAGCCTCGGTGTCAGAGTTGCCGATCTGGAGAACATCGTGGCTGATCACGGCGCCCGCATCGATCTCTTGGAGTGGGAAGTCCGGCAGCTCGACGAAGCTACCGCTGCCAACGCCGCTGAGATCGAAGGCCTGAAGGCTGCCGATCAGGAACTGGCAGACGACATTGCCTACCTAGAGACTGAGCAGACGCTAACATCAGCTATGCTGAAGATAGTGGACCGTGAGCAGCAAGCTACCGCTGCTGAGTTTGCCGCTTTCAAGGAAGACCATGAGAAGGTAAAACTCTCCGGTTCCACTGAGACTGTATTCGAGAACATCGGCATCGTCCTCGGAGATCCTGATGCCGAGTGGCCTGAGGATGATGACGATGATGACGATGATGACGATGATTGGTACGTCTACCGNNCATCGGCATCGTCCTCGGAGGTCCTAGTACCGGCTGGCCTAAGGATGATGACGATGATTGGTACGTCTACCGTGACCCGCGGGATAGGGACGATGATGAGATCTATCAGCGCAGTTCAAAGCTGCAGCAGAAGTTCACCCTCAATCTTGAGGCTGTTCCTGCTGATGACGTTATCGTGAAGGCCACATTGGCAAGCACGGCGAACGTGCTCGGAGATGCGGATGACAAGAAGACGGAGTTCAACCTATCCGACATTGCGCTGGAACTTGAGACAAACAAGGCCCTGCGGTCTCTGTATGTGGGTGAGCGGGATGAGGCAGACATAGCTGCCCGGTACAATGAGTTCATCATTAACCAGGAGCCAGGTGATCATGAAGTCGTCGCAGCAAACGTGGTGCTAGGCGCTCTTGACACCGAATTCCAGGTGTTCCGGCCGTGGGACTGGACTCTTGCGGATCCAGTATATCCTGAGTATGGTGCGTTGGTCAACGCTGCATACAAGTTGAGCGATGCCTTTGTCATCGACTTGCAGTATGCAAGAGCAACCTTTGATGATACCGCTGGTCCGGTTCGCGCTGGAGCAGTAGACGACTGGGCCTACAGCATCGGGTTGCGGGGCGACCTGAACTTCGCTGATTACAAAGTCGCATATGCCGCTAACGATGATGATACCGCTGCCTACATGATCAACGTTGGCAAGGCATATGGGCCCGCGCCTGCTGAGGATGAAGATGATCTCAGGCCTCAGTGGGATGTGACTTACAAGGCAGTCGATGAGGGGTATGAGACTTTCTTGACTGCGGAAGACGTTGCATACTATGCCACAAACCTCTCTTTGAGTGCTGACAACTTCGACCTGCTGGGTCTGAAGGTAGGCGGCGCCTACGCAACTAGGGAGGCTTATGCAGGGACCACAGCAGCAGATGTAACAGCCATGAAGCTGACGGCTAAGAAGGGTGACCTCTTCGGAATGCCTCTGACAGTTAGCGGTCAGTACGCCAACATCGATAATGAGGACATCGAGGACAACAGCAGCTTCCTGATGAAGGTAGCCTATGAGCCCACCTTCGGCAAGCTGAAGCTCGGCGCCAGCTACGAGTACACCAACAATGCCATTACCGGCGATTTCGATAATCCCGATAAGTGGCTAGCGAGTGTGAAGAATGCTGGTGA
Source organism: Clostridiales bacterium DTU087 (assembly GCA_001513495.1). GTDB lineage: Bacteria > Bacillota > Limnochordia > DTU087 > DTU087 > DTU087. The sequence continues at coordinate 3,900 of LFTN01000048.1, forward strand.
GGCAACGGCAGAGTCGACAGTGGCACTCAACGCCGAGTATCCAGTAGAGATTTGGGATACAACCATCACCGGATTCGTAGGCTATGAGAACCGCAACTCCGATTGGAAGGGCGCTAATGGCCGGGAGTATGTGGATCCGCTGATGACCTACAGAATCAGTGCGGACAGAGACTTTGGCGAGACTAACCTCTTCGCCAGCTACCAGCTCCGGACCGGTGGTCCAGAGGACCGTGAGGGCGAGTACGCTAAGAGGGACAAGATCGCTGAAGTCAAGCTGACCCATCCAGTAATCGATGATGTGGCTGACTTGGTACTGGGTTACCGGTATGTAGATGTCGAGGCCTACAGTGAAGATTACGACTACACTGTCAACGAGGTAAATGCTGGTCTCAAGTTCGAGTTCTAGTATTTGCCTGAAGCAGTAAGTCAACTAATACCCCCGGGAGCACCTCCCGGGGGTGTTATATATCTAGGGAGTATAAGGAAGTGACTGATGACCATGGACTGCACCTGGAAAACCAATGTAATCGCCATAGATCCTGGAACAGAGAAGTGCGGCTTAGCTGTGCTTGATGAAAGCGGACGTGTAATTGTTCAGGAGATCGTGGAGGCAGACAAAGTTGCCCAGCGGACAGCGGCAGTGGCCAAGGAGTATGCCCCGGCGGTGATGGTCATCGGTGATCGGACGGGGTCAAGGAAGTTTCTAGAAACGCTGGAAAGGGAAGGTATTACCGGGCTGGTGGAGAGAGTTGAGACAGTAGATGAACATCTGACCAGCCAAGAAGCTCGCAGGCGTTATCTCGAGCAGCGCCGGAGCCGTTCCTTGATCTATAGGATTGTACCCTTGGGTATGCAGGTTCCGGACCGCCCCTACGATGATCATGTCGCGGTTATCCTTGGGGAACGGTACCTACGCCAGCGGGGCAAGGATCTGCAGTAACATGGAGATGGTGTATCTGATCCTAGGTTTAGATTGGCCATAAATTGGCAATAAAGGTCTAGTTGGCAACTAAAAGGGTTTTCTGGCAAGAGTAGAGAAATATTGCAGGGTATCATATGGTAGTGGGGATGAGTGCAGGTGAGCGGCGAGTCCCATGCTGACTAGATGCGGCCGCTAAAGGAGGGGTCCAATGCTGGCAGCCTTACGGGTGCGAGTAATAGGCATTATCTGCTTGATCATGGCCTTCAGTTTGGGCCTCAACTTAAGCGCGCCCGTGTTTGGAGAAGAGCTGCAGAGTATTGATGTACCTTTAGGGCATTGGAGTTATGCAGCGGTAGAAAGCTTGAGCGATACGCCTTTGGTGGCAAAATCAGAAGTCCTCTTTGACAGCCGAACATCTATCACCCGCTATGAAATGGCCATGCTGATCGCCAAGGTGCTGACCCGCCTGGATGGTATGGGAAATAGCGGGCGGGAACTGACTGGCAGCATACCCAGCGGTGCTGAGAAGCATGTATTGGAGGAGCTCTTTGCTGCGGCCAAGCAGTCTGACCTGGGCAAGGGGACTCTGACTGAGGAACACTTGGAGCTCATCAAACGGCTGGTGGATGGCTTCAACAGCGAGCTGCGGGCGCTGGGTATCATCAGGCCTGCCATTACTGCAGCTGATTATGACCTGCTGCTGGATCCCTACCAAAGGCGGGATGATATGCTCCCCTTAACTGGCAGAGACAGCAGTGATGACCCATTCCGGTTTAGAAGCTGGCGAAGCGTGATCAGCTCCGACAGCACTGTACTGAGAAGCGGCGATTTGGAACTGGGGGTCAGCATCAGCACACTCCTGGGTGAAACCGATGACTTCTACGATCCGTTGGTTGATGAGGATTCCAGGGAAGCGAGATCAGTTACCGCTTTGGAAGGCAGGCTGCAGGTTTCACCAGGAGTCAGGGTGTTGGGCGAGTATGCTGCCAACCCCTCATATTCCGACGATGCCAGCTCCATGAGGGTGGGAGCGGAGATGAGGCTGGGAGATGTTGAGGTAGGCGCTAGCTACAGGACCGTAAGGCCCCAATTCGATCCGCTGCTGACAGGGAGAACGGAAGGCCGGGAATCGACTGGATATGAGGTATCGCTGCAGTACCGGGATGTGGTGCTGAGCACAGGGAGAGCGAGGCAGACGACTGTTGGGGGAGATGCCGAACCGGAGACTGTGACTTCCATTGGCCTTGAGTATGGCCTCAGTGATGGCCTTGTGCTCCGTGCCAATTATGAATACGTAGATATTGATCAGCTGGCTGGGGAAGATAGTGAAGCCGGCAGTACCAGGCGGAGCAGCAGGGTAGGCGTTGGAGTCAGTATCCCCACAGGCAGCGTCAGCTTGGGCTTTCTATATGATCAGGAGCCGGGTTCAGGCCGCCTTTCTCCCAGGGGGGCCAGCGCCGACATCGCTCACGAAGTGCCGTGGGATTCCGGATCGGTGCTGCAGGCAGGTGTAGCGTTGGAAGACTCCGATGAGAACCAGAAAACTACCAGCCTTAGTCTGGGATATAATTATCGGAAGGAGGCAGCGCTGGTTTTAGGGTATAAGATGATTGACTTTACTGAGCCGGGAGACACCGAAGATGGAAAGTCGGAGAATATTGCCACTGCTGAGCTGTCAATCAAATTTTAGGATGGAGAAAGCTTATTGATTCGCGTTCTGGCAGGGAAGGGAGAGTCGGTCCATGAAAAAAGCAATTGCCCTTAATCTGGTGGTTTGTCTATTAGGTCTTTTTGCTGTGCCGGCGTGGGCACAGGCCAACACTCCGTTGGAGAATGTTAGGCAGCTGGAGGTTATGCTGTACGGACAGGCACAGGGTGGAGCACTGATTGAGCGGATTGAAAGGCTGGAGCGGGATGTCTTTGGTGAAAGCAAGACAGGACCGATTCTAGTCCGTGTTGATAACCTAACAGCATACCTTTCCAGCGGCATCGGCGGCGAGAATTCTCTGAACCTCAAGCTCAATGCTATTGAGTGGATGGTGTATCAGGAGGTCAGCACGGGGCAGCCGCTTTACACCCGCCTGGACCGGCTGGAGTCGGCCATGTACGGCACCACTCAGACAGGTTCAGTGGTCTCCCGTATAGACGAACTCTTGATGATGGTCTGGGCCACGGACAAGTTGAATGTCGATGTGGTTACGGTCCCCAAGGAGACCCTAGTCAAGATCAAGCTGCTTACCGAGCTGGACAGCTCCAAGAATAAGGTCGGTGATTCGGTTAGATACCGGGTAATGGATGATGTTGTTATCAAAGACCGGTTGGTCATCGCAGCTGGCACCGAAGGTGTTGGAAGAGTCCGAGAAGTGAGCACTGCCAAGCGTTTGGGCCAGGATGGGCGACTGGTTGTGGACTTCGGCACACTGGCCGCCATTGATGGGAGCTCTGTGGCTTTGGTGGTGGAGGAGAAGGCCACTGAGAAGAACAAGTCCTTGGAGCTTGCCGCCGGTGCCGGCATGGCGGGAGTTATCCTGCTCGGCCCCATCGGGTTGGCCGGCGCATGGTTTGTAAAAGGCAGAGATGTGGTCATACCCATGGGGACAGAATTTTACGTAGAAGTCATGCGGGATGCCCGGGTTTCGGGACTCTCTTTGATACCCGGTGTTTAAGAGGTCTATTTAGCGAACCAAGAACTGCTGGCGCAGCTGGTAATCTATCGGCTGCGCATTTTTTGTCTACCGGCGCACTTGGGCTTGGGGATGGCAGGCTTGGGCCGGCCGGAGGATAAAGGCCAATGGTGTGGAATACTGTAGAAAGTGCCCTTTACCTCACCATATATTCAGTAGCTTAGAAAGGAGGGGTATAGTGGCGGAAGTTGAGCTATTGGCCATTACCCCCGATGCTGAGAAGTTGATTGAGCTTGCAGGGCGGACCTGTTATCTATCCCATGATCGGAGTCAGCCCGGCAGTGAACAGAGATTTATCCGCATGCTGCTTCGCCACGAGCACCTATCGGTGCTGGAGCATGCTTATGCCACCTTTCGCATAAAGGGCGGGTCCCGGTCTTTCACCCATCAGATTGTGCGGCACCGCCTGGCGTCTTTTTCTCAGCAGTCACAGCGGTATGTCTCCGAGGATAACTTCGAGTACGTGGTGCCTCCAACAATTGATGCCAACCCAGCTGCTCGGGAGCGTTTTCAAGACCTAATGGAGGAGATCAGAAAGGCCTACGGAGAGCTGCAGGAAATGGGTATTACCAAGCAGGATGCCCGCTTTGTTCTGCCCAATGCTGTGACCAGTGAAATTGTAATCTCAGCTAACCTCAGAGAGTGGCGGCACATATTCACTGTGCGGTGTGACCAGGCAGCCCAATGGGAGATCCGCACAATCTGCATTCAAATGCTGGAGCTGCTGCAGAAGGCAGTGCCAACGGTATTCTCTGACTTTATCATCGATAAGGATCGCATGACGGCCAAGAAAGTGACGCCGGAAGCGTCTAAGTAAGCGGCGGACAGTCCTATGGCCTGGGCAGAGTGGGCTGTCTTCGGCCTTTTTCATAGGTTCTGGCACCCTGGCTGACGAACCATCGACTTGAGTACACTAAGCCAGCCGCCTGAGGGCGGCGGCTGGTGGTGAAAGGAAGATGTACATGGATTTCATGACCTATGTTGAGCAGTATAAAGAGGAAATCATCAAGAGCACCCAAGGACTGCTGCAGATTCCCAGCATTGAAGGGACTCCTGGACCAGGGATGCCCTTGGGAGAAGATGTGAACAGGGCCCTTGAGTATGTTCTGGAGCTCAGCCAGCAGCTGGGGTTCAAGACCAAGAACCTAGATGGATATGCCGGCTATGCCGAGTACGGCTCCGGTGACGAGATGCTGGGGATCTTGTGCCATCTGGATGTAGTGCCTGCAGGTGAAGGGTGGACTAAGCCTCCCTTTGAAGGAGTAGTAGAAGATGGTAAGGTGTACGGGCGGGGTGCCACAGACAACAAAGGGCCCACTATCAGCGCCCTGTACGCCCTCAAGGCTGTAATGGATGCAGGGATCCCACTGCAGCGGCGGGTGCGGATCATCTTCGGGACCAATGAGGAATCGGGCTGGCGGGGAATCCACTACTACAGCCAGCATGATGAGATGCCGACCATGGCCTTTGTCCCCGATGCTACATATCCGGTGGTCAATGTGGAGAAGGGCATAGTCCATGTGCGGCTGCTCAGTTCAGGCAAGGCTGCCCCTGGGCCTGGAGATGCTAAGGCACTTAAAGTCTTGGAACTGCAGGGAGGCCATCGGCCTAACATGATCCCAGGCAAATGCACCTGCCGGCTGAGCGGGGATCAAAGTGCTCTTGAGCGGGCCGCGGAGATCGCCAAAGCCTTGGCTGAAGAGCCCTATCCTCAGGTAGAGGCCTCTATTGATAGCGGCGTGCTGACTCTGGCCGTCACAGGGTTAGCCGGCCACGGCTCGACTCCTGAGTCCGGGATCAACGCAGCTGCCTACATGCTCCAGGCACTGGATAGGATCATAGATGCTGGCTATAGCCTGGATTCGCCTGCTGTCACCCAGCTTGTTAAGCTGGTCAGTGCCCATATCGGGTTGGAGACCGATGGCAGTTCATTGGGGATTGGATTTAGTGATTCGGTGTCAGGCCACCTCACGGCAAGCATCGGGGTACTGAATTACCAAGATGGCCGGGCATATGTCGATGTGGATATCCGCTACCCAGTGACCAAGCAGCAGGCAGAGATCGTGGGCCCCATAGAAGCAGCCGCAGCGAAATTCGGAATCAGCGTAGAGCCGGGACACAGCCAGCGGAGCCTCCATGTGCCGGAGGACAGCTTCCTGGTACAGCAGCTTCTCGCGGTCTATGAGAAGTATACCGGCAAGCAGGGTAAGCCTTTGGCCATCGGTGGAGGTACCTACGCCAGGGCCCTAGACAACGCTGTCGCCTTTGGGCCGGTTTTCCCGGAGGATCAGCGCAATGTTCACCGGGAA
>LFTN01000012.1 GCA_001513495.1 Clostridiales bacterium DTU087
CTGATAGAGAGTGTGCCGCCGTACAGTAAAGTCATTAACCGTCCTCAGATCGAAACCCGCCTGCAGAGGTCTGAGAAAAAAGGATAGGATGATACTGTGGATCGGAGTCAGCAGCAAAGAACCCCTGTAGCTCTGGCAAGTCTAAATGCCAAATACATCCATTCAAACTTAGCCATAGACTATCTGCGATCATATTGTGAGGCTCGGCAGATCCCTGCCGCCTTTCACATTTTGGAGTTTCACATCAACGAACCGGTTGAGTTTATAGTGGGAGAGATTCTCTCCCTGGGAATCGATATCATAGGTTTCTCGTGCTATATTTGGAATATCAATGAGACCCTCCACGTGATCTCAAGGTTGAAGCTGGCTAAGCCGGAAATGATTGTGATCGTGGGAGGCCCTGAAGTCTCCTATGAGGCCCGGGCTCTGATGGATGCGCATCCGGAAATTGATTACTGCATTACTGGGGAAGGGGAAAAGGTCTTTGCTGGGCTTTTGATGCAGCTTCTGTCCAGGCATGAAGGCTGCGGCAATGGGCAGGGAAGGCCCCGGCAGCGGATCATCTCCGGGGAGCCTGTGGACCTTGGGGAACTTCCTTCTCCTTACCCCGAGGGCATCGGGGAGAGGTATCGGAACAAGTTGGTCTACCTGGAGACCTCCCGGGGCTGCCCCTTCAACTGCCAGTATTGCCTTTCAGCCAACACCCCGGGAGTGCGTTATTTCCCGTGGGAGAGGGTAAGGGGCGAGTTCATCAGATTGATGGATGCCGGTGTTCCTCAGGTCAAATTGATCGACAGGACCTTTAACGCCAATCCCAAATGGGCTCTGAAGGTTTTTAGGCTGCTGGTTGATGAAAGCCGCCGCAGGGGTGCTTTCGATAGCAGCAGACCACCGACGATATTCCATTTTGAGATCAGTGCAGATATCCTCACTGAAGAACTGATAGAGTACTTGGCAGCGGTGCCTTCAGGCCTGCTTCAGTTCGAAATCGGCATCCAATCAACTACTCCGGCGGTGCTGGAAGCCATATCCCGGAAAAGCAAATGGGAGCAGCTGGCTAGGAACATCAGGGCCTTGGCTGAAAAAGGCAATATCCATCTGCACTTAGATCTCATCGCGGGCCTGCCTGAAGAGACATATGCCAGTTTCAGCCGCTCCTTTGATGATGTGTACAGCTTAGGCGGCCACCGGATTCAATTGGGATTCCTGAAACTGCTGAAAGGCTCGGGCTTGCGCAATGGGAGTGAAGAACTGGGACTGGTTTTTGACCCCTGCCCGCCCTACGAGATCATCTCCACGGCTTCCATGACCGCCCTTGAGTTGGTGCGCCTCAAAGAGGTGGAAAATGTGTTGGAGCTGTACCATAACAGCCACCGCTTTGGCACAACCATGCACCTGTTGAGCGGCAGAGTGTATGCATCGCCCTTTGTCTTCTTTGAAAACCTGGCCCGGTATTTTCGCAGGCGGGGCTTGCACCGGCTTTCCCACAGCCAGCAGGCTCTTTACAACATACTCTATCAGTTCTTGCGGGAGCACCATCCTGATATTCTGCCCCTGGCGGCGGAAACCTTGAAGTTTGATTACCTGCGGACAGAGCGGCATCGTCCGCTGCTTCCCTGGATGCCGGGCAAGCTTGGCAAAGATTATAAGCACATCTGGCAGCGCTTGCTGAACAACCCCGATGTCTTGGCAGGCCTCAATCCAGCCACCGCAGAGCTGCCCCGGCGGGAACTGGCTCAGAATGTGCGGGTTGCTGGGTTTTCCACTGAGTTCGTAGGGTTCTTGAGGGATGGCAGCCTGCCGGCTAGGTTCATCGGAAACTCGGTTATCATTGGTGAAATGATTGGAGACAGCGGCGGCTGGGTAATCTTTGATCACCACCGGTCCGATCCGTGGACAAGGGAGAGTGCTTACACGCTGGTTCTATCGGAGTAGGTGATTGTCGGTGTTTGTTCATCTGCATGGTCACACGTACTGGTCACTATTGGACGGGGCGGCACCGCCAAAGCAGCTTTTTCAGCGGGCCGCTGCCCTCGGCATGCCGGGGATTGCTGTTACAGACCATGGCGTAATGTATGGAACGGCAGAATGCTATCTGCTGGCCCAGAAGGTCTCCCAGGAAACAGGCAAAGACTTTCGCTTTATCCCTGGTGTTGAGGTCTACGTTGCACCAAGAACCCGCTTTGATAAGGAAAAAAGCCGAGGCGATGATGCCAACTGGCATCTGGTACTGTGGGCTCTGGACAACGTTGGCCTTTCTATGCTTTACCGGCTGGTGTCCCGTTCCGAGATGTACTATAAGCCCAGGATTGACAAGCAGCTCTTGGCAGAGCTGATTGAAGAATGCGGGCAGGGCCACATTGCCGGCAGCTCTTCCTGCCTGGCTTCGGAAACCAGCCGCCTGCTCTTGGGAGAACGGTATTATGACGCCCGGGATGCAGCCCTTTATTACTGGGAAGTCTTGGGGAAGGACAACTTCTTCTTGGAACTGCAGGACCACGGACTTGAGGAGCAGCGACAGGTCAACCGGGGGTTAATGCGGCTCAGCGGCGACACCGGAATACCGCTCATTGTCACTAATGATTATCACTATGTGGAGCCGGGACATGCCTTTCTCCACGATGTAGTTGTCTGTATTCAGACTGGCAAGCAGCTGGATGACGAGGACCGCCTGCAGTTTGACGGCACGCAGGCATATCTCAAGAGCCCCCAAGAGATGCTGGAAGCCTTTCCCGATCACAGGCAGGCCTTGGCCCGCACTGTTGAAATCATGGAGCGCTGCCAAGTGCAGCTGGATTTTGACACAGTCCACCTGCCCCGCTTTGAACTGCCGCCAGGTTTTGACAGTGCAGATGAGTACCTGCGGACATTGGCATATCAGGGAGCTGCCCGCCGCTTTGGTGAAATCAGCCAAAGGGTTAGGGACCGGCTGGACTATGAGCTGAAGACCATCAGTGAGATGGGTTATTCGGATTACTTCTTAATCGTGTGGGACTTTGTCCGCTTTGCCCGGGAGCAGGGGATTCCTGTGGGCCCGGGGCGGGGCAGTGCTGCAGGCTCCCTGGTGGCTTACTGCCTTTATATAACCAACATCGACCCCCTGCGGTACGGCCTGCTGTTTGAGCGGTTTCTCAATCCTGCTAGAATCACCCTGCCCGATGTCGACATGGATTTTTGCTATCACCGCCGCAATGAGGTGATCGAATATGTTGTCGATAAGTACGGTGCCGATCGGACAGCCCAGATCATCACTTTCGGGACTCTTAAAGCTAGGGCGGCGGTGCGGGACGTAGCCAGAGTACTGGGGGTGCCCCTGCGCAAAGCTGATGCCCTTGCTAAAGCTATTCCCTTCGGCGAGTCCTTGGAGAGCGCCCTGGATACAGCTGCGGACCTGAAGGCTGCCTATGAGCAGGATGAGGAGGCAAGAAGGGTTCTAGATACCGCCAGGTACATTGAAGGCTTCCCCCGCCACGCATCAACCCACGCTGCAGGAGTAGTGATTGCACCGAGGCCTCTGGAACTGGACATGCCCCTAGAGCGGCCGGACAGCGACAAAGTGGTGACACCCTTAGTTACCCAGTATCCAATGGGTGTTTTAGAGGAAATGAAGTTCCTTAAGGTGGACTTTTTGGCACTGCGGAATCTCTCTGTAATCCAGGCTGCAGTAGACTGGGTCAAAGCAATCCACGGCATTGAGCTGGATATGGATACCATCCCTCTAGATGATGAGGCCACATATGCCAGCATCTTTCACACAGGCCTGACAGGGGGCATCTTCCAATTCGAATCAGAGGGTATGCGCAGGCTGCTTCAGGATTTTCAGCCTGAGAGCTTAGAACACCTGACATTGCTCAATGCCATGTACCGGCCGGGGCCAATGCAGTATATTCCGACAGTGATCCGGCGAAGAACCGGACAGGAAGCGGTGAGCTGGCCCCACCCTGATTTGGAGGATTTACTGAAAGAGACCTATGGGATCATGGCTTATCAGGAGCAGGTGATGGCTGTTGCCCATCACTTTGCCGGATTCTCCCTCGGTGAGGCGGACCTGCTGCGGCGGGCCATTGGCAAGAAAAAGCAGGAGATCATCGATGCCGAGCGGCAGAAATTCATAGAGGGAGCCGCGGCCAAGGGCTACTCACAGGAGTTGGCCGGACAGATCTACAGCGATATTGAGAAGTTCGCAGGATACGGGTTTAACAAGAGCCATGCCTGCGCCTATGCTTTCATCGCCTATCAAACGGCGTACTTGAAACAGCACTATCCAACCGAGTTCATGGCAGCCCTCCTGACCAGCGTTATGGGTAAAGACAAGAATCGAAAGCTGGGGGAATACCTGTCAGAATGCAGCGATATGGGGATCAAGGTGGAAAGGCCGGATATTAATAGGAGTCAGGTCACCTTTGTTCCCTATGCCGATGGTACCATCAGCTTTGGACTGGCCGCCATCAAGAACGTAGGCGAGAGTGCAGCCCACACTGTGGTTGAGCACCGTGCTTCCGGCCCTTACAAGTCACTGCTGGACTTGTGTGTACGCACCCGGCTGAATAGGGAAGCACTGGTCAGCCTAATTCGAGTGGGAGCCCTTGACTGCTTTGGTGAATCCCGGGCCAAGCTGGAGGCAATTCTCGATCAAGTCATCCAGGCGGCGGTTGGGTACAGCCGCAGTCAGTACAGTGGGCAGGCCACCCTCTTTGATGTGGCCAGTGTTGATGTCCAAGCTTTTTCTTGGGAAACAGGCCCCGAGATAGCCGAATACGATGAGCACAGGCGCCTGCAGTACGAAAGGGATTTGATCGGAGTCTATCTTTCCGGCCATCCCCTGGACCAGTATAAGGAAAAGCTGCAGGAGTGGGGGGTAACCATCAGTCGTGACCTGGAGAAGCGTTCACAGAATGAACCGGTGACCATCGCCGGCGTGATGGTGGAATCCCGCAGGATCCTCACCCGCCGCAATGAAGAAATGGCTTTTGTGACTTTAGAGGATCAAGCAGGCCCTGTGGAAGTCATCGTTTTTCCTAGGGTTTTTGAGCGGTGCCGGGGCTGCTTGACCGGTGAGTCTATCTTGGTGGTCGAAGGCCGCAACGATTCTTCGGTAGAGGAAGTAGACGCCTTGGCTGAGGCTGAGGGAGATGATGATGGGCTTGAACGGGAGTTTCAGGCCAAAGTGATAGCGTCAGGGGTCTATACCCTAGATGATTGGCAAGAACAGGTTATCCAAGGGCAAAAAGGCCCTGGAAAGGCTGGGCAAAGCCTGGAATCCAGGCGAGGCGGCAGCCAAGGGCCCCGGCGTAAACACAATGGCTCCCTGCTGATTATAGATGCTGACGGCCTCAAGGAAGAGGCATTGACCAAGCTGCGGGACTTGCTTAGACAGTTCCCCGGCAAGGTGCCGGTGCTCCTTCGCTTTACCCAGCCAAAGGAGCTGTATTTGAGGTTAGATGATCAATATAGAGTAGATGCCGATAGAGTTGCAGAGATCCGCCAAGCGGCGGAGAACGTGGTCGGAAAAGGAAAAGTTTATCAGTCCATAGGGTAAGGAGAGTAGAAACTAGATGCGATTGGGACTAGGTATCGATGCAGGAGGCACCTATACAGATACTGTACTGTACGATTTTGAGCAAAATCTCGTATTGGGGAAAGGCAAATCCCTGACCACAAGAGACGATTACACTGTGGGGATCGCAGCATCCCTGGATCAGATTCAGATTGACACGCCGGAAAGGGTGGACCTGGTGGGATTGTCTACTACCTTGGCAACCAATGCCTTAGTTGAAGGCAAAGGGGCCAGGGCCGGCATTTTGCTCATCGGCTACGATCCAGAATTGGTCAGACGTTTTCTTAGGGTTAGCCCCTATTGGATTGTTGCAGGCGGCCACGACATGCGGGGACGGGAGAGGGCGCCCCTTAATGAAAGGGAATTGCGCCGCACCGTAGAGGCCATGGTTAGCGAAGTAGAAGTCATCGCCATTTCTCAGATGGGGGGAGCGGTGAACCCCCAGCACGAACAGCGGGCGCAGGCGTTTATTGAACAGCATTACGATATTCCCGCTATTGCGGGCCATGAGATCAGCACTGAAATGGACTCCATGAGAAGGGCCACAACGGTGTTTTGGAATGCCCGGTTGATTCCCATATTGCTAGGCCTAATGGAAGCGGTGGAGAAGGTCCTAAAAAGCCGGGGCATCAATGCTCCCATACTCCTGGAGCGCAGTGACGGCACCTTGATGGGGAAAGAGCTGGCCAGGCGGCGGCCAATTGAGACCTTGATGTCCGGTCCTGTAGCCAGTGTATACGGAGCTTTGCACCTAACAGGGTGCAAGGATGCACTGGTTGTGGATATGGGTGGGACGACTACCGATATTGGCCTGGTGAAAGACGGACGGCCACGGCTGCGGTCTGAGGGTGCCCGGATCGGCGAGTACCGGACAACGGTTCGGACGTTGGACCTGCATACCACAGGCCTCGGGGGCGACAGCGAGATCTCCTTGGCTGAAGACGGTACCCTGACCATCGGGCCCCAGCGGGTGGTTCCGGTGAGCTACGCGGCCATGCTTTCCCCGGCCATTGCTGAGGAGCTGGCGGCTTGGGATGAGATTCGTGACAGTCATGTTGACTCCAGCCTGCTGCCGCCGGTGGAATTCTTCCTTCCCGTTCAAGGGCCTGGGGCGGAAGGCGAGGCTTCTGAGGCGGGTTACGGGGCGAAGCTAAAGCAGCTGGGCTCCAGGGAACAGGCAATTTGGCAGGCTCTCCAGTCTTTGGGAGGCGCCTCCCGCCTGCGCCTGGCTGAGGCTGTCGGCTATTCTTATCC
>LFTN01000091.1 GCA_001513495.1 Clostridiales bacterium DTU087
AGGTGGATGGCGGGATCGCCTTTCAGCTCATCTCCACTTGCGATAGCTAAGGCATCGACTAGATGTGTGCGGCAGATCTCTTTGATCTTGCGGACCAGCTCAGGGGCGGTCGTGCCGCTTTTTTCTTTGCGCCGCCGCGGCCCCCGGGCATAGGAGGGTTCATAATACCGGCGTTCGGGCACCATGCAGAACTTGAGGCAATAGCCGAAGGTGCCCATGTGCCTGCCGTATTTTTCTAGGTAGTAGTCAATTACATCCTCGTCGATTTTCTCTGGTATCTTATGGGCTAGATTCAACCCAAAATGTTCTGCCCAAGCACAGCGCCATTTGTTGGTATCAGGGAACTCGTAGGTTTGGCCGCCGATTTCTAGCTTGTTGATTCTCTTTACTTCCTTGCGAAATGCATCTACTGGACAGTTTTCGACACAGGCCATGCACCGATCGCAAAGCGGGTCGCCGGTGTACATAGGAGTCGGTACCAGCTCCGCTTCGGTGACGATGGAAACCCACCGCTGGCGGGGGCCAAACTCTGGGCTGAGGGCGAGTCCGCTCCAGCCGATTTCTGCCAGGCCTGCCGCCACCGCTGCATAGCGATGGGCCAGGTCCGGGGCAAAATCTACTTTCAAATCCTTGTAGCCGGTGTAGCGCCAGATATTGCTGGCTGCGATGGGCAGGGCGGCATGACCTTCATCTTCTAGAAAACGGGCCACCAGGAAAGAAATATCATCAAGGCGGGGGTTCATCACTGTGCTCTGCAACCCGTAAGGACCCATGTCGTGGGCAGTGGGCTCCCCGTCAAGCTCGATGCAGGCATCTGGATGGTGTATTGCTGCTACCACAACAGAGCGAGCACCTGGCAGCAGTCCCTGTGGGCTCATTCGCAGAGGGGCGTTCTTGAAACGTTCAACTGGAGCAACACCGACTAGATCTGCACCCAGCTCAATTGCCAGGTTTTTCACTCGGTCTGTGAGCTCTCTCATCGAGAAGTCTCCTCCTTACATCTTGGTGATTGGTATCCAAATGGTCCATGGGACTACAGCTACCAACCTAGCTGCACCGGGACTAAACCTGGCGTGCTATGGGTGGCGGCCGATACGAAGGTATCGACCACCACTTGCTGTTGGCTCTTGATGTCCTGAAGTGCTTCGTCAACTCAATGCGGGTTAGCCAGCATACTCCTCATACCACTTGTTGAGCTCCTCCAGCACGCTGTCTCCGCCTCGGCGCCGCCACTGCCGTACGAAATCATCGAAGCGGTCAAGACCCAAGTCACCGGTGATGAAGCGTGCATAGTACTCCTCGATCACCTCATTGAGTTCTGCTGTTCGGTCCATCAGCTCGAGTAGAGGAGGAGCATAGGCGTCTATGTTCTCTAGGACACAGTAGGGTACTACCTGGTTAGAATACTCCTTGAAGCCTTTGTCCCTCA
>LFTN01000105.1 GCA_001513495.1 Clostridiales bacterium DTU087
CACGTGCTTTGCGAAAAGCCCATGGCTGTCGATGCCCAGCAGGCACGCTACACCATCGATTTCTGCAAGAATGAGGGCATCATCTTCATGGAGGCCTCAATGTACCAGTTCCATCCCCAGTATCAGCGGATTCGGGAGATTTTAGCTGCTGGCCGCATCGGTGATGTGCGCCTTATCCGTTCGGCTTTTTCCTTCCCCCTGCCCAATAGACAGGATATCCGGTACAGTAAAGAACTGGCAGGCGGCAGCTTGATGGATGTGGGATGCTACTGCATCCACAGCGCCCGTCTCCTGTACGGCGAGGAGCCGGTTTCAGTAGCGGCCTCCGGGGTCTTGGAAAACGATGTCGATAGTACCATGACAGCCATCTTGAACTTCCCTGGCGGGAGAAAGGCATTGTTCGATGTCAGTTTCACCGCTGCCCGCCGTCAGGTGATGGAGATTGTGGGGACTGAAGGGGTTATTTTGGTGGAGCGGCCTTGGAAATCAGAAGGCGTGGAGACCAGGCTCCTAATCGGATCTGGGCTTGACGAACAGGGATGGTCCGGGTTGGAGGCAGAAACTATGCCGGCTGTTTCTACTTATCAGCTGGAGGTTGAGGCCTTCTGTGACGCAGTGGAGGGACGGCGGCCCCTGCCGGTGGATCCAGAGGGCAGCTACCGCAACATGCTGGTGATCGATGCTGTCCGGAAGGCAGCTAGGACCAAAGAGACGTTATGTCTTAACTGTTAGCTGCCAGCAGTCTCCGAGCGGCTCGCAAGAGCTGCTCTCTCTTTTTTTAGTGTTCTTTTTCCAGAAGGAATTCCAAAGGGCGTGATGAATAATTAGATCGTCGTTAACGTTAACGCAACTTGACAACTTAACTTGGCGGGTGACCTTAGATGGCCAAGCGAGTCACAATTAAGGACATAGCAGCAGCCCTCGATGTATCCATAGGTACAGTAGACCGAGCTCTACATAACAGACCAGGTATCAAGAGGGAAACCCGGGAGCGGGTGCTGAGGCAGGCGAAACTGATGGGCTATGAAACAAACCAGCTGGCTAAGTCTTTGGCCCGCAAGCATCAGCTGAAAATCGGATGCGTATTTCCCTCAGAATACCGGTTTTACCCGGATATTGAAGCGGGGATCAACGCGGCGGCTGAAGAGCTGGTCGACCATAACGTCCAGGTGCTCTTGAGGAAGACCGGCAGGCTCCGGGATGGCAGGGAGGCAGGATCCATAGCCGAGCTCTTGGAGATCGGCATCCATGCCCTGGCGGTTTGCCCCGGCCACCGGAGCCAGATCAATGAGACCATCAATGAATTGGTGGATGGTGGTACTCCGGTTGTAACCATAGCTACCGATGCGCCGGAAAGCCGGCGCTTGACTTGTGTGAGCACCGACTCTTTCAATAACGGCCAGATGGCCGGAGATCTGATGGCTAACCTGCTGAACTACCAGGGAAGGGTTGCAATCCTAACCGGTTTTGCGGAAGTCACCGACCATGACGAGAAGGTACGGGGCTTTTTGGATGCCATCGGCGCCTGCGGCGGTGAGATTGAGGCAGATATCTTTGAAACCCGGGAGGAGACTGAGGCAGCCTATCGCCTAGTGAAGGAATGTGCGGCCAAGTCTTATGACGGCATCTATATCAACACCGCTACTGCCACCGTGGGCGGGGCAGCAGCTTTGCGGGACAGCGGTAAGTACCGGGAGATCAAGCTTGTAGGTACAGACCTCTTGCGGGATAGTATTCCCTTTATCAAAGAAGGAGTCATGCGGGCCGTTATTTTCCAAGATCCCTTTATGCAGGGCTATAGAGCCGTTAAGATTCTCTTTGATGTGCTGACAGTCGGCACCCGCTATGGCCCAACCGATTTCGTTCGGCCTGCCATCGTTACCAAGCACAACATCCATTATTACCGATGCTACAGCTAAATCGGGAACCATGCAGAGGGGGTGGTGTCGGGAGTAGCCGGGTGAGCTGCAAATACTGTGGGATGAGCGGACGAGAGTAGACGAGCGAAGAACAGAGGAGGTTATTTCGAAGATGAAAAGGCTGACAATCATCGGTGTAGTATTGACAATGGTACTAGGCATGGCACTCAGCGCCAGCGCGGCAAAACTGCCTCCAGAGGAGCAGCTTTATATTCAGGTTTCTGCCCTAGGAGCGCTGGATTACTTCTATGACCACAAACTGGGCATGGAGCTGGCAGGCAAGCACTTGGGCGTTCGCACCGAGTATGTAGGCCCTGCTGATTATGACATGGCAGCCATGGTTACTGCGTTGGAGCAAGCCATTGCCAAGCAGCCCCAGGGCTTGGTAGTCGTTGGGTTTGAGCCCTCTTTGAACGCCATTGTAGACAAAGCTGTTGATGCCGGCATCCCCGTAGTGACTGTCGATGCTGACCTGCCGGGATCCAAGCGGCTGGCATTCGTCGGCACTGGCAACTTCCAAGCCGGTTGGGAAGGCGGTTTGAAGCTGGCCTCTCTGATCAACGGCAAGGGCAAGGTTGCCATCATGACCAAACCCGGCCAGTCCAACTTGGAGGAGCGGGTTGAAGGTTATCGTGCTGCACTGGCTGAGTATCCTGACATCGAGATCGTGCAGATTGCCGATACCCAGTCTGATCCCAACGTTGCTGCCCAGGCAGCTGCTACCCTGTTGATGAAATTCCCAGACCTCGCCGGAATCGCCTGTGTTGAGGCTGCCGGCGGCGCAGGTGCAGCTATGGCAGTTCGGGAAGCCGGCCTGGCTGGCAAGGTGAAGATCATCTCCATGGACCGGGGAGCCGATGTACTGCAGGAGATCGAGGCTGGCGTTATTTCCGCCTCTGTAGCACAGCAGACTGCCTTGATGCCGTTCTACGCAACTCAGATTCTGTACAACCTGTACAACTATGATATTCCCATCAGCACCGACAATGCTAAGGCCGGTATCACCGGAACTCCCAACGTCATCGATACGGGTGTTGTCATTGTCGATGAGACCAACTACCAGTACTTTATGAGGTAGTCTGTTCAAGGGGTGGGTGTTCCCGCACCCGCCCCTTCCCTGCTTCCGGTAACTGTGAAGGAAGGTTGGTGTCAATGAGTGACGGTATTGTACTAGAGGTTAGAGATATTGTTAAGACTTTTCCCGGCGTGCGGGCACTGGATGGCGTCCAGCTGCAGCTGCGGGCGGGGGAGGTACACGCCGTAATCGGGGAAAACGGTGCTGGAAAAAGCACCCTTATGCATGTATTGGGCGGTATTTACAGGCCTGATTCAGGCAGGATCATCGTTGATGGCAAGCCTGTGGAGTTGGACAGTGCCTACGCCGCAGCCCAGCACGGCATCAGTGTGGTTTTCCAGGAGTTGAGCTTGGCGCCCAATCTATCTGTGGCTGAGAACATTTTCGCCAACCGGCAGCCTGTGCGGGCTTTGGGCCTGATCGACTATGCTAAGCTTTATGAGGATACCAGAGAAATCCTCAGGTTTTTCGACTTGGAGATAGATCCTAAAACACTGGTTAAGAATCTGCCGGTAGCCCAGCAGCAGGTGGTGGAGATCCTTAAGGCCATGTCCACCCATCCCAAGGTTTTGATTCTCGATGAACCCACATCGTCATTGACTTCGGTTGAGGTGGAGTTTCTCTTCAAAAACATCAGACGGCTCAAGGAGCAGGGCATCTCTTTCATCTATATCTCCCACCACTTAAAGGAGATTTTCGAGATAGCCGATAGAGTTACAGTCCTTCGGGATGGCTGCTATGTAGGTACAAGAGAGGTCAAGGACGTCACTGAGGAACAGCTGGTGCAGATGATGGTCGGCCGTGAGCTGGTTGACATGTACGGCCGGCGGGACTACGACATTGGCGAGGTTTACTTCAGCGTTAAAGGCGCCAGGCGGGGGAAGGATTTTGCCGATGTGAGCTTTTCTTTGCGTCGGGGTGAGATCCTGGCTTTGGCCGGTTTGGTGGGCTCAGGGCGTACCGAGGTAGGCCGAGCCATTTTCGGTGCAGAGCCTTTAGAGCAAGGCGAGATCATTCTCGGGGGGAGAAGCCTCTCCATAGCCAGCCCCAAGGATGCTATCCAGGCAGGCGTTGGCTATTTGACAGAAGACCGCAAAGCCCAAGGCTTATTTTTGGATATGGCCATCCGGGACAACTGTATAGCTCCGCACTTAGTGGATTTCGCTAACAATCTGCGAATGATGGATGAAGATGCCATCACCGATTTCGCGCACCAGTGCCGCCGCAATTTTAACATCATAACACCCAGCATCAAGCAGCAGGTTTGCAATCTTTCCGGCGGCAACCAGCAGAAGGTTCTGCTGTCCATGTGGATGGGAATCAAACCTGAGGTACTCATCGTAGATGAACCTACACGGGGTGTGGACGTGGGAGCAAAGAGCGAGATCTACCGCTTGCTTAGGCAGTTAGCCGCTACAGGAGTCGGTATTATCATGATTTCCTCCGATCTGCCGGAGGTATTGGGGCTTAGTGACCGCATCTTGGTTATGCGGGAAGGGAGAATCGCAGGCGAGTTCAGCGCCGAGGAAGCTACTGAAGAGAAAGTGGTGGCCTGCGCAACAGGTGTTGCTATGGCCTGCTAGTTTTTTAGTTTTTAAGCATGTTAGATGCTGCTCTTGTTTGCCTAATGCTGCAGAAAAGGAAGTGTAAGTATGAGGACAGCGACTGTTAGTGGTGAAGCGGCAAGAAGCCGGGGGTTGGCGAGGATCACCGATTTTCGTGAGTTCATGATCCTAATGGTCATCGTCGCCGCCAGTATAATCATGAGTATTGCATCTCCCTATTTCTTGACCAGAATGAACATTCTGGCCAACCTCTTGAGTGTGTCCATTGAATGTATAGTCGCAGTAGGTATGACTGTGCTGATGGTATCCGGCGGTTTCGACATGTCGGTAGGTTCCACTGTGGCCCTTTGCGGTGCTGCTGGAGCTATGGCCATGAGAGCAGGGATACCGGTCTTGCCAGCGATATTGATTGCTCTGGCGGTCGGGACTCTGGTGGGGCTCATCAACGGTTTATTGATCGCCAAGGTGGGGATCAATCCCTTTATTACCACCCTGGGCATGATGAGCGTCTTGAGGGGCATCTTATTGGTCGTTACGCAGGCCCGGAATATCACTGGTTTGCCGCAGTCTTTCAGAATCATTGGACAAGGGAATTTCCTGGGCATCCAGTATCCTATTATTATTGCGCTGGTTTTCCTCATCGTGGGAGATATTCTTCTGAGGAAATCCAGGTTCTTCCGCCAGAACTATTATATCGGCGGCAATCGGCAAGCAGCCAGATTGTCCGGTATTAACGTAGATGGGATCACTATATTCAACTATGCCCTGACCGGTTTCCTGGCAGCGCTGGCCGGCTTGGTCATGACCGCCCGGCTGGGAGCTGCTTCGGTAACAGCAGGTACTGGACTGGAGTTGAAGGTGATTTCTGCGGTTATTATCGGCGGTGCCAGCCTCAGTGGAGGAGAGGGTACGGTGATCGGCTCTTTCCTAGGCGCCCTGCTGATGGCAATCATCACCAATGCCCTCACTCTGCTGGGAGTTGACGTGTATTGGAATGAGTTTGTCATTGGAGCCACTCTGCTGCTGGCTGTGGCCGTTGATGTTATTGGCGGAAAACGGCGCCAGAAGGCATAGCTGCAAAGGCGTCTGCTTGACTGCAGTCTTAACGTAATCTGATTTGATCAAGAATTGAATGAGGGGGCCGGAATATGACTTCACGGGAACGGGTAAACCTAGCTCTAAATCATAAACAGCCTGATCGGGTACCTCTGGATCTGGGCGCCACCAGCGTCAGCGGTATGCATGTGAGCAGTGTGTATGCACTGCGGCAAGCGCTGGGCTTAGATGAACCGGGGACCCCGGTCAAGGTCGTTGAGCCCTTCCAGATGCTGGGAGAGATCAAGCCGGATTTGATGGACGCACTGGGCGTTGATGTTGTGTCACTGGGTTTGCCCAAGAATATGTTTGGATTTGAGAACAAGGATTGGAAGCCCTGGACTTTCTGGGATGGTACTCCTGTCCTGGTACCTGCCGACTTCAATACAGAGCCTGAGCCCAATGGGGACATTCTGTTGTATCCTGAAGGGGATAAATCAGCACCTCCCAGCGGCAGAATGCCCAAAGGCGGATTCTATTTTGATGCCATCGTCCGGCAGGATCCCATCGATGATGACAAGCTCAACCCAGAGGACAATATTGAGGAGTTCAAGCCTATCTCCGATTGGGAGCTGGAGCACCTCAAGGCCGAGGTGGAGCGGCTGTACAACGAGACAGACAAAGCCATTGTCGGCAGCTTCGGCGGTACCAGCTTTGGCGATATCGCCCTTGTGCCGGCTCCGCAGCTGAAGTATCCCAAGGGCATCAGGGATATCGAAGAATGGTATATGAGTACTGTGACCCGGAAGGAATACGTGAGGGAGGTCTTTGAGAGACAGTGTGAGATCGCCCTGGGCAATCTGGCCAAGGTCCACAAAGTTGTAGGGGATATGGTCAGCGCCGTGTTTGTCACAGGTACCGACTTCGGCATGCAGACTGGCCCCTTTATTTCCCCGGCTGCTTACCGGGATCTGTATCAGCCCTTCCACCGCCGGATTAATGACTGGGTCCATACCAACACCAATTGGAAGACCTTCATCCACTCCTGCGGTGCCATAGTGGACTTCCTGCCGGACTTCATCGATGCTGGTTTTGACATCCTCAATCCTGTCCAGTGCTCCGCGACGGGAATGGATCCTCAAGTCTTGAAGGACCGTTTCGGTGATAAGATCACGTTCTGGGGCGGCGGCGTCGATACCCAGAAAACCCTGCCCTTCGGCACCCCCGATGAGGTCCGCAAAGAGGTGGCAGAGCGGATCCGCATCTTCGGCAAGGGCGGCGGATTTGTGTTCAACAGCATCCACAACATCCAGGCCCGGACACCGGTGGAAAACCTGGTGGCGCTTTACGAGGCCTTTAAGGAAAACGCCTGGTACTAAAGGCAGCCTATAGTCAAACAGCGGCAATATCAAGGGAGGACAGGAAGCTGAGCCAGCTTTCACTGTCCTCCTTTTCTTGATCAGAGGCGAGCAATAGGTTATTATCGGAGCGTAAAGCCCTGGGCTTCGGGGGGGAAGTTTCCTCTGGGAAAGAGGAATTCTATTCAAGAGTAAAGAACATACAGTGTCGGGCTAGGCTCATTTATATTGGAGGTATTGTTATGAAGACATTGCCTGGGTATATAGGTTCTGCAGCCTTTGGCATAAAAATGGGAATCTTTGTGCCGGGAAGCGACCTAATTGGCGAGATAGCGTCTCGGTCAGAGGAGCTGAGCCGGGATGGGCTTTTGGATGATGGCGATGTCATATGTATTACAGAGTCAGTGGTTGCCAGGGTGCAGAACAACATCGTTACTGTTGAACAGGTTGCCGCGGAGGTTAAGGAAAAGCTGGGGCTGGAGGATACGTCTACACTGGGTGTTGTCTATCCCATCGCCAGCCGCAACCGCTTCAGTGTTGTGCTTCAGGGTTTGGCAAAGGCTGTACCCAAGGGGAAAGTGGTAGTACAGTTTTCTTATCCCAATGACGAAGTAGGCAATCAGGTCATTGACCCTGCATATGCAGCCGCCAGCGGCGGGCCCGATGCTGTGTTGTACCATCGCGAGATTCCCCAGGAGATGCTCCTGCATCCTGTAACCAGGATCGATTACGGCTCGTATTACAAAGAGATCATTGGCCGGCAGGGGGCGCAGGCAGTGATCCTCTATGCCAATGATCCGCTGGCAGTGATGGCAGAACAGCCTGATGGAGTCATCGCTGCCGATATCCGCACCAGAAGGGAAACCCAGAGGCGGATTCAAGAGGAACTAGATAACTGCATCACCTTGCAGGATCTCTGCAGCAATGGAGAAATCCGCAGCGAATGGGGGCTTTTGGGGAGCAACATGTCCAGTGACGGTAAGCTCAAGCTGGCCCCAAGGGATTGTGAAAAGATCACCCAGGCGGTTCAAAGCGAGATTCTGCAGAGGACCGGCCGCACGGTGGAAGTCCTCATTTACGGCGATGGTGCCTATAAAGACCCTGCTACCGGTATATACGAATTGGCTGATCCCGTGACTACCTTCGGTTCTACACCGGGGCTGCGGGATCAAGTGCGGTGTGGGGTAAAGTACAAGATGCTGGTGGACCACCTCCACGCCCAGGGCAAATCCTTTGATGAAATTGAAAGGGCCATCAAAGAGGCTCAAGCCAATGATCTCAGTCCAGACAGCATGACGACAGAAGGTACTACCCCCCGGCGGCTGAAGGACATCTTGGCCACCTTGGCTGACTTAGTCAGCGGTTCTGCCGATGCCGGCACGCCGGTAGTCCTGATCAAGGGTATTTACCAGGGATAGGGAAATGTGAGGGGAAGCGGAGGTGCGCCGCTTCCCAATGTTTTGTCCTACCAGCACAACCTGCGGTTCTCTCCCTTTAAGTCTCCTGCTGTACAGGTTTTTTTCTCAGAGGATCATCTGCATTCAGTATCCCACAGGCAGCTAGATGGGCTGAGTACATAGAATACCTACCCTGCATCTACTCGATGCTGGTAATGCTGCTGGGACTGTCTGGTGGGCCTGGCGGCAGCTGCTGCGTGCCGGGGAAGGCGGTACTGTGAGCAGGCAGATATACCTCGGAAGAAACTACGGAAGGTGGAGCTATGTATATCGCTGGAATTGATGTGGGCGGTACCAATACGGATGCTGCTTTGATCAAGGACGACTTGGTAGTGGCCACCGGCAAAGTGCCCACGGACCAGGACAATTTGGTGGATAGCACAGCGGCGGCTTTGGAATCCATCCTCGGCAGCTGGCGGGATGCGGAACCCCTGGAGCTGCACCTAAGTACTACTTTATCGACTAATATCGTTGTCGAGGGGCGGGGGGATCCGGTCTTTGTGGCAGCTGTACCGGGGCCGGGTATGCGAATCGAAGACCTAGATCTGGGATTTCCTGTGTACAGGCTTTCCGGCTCAGTTGATCACAGGGGACGGGAAACAGCTGGGCTTATTCCTGAAGAAGTCAAGGCTGCTTTAGCCTCAGCCAGGCAGGCGGGGGT
>LFTN01000227.1 GCA_001513495.1 Clostridiales bacterium DTU087
CCCTATCTGTTCCCAGCGGCTTGTCCACCCAGTTCATCCTTCCCGTGATCTTAACTCCACTTCCTCTGTGGAGGTCCCGCCACAGAACTCCTCACTAGTATAACTACCGCTGGATCTTTTTATGAACGGCCGTCACACTTCCATAATGATGGGCATGATCATAGGCCGGCGTTTTGTCCTCCTATACAGCATCTGGGTCAACCCATCTTTGACGTTGCCCTTGATCAAGTTCCACTCGGTGATCCCTTCAGCTTCACATTCCCGCAGAATGCGCTTGACTTCTTCCCTTGCTTCATCGATCAGCTTTTCCGATTCCCGCATGTAGACAAAGCCCCGGGAGATAATATCCGGCCCTGCCACTACAGTTCCCGACTGCTTGTCTATCGTTGTAACAACGATGAGTATGCCATCCTGGGCCAGCTGTTTTCTATCCCGCAACACTATATTGCCGACATCGCCTACACCCAATCCATCCACCAGTACCTGACCAGCAGTCACCTTGCCTGCCTTCGCGATTCCCTGTGAGCGGATCTCGACGACATCACCGGGATCACACAGCAGGATGTTCTCTGATGGGATGCCCAACGTCTCGGCGAGCTCGGCATGCCGGACCAGCATCCTGTACTCTCCGTGGATAGGCATGAAGTACCGGGGCCGGCACAAGTTGAGCAGGAGCTTCAGCTCTTCCTGGCTGGCATGGCCAGAGACATGGATTCCCGAGACAGCTTGGTAAATTACCTTGGCTCCCTGCCGAAATAAGTGGTTGATGGTCTTGCCCACCAGCTTCTCATTGCCGGGGATGGGCATGGCGGAAATGATCACTGTATCGCCGGGCATGATATCCACCCGGCGGTGTTCTGCCATAGCCATGCGCGTCAGGGCAGCCATGGGCTCTCCTTGACTCCCGGTGGTGATAATGACTACCCTGTTGGCCGGATACTTGTCCAATTCATCAAGATCAACCATGGTCTTGGGCGGAAGCTTCAAGTAGCCCAATTCGCTGGCGATCCCTACATTATTGATCATGCTGCGGCCAACGATGCCCACCTTCCGTCCGTGGTTTGCCGCAGCGTCAATGATCTGCTGAATCCGGTGGATATTGCTGGAAAAGGTGGCTACCAAGATCCTGCCCGGTGCCTCAGCAAAAACATCATCAAAGGCCTGGCCCACAACCCGTTCCGATAACGTATACCCAGGCCGCTCAGCATTGGTACTATCGGACATC
This sequence comes from Clostridiales bacterium DTU087, assembly GCA_001513495.1. Taxonomy (GTDB): domain Bacteria; phylum Bacillota; class Limnochordia; order DTU087; family DTU087; genus DTU087. The sequence goes on from LFTN01000227.1 coordinate 1,226, forward strand.
AGCAGCAGGACACCGGATCGGCCTAGCTCCGCAAACCGGTGGAGATCCATTACCCTGCCGCCAATAGGCGTCTGGTCCAGCTTAAAATCGCTGCAGTAAACCACTACACCTTGGGGGGTGTGGACTGCCATAGCAACCACATCGGCGATGCTGTGGTTGACATGGATAAACTCAACCTCCAAGGCACCGACTTTGACTCTTCCGCCGGCCTTGACTTCCCGCAGATCCGCGGTGGAAGCCAGGCCGTGTTCCTCCAATTTCCCCTTTAAAAGCCCCAATGTAAGCCTCGTACCGTAGATGGGGGCATCCAGCACCCGCAGTACATATGGTACAGCACCTATATGGTCCTCATGGCCGTGGCTGAGAAAAATCCCCTTCACCCGGTCCTTATTCTCCGCCAGATAGGTGATATCCGGGATCACCAGGTCGATGCCCAGCATCTCCTCCTCTGGAAACATCACCCCGGCATCAATTACAATAATGTCATCCTCATACTCCAAAACCCACATATTCTTCCCTATCTCCCCGACACCGCCCAAGGGAATCAGGGAGACTGGTTCATTCTTATTTCCCAAACAATAACCACTCCTTCGCCATTATGACTTATCTCTAGATTATGTGCATCTCTTCCAGCACCTTGCGAATCACTTCAGTCTCTGCTTCACCGGCAGCCACCAGGGGCAGCCGCACACCTCCTACCGGGCAGCCCACCATATTCAAGGCAAGCTTTACCGGAACAGGATTAGTTGTAACAAATAGTGCCTTAAACAGGGGCATAAGCTGCCCATTGAGCTTAGCTGCTGTAGCAACATCACCCTGCAGATAAGCTTCAATCATCTCCTGCATCTGGCGGCCTACCAGATGAGAAGCAACACTGACTACACCGCAGCCCCCTACAGATAGGATGGGCAGTGTCAAGCTGTCATCCCCGCTGTAAATGGCAAACTCCTTGGGCAAAACCCGCCGCAGCATCGCGGCCTGCTCTAGATTGCCGCTGGCTTCCTTGATGGCCACTATGTTGGAGATCTCCGCCAGGCGGGCCATGGTGTCCGGCAGGATATTGACCCCTGTTCGGCCCGGAATATTGTAGATCATGATGGGCAGCGAAGTTGACTCAGCGACAGTGCGAAAATGCTGATACAGCCCTTCCTGGCTGGGTTTGTTGTAATAAGGAGCCACCAGCATGATTCCATCCACGCCCAGCCGCTGCACTGCCTGAGTCAACTCCACTGTTGCAGCTGTGCAATAGGAGCCGGTACCCGCCAGTACGATTGCTTCACCGCCGACGGCATCCACAACTACCTGAATCAACTTGAGTTTTTCCTCTGTCGTAAGGGTAGGTGCTTCACCGGTAGTCCCGCAGACAACTAATCCGTCTGAGCCTCCTTCGCACAGCTTCTTGGCCAGTTCTGCCGCCTTCTCATAGTCAACTTCCAGCTCGCTGTCAAAAGGAGTCACCATTGCTGTAAGCAATCGTCCAAACTGCGCCATTGCTATCTCACACTCCCTCAAGTTTCTGACCTGCCCAATTGAAACTCACTGTGCAGTGCGTGTACTGCGGCCTCCACATCCTTTTCCCGCACTAAGCAAGAGATGTTGGCATGGGAGTCGGTGGTCTGATAGATATTCACCCCAGCCCTCTGAAGGGCAGATACAACCCTGGCCATCACGCCCGGCACTCCCCGCATACCCGCCCCCACAGCTGAAACTTTGGCCATCCCAGACTCGATCTGGACCTTGACGGGAAACTCCCGCAGCACTTCCTCTGCCTGCTTGGACCAGCGGTGTTCTATGATAAAGGAAATCCGGCGGGGGGATACATAAATCATATCTAGACTAATGCCCGCTTCAGCCAAACATCTAAAAATGGCCAGCCCCAGCTCCGACCGGTTAAAGTCGGCTGTCGTTTCCAGCTGGACCTGGACTACACCGCCCACATGGGCTATACCTGTCACCACCCGGTCGCCTCTGATCTCCACCTGACCGGCCGCACCTTTGACCAATGTACCCGGACTGGCAGATCCTGTTGCCCGTATCCGCAAAGGAATATGGCCTTCCATCGCAATCTCCACTGCCCGGGGATGGATCACCTTAGCCCCTAAATGCGCCATTTCCGCAATTTCTCGGTAAGTGACAGTCTCTAACCTCCTGGCATTTGGCTCCACCCTGGGGTCAGCTGTCATCACACCATCTACATCTGTGTAAATCTCCACCATCTCCGCCTGGAGAGCTACCCCAAGGGCCACCGCACTGGTATCGCCGCTGCCCCTGCCAAGGGTAGTGATCTCACCATCTCTGGTTCTTCCTTGAAATCCCGCCACAACCGGGACTACTCCCTGGCTCAAGAGCTGGAGGATCTTATCAGGCTTTACCTCGATGATCCTCGCAGAGCCGTGGACAGCATCGGTCAGAATCCCCGCCTGGCCCCCGGTAAGGACTGCTGCTTCCTGCCCTGCACCGGCGAGTTCATAGACCAGCACCGCTGCCGCAATGACCTCGCCGCAGGACATCAAAAGGTCCAGGTCCCGAGGATGCATACCCTTGCCGTAACCAACAAGCTGCAGCAGGGTATCGGTGGCATAGGGCTCTCCCCTGCGCCCCATGGCAGAAACGACAACCACGTTCTGATACCCGGCTGCCTTTGCTTCCTGAATGTGGCCAATGACTTGTTCTCGGCGGGCAGGTGTGGCCATAGATGAACCGCCAAACTTCTGCACCAGGATACCCATATCCCGGCCCCCTTTTCCGATACTGAACTCGCCACGCTCTTTGGTTTTCCAAGAGTATAGTACTACTCAGTCTCGGAAATTGTCACACCAGGTCCCGCTTAACCAGCTCTTCAGCTATCTGCACAGTGTTCAGTGCAGCCCCTTTGCGAATCTGGTCGCCAACAACCCAAAGGTTGAGGCCAGATGATACTGTAGAATCTTCCCGGATCCTGCCCACCCAAACCAAGTCATCACCGGTGGTCAGGACCGGCATGGGATACTCCTGCTCCGCGGGATCATCGTAGACTTTGACGCCTGGGGCTTTCTCTAGGATCGACCGGGCCTCGTCGGCTGTAAGAGGCTTGTGGAACTCTATATTAATGGACTCTGAATGACTCCTGAACACCGGCACCCTGACTGTTGTAGCTGTGACCTTGATGCCGTCATCATGCAGGATCCTTTGGGTCTCCCACACCATCTTCCATTCTTCCTTAGTGTATCCCCCTTCATCGAAAACATCGACCTGGGGTATCAAGTTGAACAGCATGGGATACTGCTTAGCCGCGGACGGGGAAGGGAATGTCTCAGCTGTAATGGGTTCCCCTGCCTGGTACTGCTTCACCTGCCGGTTCAGGTCATCGATGGCAGCAGCTCCAATGCCGGAAACCGCTTGGTAGGTGGAAACCACTGCCCGTTTGATACCTGCGGCAGCATGGAGGGGAGCCAATGCCATCACGGCGATAATGGTGGAGCAGTTGGGATTGGCGATCACCCCTTGGTGATTCACCAGATCATCAACATTGACCTCCGGCACCACCAGCGGGACATCCGGGTCCAGACGAAACGCACTGGAGTTGTCAATGATCACTGTCCCCCGCTCCCGGGCAGCCTGGGCAAACCTCTTGCTGACGGCACCTCCAGCCATGAAAAAAGCTAGGTCAACACCGGCGAAGCTTTCTGGAGCAGCTTCCTCCACTACTAAGCGTTCGCCTCCAACTTCCATGACCTTTCCCGCGCTCCGGGCTGACGCCAAGAGCTTCAGGGACTTAATTGGGAACTTCCGTTCCAGCAGAATATCCATAAGTTCCTGGCCGACAGCACCGGTCGCACCCAAGACTGCAACATTATAGGCTCTCAAGGCTCATCCCCACTCTCTGTCTTTATCTGACTCTCATCTCTTCTAACTTAGCTGTCAGGCTTACCTGAACCAGCAAAGGCTGGATCTGCCTGCCTTCCAGCGCCATACCGGCCGCCGGCAGGATTAGTGTCATATCTGCTACCAGTGAACGGCCCTTGCCAAAAGGGTCATCCTGGCCAAAGGGAACCATATAGACATGCTTCCTGCTCAGCAACAGGCCGATGTTCCTCGCGTTGCTGCTGAGGCCGTCATTGGTTGAAACAGCCACTAGCACCGGGCGTTCGTTGCGGAGCTGAGCTTTGGCTGCCATCAACACCGGTGAGTCTGTGATCCCATTGGCAAACTTAGCCAAAGTATTCCCAGTACACGGAGCAATAATCATTAGGTCTAAGAGCTCCCGGGGCCCGATGGGTTCTGCATCTACAATGGTCTGAATGACCTTGCGGCCAGTGATCTGCTCTATCTGATGGACAAAATCTGCTGCCCTGCCAAACCGCGTATCCAGCGTTGCAGCTGCCTCAGACATGATGGGAACTACAACTGCACCGGCCTCCATCAGCCGCTGCATTTCCGGAAGTACAGCGGCAAAAGTGCAAAAGGAGCCGGTGATGCCGAAACCTATCCTCTTCCCTTTCAATTCCACCACTTAGCACCTCTCACCATTGGGATTGGTACTAAGATTCCGCTGGCAAGCCGCTTTCAATGCTGGGAAAGGGCGCTGAGAATCATTCTCGGCAGGCATCTGCCCAAGATTCTCCCCGCCGTGATGGGTGCAGCTTTCCCCGGCAGCCCTGGAGCCAAGATGGCCTTGATGCCTAAGTCAGCAGCCGCTGTGAAGTCCACTCCGCCTGGTGAAGACGCGATATCGATGATTAACGTATCCTTTGGCATCTTTTCCAGCAGCTTCCTGGTCAAAATCAAAGCTGGTACTGTGTTAAACACGACATCAAAGGCAGCCTTCGCCTCTCCCAAGGCTTCTAGGGCGATAGTATCCGCTCCCATCTCCTTTGCCCGGGCCAGCTGCGCTCGGCTTCTGGCAGCAGCAGCAACCTTAGCCCCTAGGCCTAGCAGCATTCGGACAAGGGTGAGCCCGCATCTGCCCAGGCCCACGACGAGGCTCCGGGAACCGTGGAGCGTCACCGGCAGCTCCTCCATGGCGATCTGAATCGCGCCCTCGGCTGTAGGTATTGAATTCAATATGGCGATCTCATCATCTTCTGCGGTTTCGAAGACCCGGATGCCCCGCTTCGCGGCTGCCTCTTTAACTACTGGCAGCGCCTTGCCGATGAACAGAGGCGTACCCGGCGGAAACCGCTGCAAAAGCAGGCCGTCGAGGCGGATTGTCACACCTTCCACCGGCACCGATCGCACCTTCCCCGTGGAGTCGGTATGGCTCATGGGAGCAACAACTGCATCGGCCCTGGGCACCGCCTCTGGGAAGGGGCCTAAGCTCTCCACCGGAACGACATTGGCATACCCCGGGTACGGCCGATGGCCAACGGTGTAGATCTCTCCACCCTGCTCAGCCAGGCATCGGACCATCTCGACCTCCCGCTGGTCTCCGCCCAGCACGAGGATACGGATTCCCTCTAAAGTCGCCTGCAACTCTCGGCTTCCCCTTTCCTAAGCGTTATTCGCCCACCAGCCTTCCTAGTACAGTAACAGTATATGACCTCCTGGGAGCGATGGTGCGAACACGCCGGGCGGGTCTGCCCAAGCATACCGGTCCTTTATCTTTTTCTCTAGAACAACAGCTTGTCCAAGCCGTACACGAGTCCTTTGATCTCCCTAACCCGCCTAATACCCATCAACACCCCGGGCATGAAGGATTCCCGGTTAGTGGAATCGTGGCGCAATGTCAGGGTCTGACCGGGCAGTCCGAAGATCACCTCTTGGTGGGCAACAAATCCGGGCAGCCGGACACTATGTATATGGATTCCTTCCAGTTTGCCTCCCCTGGCACCCGGGAGGCTCTCCAATTCATCTACAGTTTGGGCGCCGTGCTGATTATCCAGCCCCAATCCTTGTTTTTCCCATGTCTTGACAATCATCTCGCCGGTCTTAAGGGCCGTGCCGGAGGGAGCATCCTTCTTCCGTTCATGGTGCAGTTCAATGATCTCCACATGGGGAAACCACCGGGCAGCTTCTTCGGCAAAGCGCATCATGAGGCACGCACCGATGGCGAAATTAGGGGCCGCCAACACCCCTACTCCCTTAGCTGATGCTGCTCGGTCTATATCCTCCAAATCAGCTTGGCTAAGCCCCGTGGTCCCTACGACTCCATGGACTCCAGCCCCGATGGCCGCATGCACATTGTGGACTACACTGCCTGGTTCGGTAAAATCCACCATTACCTGGGCCCCGGAGCGGGAAAGCAGTCCTTCAAGGTCAGCTTCGATCCTGACATCCAGGGGGCCGACCCCCGCTAGGACTCCGGCATCTTCACCGAGAGCTGCCTTGTCACAGGCCCCCACCAAGGCCAGATCAGCAGCCAGGCTCACAGCCTTGACCACTTCCCGGCCCATCTTGCCAGCCGCTCCGTTGACTACTACCTTGATGGTCGTCACTGCCCAGCCCCCCGTACGCTTCCTTCATTAGTTCCTATTGTCGTTTACAAACCTTAATTTGTCAAGCAAGAACGCAGCGCGCCGCACCCAGGCCCAAAGCAGCGTACGGTTCTGCAGCTGAAAATCACAAAGGGGCTGCCGGAAGCAGCCCCAAAGCCCTCATTCAAGCTGCAGTTTTGTCAGTGGGATTCCACATCTGCTGCGCCGCTGTCCCGCATGATTCTAGCCGCATCCTCCACCATATCAGCTTCGGTGTCGATGACTGCCAAGAAGCGGCCCTTCTTGACCTCCTCTTCGTAGTACCTGCCCCGCTCCTCAGGAATGCCCAGGTCCAACAGCCCTCCTGCCACACCCCCGGTGACTGCTCCGGAGAGGGTAGCAGCCAGGGGGCCTGCAGCAACGATGGGGCCGATGCCCGGAATGGCCAATGCCCCGACTCCAGCCAACAGGCCGGCCGCTCCGCCCAGGACGCCGCCCCAAGCAGTACCTTGGCCTGCATCGCCCATGGCGCCCATGTCCCCGCCGGCTTCAGCATCGCCCTGTGCACCGCCGCCTTTGGCGATGACAGAGATTTCATCCTCCGTAAACCCTCTGTCCCGCAGAGCCCGGACTGCCTTCTCCGCCTGCTCCCGGGATGCAAAAGTGCCAATTACTGTACTCACATACAATCCCCCCTTGGGTCAAAGCTGGGCGGCAAAGCTCCAGCATGCTCGGCCAGCCTTGAGTGTTGTTATGTTTCCCAAGATAGGGTACCCTCCCGATGCAGACAGCATACATGGACGGCTAACCGTCCGAGTCCAATTCCCGCAGGTATCTGGCCTCATCCTCCATGGTTCTCAAATCTACGATGATTAAGTCATGTCCGATCTTCTTGATCCCGTGAAAGGGAATCACCAGGGTGCGCCTGCGCAGGAACGTCCCTCTATTGGGCACTATGAGAGAGCGAATTATGCCGGATTCGGTGTCAATGACCAGATCGGTCTCACTGATGATCCCCAGGCGGGCTCCTTCATCAATGGAGATGACTTCTTTGCCTGCCAGTTCGCTAAATCGCATACCCCGCCTCCTGACTAGAAGTACCGCCCCAGTCTGATGCTTATCTGAGGCTCTTCCTGCCAATACCAATCCAGCCGGCCTTGGTCTGATCTGCCCCAGGCAACCTCCCAATAGCCCTGCTCCATCTTATGCCGCACACCCAGGTATGTATAAGTCTCACCAGGCCTTTTCTTGTATACGAATTCTCCCGTCCACTGAGCCAGCCGCTCCCAAGGGGATTTTGCGCCATCAATCTCAATCCCTAACCGCCAGCAGGCCTCTGCCGGCTGCCAGCGGACATCTGCTGCCGCCATGGGGTGCACCTGCAGCCGGCTCTTGACTTGTGCCGGGCTGCTGCCTCCCAGCCTGCCCCCCACCTGCAGCCGGCGGGGCGGCCAGCTGGTTTCCCAGGAAACCCACAGCCCGTCCTGGCTGGAGCCCTGCTCCCAACCCAGCCCCAACCGGTAATTGAGGGCATCCAGCCGGCGGCGGTAGGTGACTTGGGCCTGTGAGTAGGGCTCTGTTCGCCTTAAGCCAGCGCCGGCTGTAGAGATCAGCTCCTCAAGCTCAGCTACCGGCTGCTCATGTCCCAGAGAAAGCTGCAGGGACTGGTCGCTGCGCCGCCTTCCCAGCCGGATGCCCATCCCCGAGAGCCCGGGGCCTAAGGAGTCGCTGTCTCCTGTGGCCAAGAGGAAACCGGGGTTAGTACGATAGACATCCATTCCCCAGTTCCAGCTGCCAAAGAGCCCCTCCAACCTTAACATGGCCGCCAGCCCCTCCAGGTCCCTGCGGTATGTTCTCGTCACATCTAAGCCCCGCAAAACAGCAGCCTGCCCAAGGATCCTGGTATTTGAACCAACAGCCCCCGCCGCCGTCAGCGAATGGATATCCCGGGCAGTCCGTACGGCATAGGGGCCTGCCTTGGGAAACCGCCACTGCCAGCCGCTGTCGTGGGAGAGATATATATAGCGATACCTTCTAGCGCTTTCACCGGCAGCCAGGGAGACATCCAACAGCAGCAGGGGGCCGTTTTCACCGGTGTTTTCAATCTCACTGATCCACAAGGTCCGGCCTGCCCACCGGCCAAGCCTCCCGTGCAGCTCGATACCTCCAGCCCCCTCTTTTCGCCGGGATGAAGCCAGCAGCCTGATGGGATCCAGCGTACTGCGAAAGCCGGCATTGTGAAACAACCGCAGCTCCATGTCGCCGCGGTGCAGGCTCAGCTGGCCCTTCTCGAAGGTGAAGCTGCCTTGAACTGCCTTCCCCAGCTTGAGCTCCACGGCCGCCGGCAGCCTGAGACGCCCTATTTGTCCCTGCCAGCTCAAGCTCTTGACAATGTTTAGGCTCTCGCCGCCGGAGCCCGGCAGCCACGAAACTTCCAGCTCTGCCTCACCCCTGGCCGCTGCCCTTTCCAGGCCTTGGGGGAATAAGATAAATCCTGCGGCAAGAATCACCGAGATTGCCAGCAGCACCGGAAACGTCGGCTTCACCGACCAGTCACTCCTTTCCGGCCGGTGAAAGACAAAAGCCCGGTGCGGCGGGCAAGAGCTCAGCTTGCCCAGCCCCATCGGGCATCCTGGGTAGGCCTATTCTAAGTTCATTATCCCATGAAGGACTGCTGATGACAAGTGCCTCTACTCAGCAGCCAGCTCCTTGACTGCGTAGCCCTTCTTGTCGGAAAGCCCCGCCTGTCGGCGGAAATTCTCCCGGTTCTTAGCTAGATATGCCTGATAAATCTCCTCAGCACTGAACCCTGCCTTGATGCACATGCTGACGAAAAAGTGCAGGATATCAACCAGCTCTTCCTTGACGGCATCGCTGTTCACCGGCTGGGGATTCTTCCACCACTTGAAGTTGACTTCTGCCAGCAGCTCTCCCAACTCAGCGATGATGGCCAGCACCTCCCGCTGGATCCAGATCTCTGGTTCGACATCTTCCAGATGCCGCTGCCTGGTGAGTTCCTCATCAAAGGCCGCCTGCAGCGCAAAGATGTGCTCCAGCTTGTCCACTTTGTCTGTCATCCCTCTCCCCCCATCATACGGTTTCAAAGGCTGCCTCCTCAATGAGCTTTGCCTTGGGTATCGGTCCAACTACTGCCAAGGAAAACGGCCTTTCGACAAACAGGCGGTGGGCAACCCGTTGAATGTCTCTAGGGCCTACAGCATCGATCTTGGCAATCTCCTCTTGCGGTGTCAGCAGTTTTTCGTCATATAGCTCTGCCTTAGCTAGACGGCCCATCCTAACCCCCATACTCTCCAACTCCAGGAGCATGCCGCCTTTCAACTGCTCCTTGGCCCTCACCAGCTCCTCCGGCCGTAGTCCCTCCCTAGCCACCCGTTGACACTCCTCCCGGATCAATTTGATGACTTGGGAGGTGTTCTTAGGGCTTGTACCGGCGTAGACTGCCACGGTCCCCACGTCTTCATAGCAGGTGTGGTAAGAAAATGTGGAGTAGACTAAACCCCGGTCTTCCCGAAGGCTTTGAAACAGCCGGGAACTCATCCCGCCTCCTAAGGCTGCATCCAGAATGTGCAGGACATACTTATCTTCGTCTCTGCGGGAAAGCCCCGGAACTCCCAAGCAGATATGGGCCTGCTCAGTATCCCTGACCCGAAAGGCTTGGCCGCAGCCCTGGGGCTGAGCAATGCTTTGCCTAAGGGGCCTTCGCCCCCGCCAGCGGGCGAGATGGCGGGCAGCATGCTCCACTACCTCCCCATGCTCTACATTGCCCACAACTGAGATAACCAGATTGGACGGTACATAGTTTTCTACGACATAGGCCAAGAGGTCGTCCCTCTGTAAAGACTGGACTGTCTCCTCTGTACCTAAAATCCCCCTGCTAACCGGGTGGGGTTTGAGCACACTCTCCAGTAAAGCCTCATGGACCAGATCTTCCGGCGAGTCATTGTACATGCGGATCTCTTCGAGAATCACTCCTTTTTCCTTTTCCACCTCATGCCCCAAGAATAGGGAGTTGAGGAGCATGTCGGCCAAGATCTCCACCAAGAGGCCGAAATGCTCGTCAGGGACCCGGCCGTAATAGCAGGTATATTCCTTTTCAGTGTAGGCATTGATCTGCCCCCCGGTGGCATCGATGGCCTCCGCAATCTCCCTGGCTGAACGGGCGGCAGTGCCTTTGAACATCATGTGTTCAATCATATGGGAAATCCCCAGCTGCCGTTCAGCTTCATTCTGGGAGCCTACCTTGAGCCAGAACCCAACGGTAGCTGAACGGACATAGGGGATGAATTCTGTCACAATCCTGATCCCGTTTTCCAGTGTAGTTTTCTGCAATCACCATTCCCCCTCGCAGCCAATATACCGCTGCGGCCAATTCCTGTCAAATGTGGGTATAACCTCTCCTGGAGAATACCGGGAAAGTCCGATATAATGGCGGTTGTAGCGGCAGGTGACCTTGTAGGCTTGCAGGTCTTTTCCGCTGAAAGGAGGCCACCATGTCACAAAGCGTAATCGTCGCATTACTAAGCCTCATGCTGTTTATCTCCAACCTGTTTGGCGGCTCCTCAGATATCGCCGCACCAAAGGGACAGCTGCCCGGCCAGCGGGAGACATACACCATCACTGGCCAGATCCGCAGATCTCCAGTTACTCTATATGAAAGCCCCAGCACCGACAGCCAGCGCATCGCCACTGGGCAGCCCAACACATCTGTATCCATCCTGGCCGAAAGCGGCGATTGGTACAAGGTCCAGCTGCCCAACGGGACCACCGGCTGGGTCCTGAAGATCATGGTCAGTACATCAGAAGGTACCGGAGGTACCGGGTTGTTGACCAAGGAAGTCTATGGTTACTTCGTCCAAAATACCAATCTTCCTTCCCAGCCATCGCTGGCGGCCAACTACAGCAAGATGACCGGTATCGCACCGTGGGCCTTCAGTGTCGATGCCCAGGGTAATGTGCATAGCCAGATGAACCCCCAGGCACTGGCTGACACTTTGGAATTTGCCGGCCAGCGGAAACTCAAGACTTTGGCTTTGATCAGCAACTACGACAAAGCCACTGAGAGCTTCAGCGGCAAAGTCGCCCATGAGCTGCTGCGCAGTGCAGCCAACCGCAAACGGGCTGTGGAGAACATCTACAAGACCGCGGTTGACTGGGGCCTTAGCGGCATCAATTTGGACTTTGAACACGTCTATCCTTCTGACCGGGAGTACTACTCTCAGTTTCTCCGGGAGCTGAGCAGCCGGCTCAGGCCAGCGGGTATTATGGTGACTGCAGCCATACCGGCCAAGACCTATGACAACCCGTCATCGAGCTGGTCGGGAGCCTTTGATTACAAGGCCATCGGCCAAGCCGCCGATAGGGTGATGCTTATGGCCTATGATCAGCACTACGCCGGCGGGGAACCGGGCCCCATTGCCTCCGCTGATTGGGTCGACAGGGTGCTGAAGTTTGCCGTATCCCAGATCCCCAAAGAGAAGGTGGTCCTGGGTGTGGCCGGCTACGGTTACAGTTGGCGATCTCCAGGCAATGCCCATTCAGTATCCTACCAAAGAGCCGTTGAGCTGGCAGCCAAGGGCAGCGGCGTTCGCTGGGATGCCAGCCACAAGGCCCCTTATGCTGTCTATGACGGCCGGGAAATGTGGTTCGAAAACGCCGCCAGCATCAGCTATAAGCTGGACTTGGTGAAAAAATACGACATCAAAGGGATCGCACTGTGGCGGCTGGGGCAGGAAGACCCTGATATGTGGCAGCTGGTAGCCAGCAAACTCTAAGCAGGCCTGGGCTGCTCCAGGTCGATCTCCTGCAGCAGCTCACCCACCGGCAGCAGCTTAAACCCCTTCTGACGGAGCCCTTCTATGATAGCTGGAAGGGCTCTCACTGTATTAACCTTAGGATGCATCAGGACAATACCTCCGTTTTGCGCCTTGTTCATCACCCTGGCGATGGTTGTCTCGACACTAGGTTCCTGCCAGTCGATGGTATCAATGGTCCACATGATGGTTCGATACCCCAAGGCGGCGGCAGCGGCGGTCACCCGGGAGTCAACTTCGCCGTAGGGAGGTGCAAAGAGAGGTGAGGGCGCATCGACAATTTCCTTCAGCAAGTTGTGGTTTTCTAAGATCAGCATGGTCAAATCCCAATCGGAAAGCTGAGTGGGACGGGCATGGCGCATCCCGTGATTGGCAACCTCGTGGCCTTCCTCCGCCATTCTCTTGACAAGTTCCGGATACTGCACGGCCCAGCGGCCGGTGACAAAGAAGGTCACCTTAACCCCATACTTGCCCAGGATATCCAGCATGTCCGGGAGCACCTCCTCCCCCCAGTCTACATTGACAGACAGGCTCATCAAAGGCTTACTGGGATCCCCCCGGTACACCGGATTAAGGCCAGGACTGCTGAGGCCTAACACATCGAGGCTGCGCCAGTCAGGCAAAGCGGCAGCGAGAATCAGACAGGCCAGCCAAATCGAAAAGAGGGCAGCAATCCATATCCTTTGGCGCAGTGCCTTGGCACTGATGCATACCAGCACGAACCGTCTGCCGGCCTTGCTCACTTGACCTCCCCTCCCCTGGCTGAGGCCCCAGGCTGGGGCCTTGGCTTCGGCTGTTTCAAGGGCCGCTGGGCCCCTGAGTGTTCCTCAATATAGTAGTTGTCCCGGTAGATCAGTTCCGAGATGGGCACTATCTGGAGCCCCCGCCGCTTCAGCTCCGGCAGGAAGCGGCTGAGGGCCTCTGCCGTGTGCTTGCCGTTATTGTGCATCAGCACGATTTCACCGGGGCCCGCCTGGCTCAGCACCCGCTCTACAATGAACTCAGGGGAGACATCTTTCCAATCCAGAGAATCGATGCTCCACTGAATTGTGTAATACCCCAGTTCTTCGGCGGCCTGGATCACTTTGTTGCTGTATTCTCCAAAGGGCGGGCGGAACAAGCAGGAATCGGTGCCGGTGATGGCTTTGATATTATCATGATTTCGTTCCAGCTCCTGCCGGATGGCAGCCGGACTGAGGCTGTTGAGATGGGGATGGGAGTAGGTGTGGTTACCTATTTCGTGGCCGGCATCTGCGATCTTCTTCACATACTCTGGGTACTTCTCTACCCAATAGCCGCCTAAGAAGAAGGTGGTGCGCACATCGTTATCAGCTAGGATCTTAAGCAGCTCATCTGTGTAGTCCACTCCCCACATGGCATCAAAGGAGATGGACATCTTGTTGTCTGGAACATCAACCCTATAAATTGGCACCAGTCGAGATGCCAGCATGGTGGACACGGTGGTAATGGCCTTTTCCGACAGCCAATGCACAGCGGTGAATGCCAGAAAGGCCAAGGCCGCGAGCATCAGCTTTCCCCAAATGCCCCTAATATAGAGTACCCGCATGGCTATCCTCCTTTGACCCTGCCGGGCGCAGTCGCTCTACTGTGGCATTCTATTCACCTGAAGCTGGGGATAGAAGCGGGCACCTTCTATAAGAAGCCAGAAGACAGCTCCCCGCGAGGGAACTGCCTTCCAGGGCCCCTTTCAATGTATGCAGTTATTGGATATCGATCCGCCGGCTGTTGGACATACCCGGCTCTTTCTTGGGAATTCTGACAGACAGGATCCCATCTTTGTACTCAGCCCGGGCCTGATCAGGCTTGACCTCCACCGGCAGGGGAACCGTCCGGGCAAAAGTGCCGAAGTGACGCTCGGTGCGGTAGATATTCTCGTCTCTAAACTCTTCACTTTGACTGATCTGACCGCTCAATCGCACGGCATCTTCATCTACATAGAGCTGCAGATGGTCTTTACTCACTCCGGGGACTTCGGCAGTGACAATCACTTCCGTCTCTGTTTGGTAAATATCTACTCTGGGAGCCCTGCCTTCACCCCAATAGGGAAAGGAGCTGCGCTCCAAGAACTCCCACATGTCCCTGCCTAGCTCCCGTAAAGGACGCCACGGCATGAGGCTCACCTAGATCACCTCCTCCAACCACCGCAGTTGCTGTACAGCCTTAGTTTTCCCAAAACTGAGAGTAGTTATGAGCCGACAAGCCAGCTGGCAATGGAAGGCAGTGTGTCCCGCCGGGGTCCTATGACGGTACTGCATTCTGGAATAGACCTGAGGAAAGCGGCACCGTAGGATCTGCCCAGCAATCTAGAGTCACAGACAACTATTACACCGTGGTCCGATGTCCGTCTGATGAGCCGTCCAAATCCCTGCTTGAACCTGATCACTGCCTGGGGAAGCAGGTATTCAACAAAGGGATTCTGGCCTGCCTCCTCCAGGCGGCGAATCCGCGATGCCACCACTGGATGGTCTGGCACTTGAAAAGGCAGCTTGGTCAAGATCACGCAAGATAGAGCCTCTCCCGGCACATCTACACCTTCCCAGAAGCTGCTGGTGCCGAAAAGGACCGAGCTTGTGTCACTGCGAAATTGTTCTAGAAGCAGGCTCCTGGGAGCCGTACCCTGACAGAGGGCCCGGATCCCCACCTCTGCCAAAGACGCTTGGCAGTACTGGTAAACCTCCCTGAGCAGCCGGTAAGCAGTAAATAAGACAAAAGCCCGCCCGGAGGCAGCCAGGAGCACATCCTTAATGTAATCCGCCAAGTCATCGCCGTAGCGGCCGTGTCTTGGTTCGCCAACGTCTGTGGGAACACAAAGCAGCACCTGTTCTCGATAGTCAAAGGGGGATGCAATGAGCTCTTCAATAGGCGGCTGTCCCAAGCAGTGATCCTGGGCGATGTCGATTTCATCCAGACCCAGGCGGCGGCGGATGTAGCCAAAGCTCTTATCAATGGCCAGGGTAGCTGAAGTTAGGACTACAGCCTTTAGATGCCGGTAGACCCCCTGTCTGAGTACATCAGCCACATCAATTGGGGCGGCATGGAGACTGGGCTCGCTTCTCTTTCCAGTCAACTCGGCCCAGTAGACGTAGTCTAGGTGCGGCTTCTCCGACATAAACTCCAGGGCCAGCTGAATTTGGCTGAGGCGGCTCTCCACTGCTCCCAACTCGGCCTTGAATAGATCCCAGCTCTCACCTTCTGCCGTGCTCAAACGGTCTTTGAGACTAGCCAGCCCCCTCCCCAGGCCCTCAAGGCTGCCAATGAAAGCCTGCCGCTCCTCAGCCAGGGCATCCTGCAGATGAATACCGCCGGGCGCCGGCCACAGGGGCACAGCCCTGTCGCTCTCTCTTTCCCGGATGAGAGCTGCGGCCCCGTCAAAAAACCTGCTGCTGGTAGTTAGGGAACGCTGCAGTGCTGGAATCACCTCATCCCCCAGTTCCCAAAGAGCTGCCCGGGCCCTGGCTGGCGGCATGCCGGGGCCGGTTTCCAACAGAGCTTGGACCTGCGGCAGGAGCCCTGCGGCCTTTCCCCGCCTGGTGCGCTGCAGGCGGCCCAGGAGGCGGCTCACGCCCACTTTGCTGACGCCGAATCCGAAGTGTTCTGTGGCAACATCCTCAACGTGGTGGGCTTCATCCAAAATGACGTACCGGTAGGGAGGCAGCACCGAACGCTTGCTATCAAACCCCAGCACCTGCCGCACTGCCAGATCGGCAAATAGCAGATGATGATTGACGATAATAATGTCTGCTGCGAAGGCCTGCCTGCGTTCCTCAAAATAGAAGCACTCTTTGATGTACGGACAGCGGCTCCTCAGGCAAACATCGCTTTCAGCACAGACCTCCCACCAGGTCTCTTGGGAGAGGGGAAAATCCACCTCGCTGCTGGATCCTGTCTTGCACCGGGTGAGCCATTCCGCCAGGGCCGTGAGCTCATCTTCTTCCATCCCGCTCCAGAGACTGGTTTGACCGTGCTGTCCCAGGGCCTGAAAGCGGTAGAGGCATAGGTAATTGCTCCAACCTTTGATCACCGCGACCTTAAGATCCACATCCAGGATGCTTTGGAGGAAGGGGACATCTTTATTGATCAGCTGTTCCTGGAGATTGATGGTGTTAGTGGAGACAATCAGCCTTTCCCCGGTATAAGCAGTCCATAAACTGGCCGGAACCAGATATGCCAGGGATTTGCCGGTGCCAGTCCCAGCTTCGATCAGGGCAGCCTTTCCCCGCTGCAGCGCCTTGGCTATTGTCTTGGCCATTAGCATCTGGCCAGGACGTTCCTCGTACCCGTCCAGTTTTTGTGAGATGGCTCCTCCCGGCCTAAAGATTGCCTCTACAGAGCTTTCCAGCTCCCGGAGCGTTATGCCCTCAGCGCCCGGTTTTTTCCTATCTCCATTGTGCATCCAGCCTGGCTCCTGTCTATAGTCTTAGTCCTTGTTACACTTCTCTTTCCAGGAGCCTCTACCTGCTGCTATGGTTCCCTCCGCCCCCAGCTGTCGAGTCTATGCAGGATCCAGTGATTGTCAATTACTTGGGAGAAGGAGATACGTTCAGCCAGGAGGTGAAGCAGGATGAGAAAGGCAAGGAGCACAAGCCGGAAAGGCAAAGCCAGGGCATAGCAGGCGGCTAGCCCCAGCAGGGCGCCTAAGGAGTTGGAGCCGGCATCACCCATCATCACCTCCCCTCTCAAATCGAAGGAGAAGTAGCCGAGAAAACTGCCGACCCAAGGCAGTAACGCTGTGGACACTGGGCTGCCCCCCAGCAGCATTAAGGCCCATCCCGCAAGGAAGGCTTTGCCGGCCCGGCCGGGACGCAGGTCAAAGAGATTGAGGGTATTGGCAGATGCGGCGATCAGAAGGCCGTCCACCGCCGATCTGAATAGGCCGGCTTCCGTGGGTGCTGCCCCTAGGCCCTTGACAGGAAGCCGGTAGACTGCCAGAACAAACCCGAAGATCCCGCCTGCCAAAGCCTTCACAGCTCCACTAGTCAGATGACCCTGCAGCAGCGCTCTGCCGTGGCCGAGAAGCCCGGTTTGCTTGCGTGTTCCCACCAGATCATCAAATAGGCCCAAGAGGCTGTATCCCAAAGCAGCCGCTGTAAAGAGTATGACAGGCATGCCGGCCGCTCCCGGCCCTGTCGCCAACTGCCTGCCGGGCCCAAGCTGGCCGGCAAGAGCCGCCGCCAGTGAACCCATCCAGACAAACAGGAAGCCGCCTCCCACCGGCACCTGCTGCTGTTGGTGATTTGCTCTAACAGCGCCGCCCCTCTGCAAGAGCTCAAGGAAAGCCGGCACTGCAAGATAGGTTGCTAAGAGTGCAAGTGCAGAGGTCAAAAGGATCGGCAGCCACCTCTTCCTCTTATGTACCCCAGCGCAGGAGCCGCCGCCAATGGCGAAGGATAGTGAGAAGTACGTGGATCAGCTGGCGGCCCCGATGAAGCATACCCCGCAAGTCTCTGCCGGTGCGCCGGTGCGTCATGGCTGCCTGCACCTCTACCACCCGATAGCCCAAGGAATGGATCCCCATTCCCAAGGCCGTCTCAACTCCAAATCCAGACCCAGTTCCCAGTTCTCTCCAAACCGCCCGCCTCATGGCCCGCTGGCCGGAGAGGGGCTGGGTGAGGGCAGGGCCGCCGCTCTTTTTGACAGCCCACCGGGATAGGCCCTGCACCAATCCGAAGCCTCCTTCTCCCGGAGTCAGGGGCAGCACGGCGATGGACATGTCTGCTTCCCCTGCTGTCACAGGTTCCAGGAGGACTGCCGCTTCCCGGGCACTGTCTCCCAAGTCGGCATCTAAAAGCAGGAGAATATCGCCCTTAGCCATGGCACAGCCCACTGCCAATGCTTGCCCTTTGCCGCAGTTGACCGCCAGTGAGAAGGTCAATGCCCCGGCATCTCTAGCAGCCTGGGCAGTACCGTCCCGGGAGCCATCATCGACGACAATGATCTCGTCCACAGCGTCAACTTCCTGCAGGGCCCGTACGGTTTTGCCGATGGTTCCTGCTTCGTTGTAGGCGGGGATAACCGCTGATACTACCATGGTTTAACCTTTCTACCGGCGGTTTCCCCGGCGATCAAGCGCCGGCCACGGCCCTTTAGCAA
>LFTN01000187.1 GCA_001513495.1 Clostridiales bacterium DTU087
CCAGATTCCCATCCACTATTATGTATTGGTAGATTACGGCGGGTTTACTGAGCTGGTGGATGCCATCGGCGGGGTGGAGGTTGATGTCAAGACACCGATTCGCTATTACGACGACGGTGAGCTGATCTTTGAGCTGAAGGAAGGCATCCAGAGGCTCTTGGGGCCTGAGGCCCTTCGCTATGTGCGCTACCGCAGGGGTTCAGAGACGGATCTCAACCGGCTGGAGCGCCAGCGGGATTTTCTTATCCAGCTGGCAGATGAAATGCTCCAGGCGGCTTCCATTGCTCAGCTGCCCACCTTAGCCAGGTATGTGGGAGAATTGGTGGAGACCAACCTGCCCTGGGAGGACGGCATCAAGATGGCATCGGCAGTATTGCGGCGGAACGTGGAAGGTATCGATGTCACAATGCTGCCGGTGGAGATGGTGGAGGGTGAATGTTTGCCGGACCCACAGGGAATAGCTGCCGTGGCTGCCCAGCTTTTTTATAACCCCTCGTGGGACAAGGCCCATTAGGTTTGGTGCCAGTCTCGCCTAGCACAGGCTTCTAGAAGGCACTGGCGGACTCGATGAGACATTGCATGTAAACCCGGTTCGTGATATGTTATTAGTAACATTCCTGCATAGTTCTGCCTCTGTGCAGGTGTTGACTAGTTCCTTGGTTTGGACAAGCATGCTGGAAACCGCTGGATGAGGATAATCTTAAGAAGTGAGGTGAGAAGCTGTCCAACTACTGCTGCACAGGGAAGTTGGCAGCGAAGATATGAAACTGTTTCTAGATACCGCCAATATTGATGAGATCCGGGAAGTCAACAGCTGGGGCGTTATCTGTGGGGTTACCACTAACCCTTCACTGATTGCCAAGGAAGGCCGGGATTTTAAGGAAGTCATCAATACCATCTGCGAAATCGTTGATGGCCCCATCAGTGCCGAAGTCGTCAGCGAAGATGCTGAGGGTATGGTTAAGGAGGCCAGGGAGTACGCAGCCTGGCATCCCAATGTGGTCATCAAGGTACCGATGACAACCGAAGGCCTGAAGGCTACTAAGATCCTTTCCAGTGAGGGGATCAAGACCAACTTGACTCTGATCTTCTCCCCAACACAGGCACTGATGTGTGCCCGGGCCGGAGCTACATATGTAAGCCCCTTCTTGGGGAGGCTGGATGATATCGGCCATGACGGCATGGAGTTGGTCCGGGATATAGCTGAGATCTTTGCCATCCACGACATCTCCACAGAGATCATCGCAGCCAGCATCCGCCATCCGCTCCATGTCATCCAGGCTGCCAAGGCCGGTGCAGATATCGCCACCATACCGTATAAAGTCATGGTGCAGATGACCAAGCATCCCCTTACTGATAGCGGCATTGAGCGGTTCTTAGCCGACTGGGCCGATGTGGCGAAAAAGTAGCCGCTAAGAAGCTGCCCAGGACTCTCTAAGTTCGTAGAAGCCGACACCCGCCGAACCCGGCGGGTGTTTTGTAAGCCTAGAGCAGTCTTTTTCGCAGTTCCGGTGGAGAGTCGGGGGACAGGTATCCCAAGGGAACATCTAATACGGTACATGCACCTGTCTTTCCCTCCCGGTGCAGGCGGTAGACTGCCCGGGCATAAGCTGCCAGCACACTGCCGGTGAATTCCGGGTTGTTCTCCAGCCTCAGCCTAAACTCAGCCTGCTGCTTGGTGCCGCCGCCGGTAATCCCTGTGCTGATTACGAACCCGCCGTGGGGCATGCCGGTATGGTCAGCAGCGAACTCCTCTTCTGTGATGAAATGGACCGTGGTGTCATAATCAGCGAAATAACCGGGCATGGTCTTGATTGCTGTCTCAATGGCGCCGCGGTCAGCCTCAGGCTCCGGCACCACATAGCAGATCCGCATGTGCTGCTCCCTAGGGGTGAGCACCGGCGTCTCTCCCTGCTGGATCCGCTCCACAGTCTCTGGTACAGGGACGGTGTACTGGACCGCCTGCTTGACCCCGGGCAGCCTGCGGACAGCCACCGAATGGCCTTGGCTGACGCCCCGGCCCCAGAAGGTGTATGTCTTGCCCATGGGGAGAATGGAGCCGAACAACACCCTGGCCATGGAGAAAAGGCCCGGATCCCAGCCGGTGGAGATCAGGCTGAGATTGCTGCCTTTTCTGGCAGCGGCGTCGATAGTCTCGAAATACTCGGGGATGCGGGCATGGAGGTCAAAGCTATCTACAGTATTGAACTGGGATGCAAACATCGGACCCTGTGCAGGCAGATCGTTGGCTGAGCTGCCGCACAGGATCATGACATCGATCTTGTCCCGGTAATCCCCGCTCTCTTCCACCGGTACAACCGGGGCCTCGCTTTCAATCTGGTCAGGGCGCCTGCGGGTAAAGACAGCGGCCAGCTCAAGGTCAGGGCTTTGAGCGATGGCCTTTTCCACTCCCCGGCCTAGGTTGCCGTAGCCGGCAATTCCAATCCTAATTGTATCCCTCACATGATCACTCCCTGTGCTGTGTGGATAGGCTATGCATTTAATTGTACTAGATCTGGGGCATGGTGACTACAGATTGTGCCGTTTCCAGTTTGACAAAGTCCTTCTCAGAGTATGAGTGAGTATACTGAGAAAGCCCCGCTTTGGGGATGATGATCTCCGGCAATAGGTGCCCGGCACGGCAGGAGATTCCTGGATCATCGGGAAGATACCTTATGGCCTTTTGTTTGTCTGCCCATTGCCGCTGCCCTTGACGGCGGCAATTAATTTGGAGAAATGGTGAGGTAAATGGAAACAAGGCTGGTAGATGTGGCATTGTTGCCTGATGAGATGGAGAAAATACGGGCGGAAGGCTTTGCCGCAGTAGTCATTGATATACTGCGGGCCAGTACCACTATAGTGACGGCTTTGGCCAACGGTGCCGCTAGGGTAATCCCGCTGACGACGGTGGAGGAAGCCCGGGCTCGGCGGGAAAAAGAGCCTGAGTCCCTTTTAGGTGGAGAGAGAAATGCCGTTCCACCACCGGGATTTGACCTGGGTAACTCCCCAAGGGAGTATACTCCGGAACGGGTCAATGGCAAGACTATCATCATCACAACCACCAACGGTACCAGGGCCTGCCAAAGCGCGGACAGGGCGGGAGCCGGGCCGGTCGTCATTGGAGGCTTCGTTAACCTGCAGGCGGTGACGGATTTCTGCCGCAGCTTCAAGGGGCCGCTGCTGTTTGTCTGCGCCGGCTGCCAGGGGCGGTTTTCCCTGGAGGACTCCCTATACGCCGGCGCCGTGATCAAAAGGCTGGGCAGCAGCGGTTTTCAGCTCACCGATGGAGCGAGGACGTGTCTTACCCTGTATGATCGCTGGCAGGATGGGGATTTGGCGGCAGTGATCGCCAATGGTGACCACGGCCGGCGGCTGGCCGGCTTGGGCTTTCACGGGGATATCCAACTGGCGGCAGCCGTTGATTCCCACCCGGTGCTGCCCATCTATCGGGATGGCGAAATCCGCCTCCAGAGCCTAGGATGCGGCGATTGAAAGGGTTGCGTTGCCGGGCCCGCTGGGGCCGCAGATGAATGGCAGGATGGGCCCTCTAGGGATCGGGGTCGGAGGGATCAGGGGACGAAATCTGGCGAAAGGTGGAGGAAATCCAAGCTTGTTCAAGTGTAGGAGGGTATTTCCCAGTATTTCAGGAGTAGGTCCGTTTGCATTTAGAATTGCCCTTCTATAAGATAGGTACTGGTATTAGCACTCGCGGATGGTGAGTGCTAACAGGGAAAACGCTGGAGAAGGAGGTCTATAGTCTAGATGAACGTCAGACCATTAGCTGATCGAGTGATCGTAAAGCCCATCGAAGTGGAAGAAAAGACAAAGAGTGGTATTGTGCTGCCAGACACAGCTAAGGAAAAGCCCCAGGAGGGAGAAATCGTAGCTGTCGGTCCCGGCCGCTATGAAGATGGTAAGCTGATCCCTATGAATGTCAAGCAGGGTGACCGGGTACTGTTTGCCAAGTATGCAGGCACCGAAATTAAGCTGGACGGCGAAGAGTATCTGATTATGCGGGAGTCAGACATTCTGGGCATCATTGAGTAACAGCAGGATACTTAACAGCAATGCAGACTGAAGAGGAAGGTGAATGCTGGGATGGCAAAAGAACTGTTATATAGCGAACAAGCCCGTCGGAAGTTAGAGAAGGGTGTTAACACACTGGCCGACGCTGTCAAGATCACCCTTGGCCCCAAGGGCCGCAATGTAGTATTGGAGAAAAAGTATGGTTCTCCCACCATCACCAATGATGGTGTAACCATTGCCCGTGAGATTGAGCTGGAAGACCCCTTTGAGAATATGGGCGCACAGCTTGTTAAGGAAGTTGCCACCAAGACCAACGATGTAGCCGGAGACGGAACTACAACTGCTACCGTTTTGGCTCAGGCTATGATCCGGGAAGGCCTGAAGAACGTGGCAGCCGGCGCCAATCCCATGGATCTGAAAAAGGGAATCGACAAGGCAGTAGAAATTGCCGTGGAACACATCAAGGGAGTGGCAAAGCCGGTAGAGACCAGAAATGCCATTGCCCAAGTTGCTGCAATTTCCGCTGATGACCAGGAGATCGGTGAACTCATCGCGGAAGCCATGGAGAAGGTCGGGAAAGATGGCGTTATAACTGTCGAAGAGTCCCATACTTTCGGTACTGAGCTGGAGGTAGTAGAAGGCCTGCAGTTTGACCGGGGCTTCATCTCCCACTATTTTGTCACCGATACCGAGCGGATGGAAGCAGTGCTGGAGGAGCCTTTCATCCTGATTACCGACCGCAAGATCAGCGCCATCCAGGATCTGCTGCCTGTCCTAGAAAGAATGATTCAAACAGGCAAGCCCCTCTTGATTATTGCCGAGGATATCGAAGGCGAAGCTTTGGCCACCCTGGTACTCAATAAGCTCCGGGGCACACTGAATGTGGCAGCAGTCAAGGCTCCTGGCTTTGGCGATAGGCGCAAGGCTATGCTGGAGGACATCGCCGTTGTCACCGGCGGCCAGGTCATCAGTGAGGAAATGGGCCTCAAGCTGGAGAACACCACCATCGATCAGCTGGGTTCTGCCCGTCAGGTGATTATCAAGAAGGAAGACACCACCATCGTTGACGGCAAGGGCAGCCAGGATGCCATCAAGGCCCGCATCAACCAGATCCGGGTACAGATCGATGAGACTGACTCCGATTACGATCGGGAGAAGCTCCAGGAGCGCCTTGCGAAGCTGGCCGGCGGTGTGGCAGTTGTTAAGGTCGGTGCAGCCACTGAAACCGAGCTCAAGGAAGTCAAGCACCGCATCGAGGATGCCCTCTCAGCCACCCGGGCTGCAGTCGAAGAAGGCATTGTCCCCGGAGGCGGAGTGACACTCCTCAATGCTGTCACCGCGCTGGATAACCTCAACCTATCAGGGGATGTCAAGACCGGTGCCGATATCGTCCGCCGTGCTCTGACTGAGCCGGTGCGCTTGATTGCCTCCAATGCTGGTCTAGAAGGCGCTGTAGTGGTGGAGAAGACCAAGACTCTCAAGGCTGGTGTCGGATACAATGCCGTTACCGGTGAGTATGTCGATATGATGGAAGCCGGTATCGTAGACCCGGCCAAGGTTACCCGCAGTGCACTGCAGAATGCGGCCAGCATCGCCGGCATGCTGCTGACCACCGAGACCCTGATTGCTGACGCTCCCGAGCCTGAGGAGCCGATGCCGGGCGGTCCAGGCGGAATGGGCGGCATGGGCGGAATGATGTAATAGATGTGTGACGGCAGGGCCCTGGTACGGGGCCCTGCTTTTCTAATGTGCCCAGTGTGCCTGCTGAGTGCCGCACTCCCAAGCAATGATCTGGCATATTACAGCCTCTACCATCCTAAGGTAGAGGTTTATTGCTTGCCAGAGGTTTGTTGCTCCCCGCAAAACAGAGTTCGTCCTCATCAACCAGCATCCGCACTTATCTATGTGAAACCCTGTCGAGGCGGCCTCAGTCTGACACTGACGATGCTTGGAGTCTGGGAATTCGATGTGTTAGGTAAGGAACGGAGCCAGATAAGCGGCTCTCTTTTTTCTGTCCAAAAGCAGCTTAAGGCAGCAGGATTCTGTTTGTCCTTGGGCATCACTGGGGGAGAATATGATGAAAGGAGCAGCCCGGAACTTGTTGGGCGGGCAGGAATTGGCTTCCATGTGGAGTACTTGTCTAGAATAAGCTGCATTGGGTTGATCTGGGTTCTTAAGGCTCTACGGCGGGGTCAGCCCAAGGTGAAATCTGTGAGTACATTTCCTCAAGTGTAAAAGCAGACGGAGGGCTGTTGACACAGCAAAAGAGGAGGCAGGAATGATGCTAGAGGATATAGATCGAGTTTTGCTGACAGAAGATGAGATCCAGCAGCGGGTGGCAGAGTTGGGAGAACAGCTTTCCCAGGATTACGCCGGCAAGGATCTGGTGATTGTCTGTATTCTCAAGGGTGCGCTGCATTTCATGGCTGACCTTACCAGGAAAATCTCTATCCCAGTGGATATGGACTTCATGGCCATATCCAGCTACGGCGCCAGCACCAAGAGCTCAGGGGAAGTGCGGATCCTGCAGGACTTGGATGCAGCCATTGCCAACCGTCATGTCTTGATCGTGGAGGATATAGTGGATTCGGGCCTCACCCTCAAGTACCTGGTGGACAACCTGTCGTCCCGCCGCCCGGCAAGCCTCAAAATCGCAACATTACTGGATAAGCCGGCCCGCCGGGTAGTGCCCATCTCACCTGACTACAACGGTTTTCTGATTCCCGATGAATTTGTAGTGGGCTACGGCTTGGACTATGCGGAGAAATACAGGAACCTCCCCTTTATCGGTATCCTGAAGCCGGAGGTGTACAGCAAGTAGGGGTTCGCCATTGGCTGTGCTGCAGAGCTCCGCTGTGTTATACGATCTTTTGTGGAGAATAGGAGTGATGGCAGGTGGAACGTGACAGCCTGACGAGGGACAAGATCATCGTCGTAGATCTAGGGGGTTACGGTAGTCACGTCGTAGCCCGCCAGGTGCGCAGGGTACAGGTTTACAGTGAAATCTATCCCATTACTATCCCTTTAGAAGATGTACTGGCAGCAGGGCCCCGGGGTGTGATCATAGCCGGGAGCAGCGGTGGAGCCAGTTTGGCGGTGGAGGAAGCCGTATCCCGTTACATAGATGCACTGCTGGCAGCCGGTATACCCCTCTTGCTTATCGGTTCCGGGTTTGGCCAGCTGATTGAGCGGCTGGGCAAGTCAGGGAGGGAGGGCTTGCTGCACAGCCTTCCAGGGGGAGTTGAATCTCTGACGAAGTCAGAAGGCCGGCAGGTGCTGGAGCAGTTTGTCCGGGATATCTGTGGATGTCAGCCCACATGGACCATGGAGTCTTTTATTGAGACAAGCATCGAGGATATCCGGGCTGAAGTCGGCAGGCAGCCTGTAGTCTGCGGGTTGTCCGGCGGCGTTGATTCTACAGTGGCAGCCGCTTTGGTGCACCGTGCTGTTGGGGATCAGCTGACATCTATCTTTGTCGATCACGGTTTCATGCGAAAAAATGAAGCTGAACAGGTAATTGACATTTTCCAGCAGCGGTTTGGAAAGGGCTTTATCGCTGTTGATGCCAAGGAGCGCTTTCTTGCACTGGTGGCAGGTGTGACTGACCCGGAGGAGAAACGCAAGCGGATCGGTGAGGAGTTCATCCGGGTCTTTGAGGAAGAAGCAGCGAAGCTGGGGGAAATCCAATACCTGGTCCAAGGCACTCTCTATCCTGATGTGGTGGAGAGCGGCGCCGGCCAGGGAGCTTTAGTCAAATCCCACCACAATGTGGGCGGGCTGCCTGAAAAAATGGCACTGAAGCTGCTGGAGCCCCTGCGCTGGCTGTTCAAAGATGAGGTGCGGGAAGTTGCCCAGAAATTGGGTGTGCCCGATGAACTTACCTGGCGGCAGCCCTTCCCCGGCCCCGGCCTAGCGGTGCGGCTCATCGGTGAGATTACTCCGGAGAGAGTAGCGATTCTCCAGGAAGCAGATTACATCTTGCGGGATGAAATCGCCCGGGCAGGGCTGGAGCGGGATATCTGGCAGTATTTTGCCGTCCTTACCGATACCAGGACAGTAGGGGTGCATGAGCAGCAGAGGACCTATGGATATATGCTGGGCATCAGGGCAGTCAACAGTGTCGATGGCATGACCGCCAGCTGGGTCCGTCTGCCCTATGAGCTCTTGGAGCGGATCTCCAGCAGGATTATGGAGGAGATCAAGGATATTTCCAGGGTGGTTTACGACATCAGCGCCAAACCTCCAGCCACCATCGAGTGGGAGTAAGGCGCGGGAAGGGAGGGGGGACTGTGGCTTATACAATGATGCAGACACCCCGGGGAACCGAAGACTTCCTGCCCCGGGATGCTGAGCGGAAGCGCTGGGTAGAGGAGACCTTACGGGGCCTCTTTTGGCGGTGGGGTTACCGGGAGATTATCACTCCGACCATGGAGTTTTACGATGCTGTGCGTGCCGGAGATACCACCGGCCTCGCCGATAACCTCTACCGTTTTTTTGAAAGGGAAGGAGACATTTTGGCCCTCCGCCCCGATATGACTACACCCATCGCCAGGGTAGTGGCTACCCGGCTCCAGGACTCAGCCAAGCCCCTGCGCCTTTGCTACCATGCCAATGTCTTCCGCTATGCCGAGCCCCAGGCCGGCAGGCGGCGGGAGTTTTATCAATCCGGTGTGGAGCTGGTGGGCAGCGGCAGCCATCTGGCAGATGCTGAAGTTATCGCCTTGACAGTGGAATCCCTCAAGGCGGTGGGTTTGCAGGGCTTCCGGGTAGATATTGGGCATGTGGATTACTATGACGGCATTTTGGAGAGCTCCGGCCTGCCGCCGGAAGAGAGGCGGAGCCTGCGCCTAGCCTTATTGAAGAAAGACTATGTGGCCCTCGAGGAGCTGACAGCTGCCTGCAGCCTATCCCGGGATGACCGGGAACTCTTGCTGGAGCTGCCCGGCCTCCGGGGCGGGCGGGAAATCCTCGCTAAGGCTATGGAGCGAGCCGCAAATCCCATCTCCCAGGGGGCGATCGCCAACTTAACCGCTATCTACGATGCCCTGGATGCCTATGGGCTAACCGACTGGATCCAAGTTGACCTGGGGATGATCAAGGATATTGAGTACTATACCGGCATGGTGCTGGAGGCCTATACAGCAGACATGGGATTCACCATCGGTACCGGCGGCCGTTATGATCACCTTATCCAGCAGTTTGGCTACCAGTGCCCAGCCACCGGCTTCGCCCTGGGAATTGAGCGGATCATGCTGGCCCTTTCCCGGCAGCATGGATGGACTGCCGCGCCCAATGTGCGGGTATTGTGTATGGGCCTTGCTCAGCAGCCGCAGCTTGCTTGGGACACAGCTGAGCAGCTGCGGGCCAAAGGATTTCCAGTGGAGCTGGATGTTAGCGGCTCCGGTGAAGACGAAGCTGTTGCCTACGCCGCTGCCCAAGGCTTTCACTGGGTCGTTGATCCCCTCACCCATCATCGGGCCCGGGTGTGGACCCAGGGCGGCGGCTGGCGGGAGCAGGAGCTTAGTGAATTGACAGCTGCCTTGGAAGGGGAGAACGGCAGTGGATAAGACAACATCACTGACCATTGCAGTGCCCAAGGGCAGGCTGCAGAAGGCGGTAATCAACCTGTTGGAAAAAGCCGGGGTTGACTGCAGCGAGCTGCGGGATCCCTCCCGGAGGTTGATCATCCCTGTACCGGGTACAGAATGGAGATTTCTCTTGGCCAAACCGGCAGACGTACCCACATATGTTGAGTACGGTGCTGCCGATTTGGGTGTTGTCGGTAAAGATATTCTCCTGGAAAGCCGCAAGGATGTGGCAGAGCTGTTGGATCTAGGGTTTGGCAGCTGCCGCTTGATTGTAGCTGTGCTTGAGTCCTCCGGTATTGAGGATATCCGGGATTTGGATTTCAACAGCCGGGTGGCCACCAAGTTCCCTAAGATCACCACTGACTTCTTCACCCGCCAGGGGATTCAGGCGGAGGTGGTACATCTCAACGGCTCGGTAGAGCTGGGGCCCATTGTCGGCCTAGCCGATGCCATAGTCGATATAACCGAGACCGGGACTACCCTGGTGGAAAACGGCCTGGTGCCCATCGCCGACATAGCCCGGGTAACATCCCGCCTCATTGCCAACCGGGTCAGTTACAAGGTAAAGAACCATACCATCGCAGGCTTGGTGCGGCGTTTGCGGGAAGTGCTGGAGGAAGGCCTCGACTGAAGTAAGCTGGGTAGGAGGAAGCATGATGAGAGTCTTGAAAAGCTGGGAGCTGACCGATGAGCAGCTGCGGGAACTTATGACCCGCCCCTTTGTGGATCAAGTGGAGGTCACGGCTGCCTTTCAAGCCCGGACCGAGGCAGTCTGGGGAGAGGCTCTCAGCCCCGAAGAAGTTGTCAGCCGGATCCTAGAGGATGTGAAGGCTCGGGGAGATACTGCCGTGATTGAATACGCCGGCAAGTTAGATGGAGCGCAGCTGACACCGGACAGCCTCTGGGTTACTGAGGAAGAATGGGAGGCTGCTTTGGGGCAAGTTGCCGATGATATCATGAATGCCCTGAAGACCGCCTCTGAGAATATTAGAAGGTACCATTCCCAGGCCCGGCCCCAGTCTTGGGTCGTGGTAGAAGATGATGGAGTTGTCCTAGGACAGAAGGTGACTCCCCTAGACAGTGTAGCCATCTACGTTCCGGGAGGCAGTGCACCGTTGGTGTCAACGGTGTTGATGTGTGCAGTGCCTGCCAAGGTGGCAAAGGTTCGGGAGATTGTCATGGCTTCTCCGGTGGGGAGAAACGGGCAGATGAACCCGCATATCTTGGCAGCCGCCCGCTTAGCGGGAGTCCATCGGGTGCTGAAGGTGGGAGGTGCCCACAGCATCGCCGCTTTGGCCTACGGTACCGAGACAATCCCGGCAGTAGATAAGATTGTGGGGCCTGGTAATATCTTCGTCACCCTGGCCAAGAAAATGGTCTATGGGCGGGTCGGCATCGACAGCCTGGCGGGCCCCAGTGAGATTTTGATTCTGGCCGATGAGACTGCTAAACCCCGTTACGTAGCTGCCGATCTGCTTTCTCAGGCAGAGCATGATCCAGAGGCAGCCGCCATCTTGATTACCAATTCTGAAGGCCTGGCAGAACAGGTGAGAAGCGAGGTCCTGGCTCAGCTGGAAAAGCTGGAGCGGAGGGAGGCTGCCCAGCTGTCCCTGGAGAGGCATGGTTTTATCCTGGTGTGCCGCGATATGGAGGAAGCCGCCCAGTGGGCCAATGTTGCAGCCCCTGAACATCTGGAGCTGTGTACTGCCAACCCCTTTGGAATGCTGCACCTGATCCGCCATGCCGGTGCCATTTTCCTGGGCCACACGGCGTGTGAATCCATCGGCGATTATATCGCCGGCCCCAATCACGTACTGCCTACCAATGGGACAGCCCGCTTTTCCTCACCCTTGGGGACAGAGGATTTTCTCAAGCGCAGCAGTATTATAAGCTATACGGAAAGCGGACTCGCCCGTTTCGGCCCCCACGCTGTCAAGCTGGCGGCCATCGAAGGGCTTGACGGCCATGCCAATGCCCTGCGGGTAAGGCTTGAAGATCTGCAGGACAGCTAGGAGGGGTGCTTGATGCGGATAGGGGAAGTCAGCCGGGCCACTGGGGAGACAGATATCCGGGTAAAGCTGCACTTAGACGGCAAGGGCCGCAGCACTGTGGAAACGGGGATCGGGTTTTTTGATCACATGCTGACAGCCTTTGCCAAGCACGGCTTTTTCGATCTGGAGGTCTATGCCCAGGGAGATTTGGAAGTTGATGCCCACCACACTGTAGAAGATGTGGGGATTGTCCTGGGGCAAGCTTTAGCCCAGGCCTTGGGCAGCAAAGCCGGCATTGCCCGCTTTGGCACAGCCTTTGTGCCTATGGACGAAGTTTTGATGATGGCTTCTGTTGATATCAGCGGCAGGCCCTTTGCGGTTTTCTCATGGAATCTGACCAGTGAAATGCTGGGTGCCTTCCCGGCTGTCTTGGCTGAGGAGTTCTTCAGGTCCTTTGCCTTTAATGCCGGTATAACACTGCATATCCGGGAGATAGCAGGGGGAAACATGCACCATGTCATCGAGGCAGCATTCAAGTCTGCTGCCAGAGCCCTGGCCCAGGCCTGTGCCGCAGATCCCAGGGTTGAGGGCCTATTGTCTACGAAAGGAAGATTAGGTTGAGCCTAAAGGTGATTCCCGCCATTGACTTGCGGGGCGGACGCTGTGTGCGTTTGATCCAAGGCCAAAGCCACCGGGAGACTGTCTACTCCCGGGAGCCGGTTGAGGTGGCCAAAGGCTTTGAAGAGGCAGGTGCGGAAAGGCTCCATGTGGTTGACTTAGATGGGGCCTTTTCCGGTAGGCCGGGCAATCTAGAGATCATTAGAGCCATCACCTCAGCTGTTGCCATGCCTGTCGAGGTGGGCGGCGGCATCAGGGATATGGAGGCCATTGACAGGATCTTGGACGCGGGGGCAGCCTACGTGATCCTGGGTACCGCTGCCTGTGAGAACCCCCGGCTGGTAGAAGAAGCCTGCCGGCGGTATCCGGGGAAGATCATCGCCGGCATCGATGCCAGGGACGGCCGGGCGGCAGTCCGGGGATGGGTGGCTGATACCGAGATGGATGCCCTGGACCTGGCCAGAAGGATGGTTGACTTGGGAGTTGAACAGATTATCTTCACCGATATCGCCCGGGACGGTATGCTCACCGGCCCCAACATCCCAGCCCTCGAGAGAATGACCGGTGCTGGAGCCAAGATCATTGCCAGCGGCGGTGTGGCAGCCCTGGAGGATATCCAGGCCATTGCCGAGCTAACTGAACTTGGGGTAATGGGAGTAATCATCGGCAAGGCTCTTTACAGCGGCCGCTTCACTTTGCCGGCAGCCATCGAAGCAGCCCGGGCAGTCGCTCGCTCCAGCTGAAGGTATGGTGGGTTTTCACAAGTAAATGGGGGACTAGTGGTATGTCGTGGAAAAGGGTAATCCCGTGCCTAGATGTGCAGAACGGCCGGGTTGTCAAGGGTGTCAATTTTGGTGATCTGCGGGACGTAGGCGATCCGGCGGAGCAGGCAGCTTTCTATGACAGGGAAGGTGCCGATGAGCTGGTGTTCCTGGATATTACAGCCTCCCATGAGGGACGGCGGGCCTTGCCGGAGAGTATTCGCCAGACTGTTCAGGCCATCAGCATCCCGCTGATTGTCGGCGGCGGCATTGGTTCATTAGAGGATATGGAGGCCATCTTTGCAGCCGGGGCCAGCAAGGTATCCATTAATACCGCGGCCTTGGTTAATCCAGATCTCATCTCCCAGGCTGCCGGCGTGTTTGGCAGGGAGCGGATCATTGTTGCCGTCGATGCCAAGAGGACCGTTGGGCCAGACGGCAGCTGCCATTGGGAGGTCTATGCCCGGGGCGGCCGGACTGCCACCGGCTGGGAAGTGGGTGACTGGGCAGAAAAGGTTTATTCCCTGGGAGCAGGGGAAATCCTCCTCACCAGTATGGACTCCGACGGCACCCGGGATGGATACGATAACGAGCTGAACCGGCTGGTAGCAGAAAGGGTGCCCATCCCCATCATCGCTTCAGGGGGAGCCGGAGAACTGGAACACTTTAGAGATGCGTTTCTATCGGGCAAAGCCGATGCTGTACTGGCAGCTTCTCTTTTCCATTTCCGCACATATTCCATCCGGGAAGTAAAGGAGTACCTGCAGGGGGCGGGGATACCGGTGCGCCTGTGATCCGATGTGTATCCATCTCCTTGGGAGATGCAGAGCGAAATGGGAACAATTTGCCTTTAAACTAGGAGGAAACCATGGTGGATATGGGAGAGCTAAAGTTCCGCGCTAGCGGGCTGATTCCAGCTATCATCCAGGATGCCGAGAATGGGGAAGTGTTGATGCTTGCCTATATGAACCGGGAAGCTTTGGAAAAGACCCTGCAGACTGGCAGGACCTGGTTTTGGAGCCGCAGCCGTCAGCAGCTGTGGGAGAAGGGGAAAACCTCGGGCCACTACCAGGTTGTCAAGAGTATCACTGCTGACTGCGACTATGATGCCCTGCTGATTAAGGTTGAACAGCTGGGGCCGGGGGCCTGTCATGAAGGCTATAGGTCGTGCTTCCACAACCCCGTGGAGTTTGACGGCGAAGGGGGGCCGGCAGCTGCCGCTGAAGAAGAGGAGCAGGAGCCGGCCTTTGATGCCGAGGAGGTCTACGGCAGGCGCTCTTCCCGGATTCTCGATGAGCTCTATAAAGTAGTGCAAGATCGGCGGGTAAATCCCGTGGAAGGTTCATACACCAACTATCTGCTGACTGAGGGATTAGATAAGATTCTAAAGAAGATCGGCGAAGAAGCGGCTGAGGTGATTATTGCCGCCAAGAATCCCGGGACAGAAGAACTCATCTACGAGCTGGCCGATCTGTATTACCATACCATCGTCCTGATGGCGGCCAAGGGTGCTGAACCGGGAGATGTGTTTTCGGAACTGAAATCCAGGCGTTAGTTGGAAGTATGGAGTCAGCCGGAAGAGGGCTGGCCGGAGGGAGTCTGATAGTGGATATTCTCAGCAGTCTAAATGAGCAGCAGCAAGCAGCAGTAACATATGGAGACGGGCCTCTCTTAGTGGCGGCAGGGGCAGGCAGCGGCAAGACCCGGGTGCTGACCTACAGGATAGCCTACCTGCTTTCGGCAAGAAGGGTGCCTCCTTACTTTATTTTGGCAGTCACATTCACCAACAAAGCGGCTAAAGAGATGAAGGACAGGATTACCCGGCTCATCGGCCCCATAGGTGAGCAGGTGTGGGTAGCGACCTTTCACTCCACCTGTGTCCAGATCCTTCGGCGGGAAGCAGATAAGATCGGCTATCAGCGGAATTTCTTGATCTTTGATACTGCTGACCAGCTCAGTGTGGTCAAAGAAGCCATCAAGGAGCTGAATATCGACAGCCGCAGGATTGAGCCCCGGACAGCTTTGCATGCCATTAGCGGGGCCAAGAATGAGCTGGTGAGCCCCGAGGAATACGAGCGGGCTGCCCGGGACTATTGGGATCAGACCGTGGCCAGGATTTACAGGAAGTATCAAAGCAAGCTGATGGCAGCCAACGCCCTGGATTTCGATGACCTGATCATGGAGACTGTCAGGCTGTTTCGCACTTCACCGGAAGTGCTGGAGCGCTATCAGGACCGCTTCCGCTACATTCTAGTCGATGAGTACCAGGATACTAACCATGCCCAGTACGTTTTGGTGAACTTGTTAGCTAAAAAGTATCGCAACTTGTGTGTTGTCGGCGATGCTGATCAAAGCATTTACGGTTTCCGGGGAGCAGATATCCGCAATATCTTGGATTTTGAAAAGGACTATCCCGATGCCAAGATCATCAAGCTTGAGCAGAATTACCGCTCCACAGAGACGATTTTGGAGTCGGCTAATGCCGTCATCGCCAACAACTTGGGGCGCAGGGAGAAGAACCTCTGGACAGACAAAACCGGTGGAGATCCCCTCTTTCTATATAGGGCTGGAGATGAGCGGGAAGAGGCGAGGTTTGTAGCAGACGAGATCCAGCGGCTGAAGCAATCGGGCCGCAGCCTTAATGACTGCGCGATTTTGTACCGGACCCATGCCCAGTCCCGCACCTTTGAAGAAGAGTTTATGCGGCGGGGAATGCCGTACGCCATTGTGGCAGGGCTGCGGTTTTATGAGCGGAAGGAAATCAAGGACCTGATCGCCTATCTTCGTTTGATTGAAAACCCCGCGGATCTTTACAGCCTGCGGCGGGTGATTAATGTGCCCAAGCGGGGCATCGGTGATGTCACTTTAGGGCGGGTGGAAAGCTTCGCCCTAGAAAACGGGCTCACTGCTTATGAAGCATTAACGCGGGCTGAGGAGATTCCGGGGCTGGGACAGCGGGGAATCAACGCTCTGCAGCGCTTTCATGAGCTTGTGGAGATGTGGCGGGGCAAAGTTGGGCGGGTAACCTTGACCCGTCTGACTGAGGATGTGCTGGAGGCCAGCGGGTATCTGGCAGAGCTGCAGGCGGAGCGCTCGCCGGAAGCGGAAGGCCGGATCGAGAATCTCAAAGAATTCTTATCGGTGACCAAGCAGTATGAAGAGGAAACCCCTGATGCGGATCTAAGCGGCTTCTTGGAGCATGTTGCCTTGGTGGCCGATGTCGACCTTTATGATGAGACTGCCGATGCTGTGGTGATGATGACACTCCACGGCGCCAAGGGGCTGGAGTTCCCTGTGGTGTTCTTGGTGGGAATGGAGGAGGGAGTCTTTCCCCACAGCCGAGCCCTGTGGGAGCCGGGAGAACTGGAAGAAGAGCGGCGGCTGTGCTATGTCGGGATCACCAGGGCCATGGAACGGCTGTACCTTACCTGTGCAGAGTTGAGGACACTCTACGGCTCGACTACCCAGAACCACATCTCCCGCTTTGTGGAGGAAATCCCCGAAGAGTGCCTGGAGGATGTGAGAACGGAAAAGGCAGACACGGCAGCGGCAGGGAAA
>LFTN01000169.1 GCA_001513495.1 Clostridiales bacterium DTU087
AGGGCCTTGGTGAATTGGTGACCCAGATCTCCCAAGGGGGGAGCGGCAATTGACCCGCGCTCCTTTCGGGTATAGATGTCTCCTGTATGCTGATCGATCAGATGGGTGAGAGGAAGGTTGAGAGAAGTTGTCGCGGCAGCTGCCTAAGAGGCTAAGACGGATACTGGCTGCTGTAGTAATACTGGCAGTCGGCGTCTTGGCCCTAATTAATCTAGGTTATTTGCCTCTGGGGCAGCAGAAGCCGCCCACACCCCTGCCGTCAAGCCCCCCAGAGGAAGGGGAGCCCCCTACCCAATTTACCGGTGTGGAGTTCATCGGGCACACAGATGGCCAGAGGAAGTATCACCTCCACTTCGATAAAGTCAAAAGGACCGAAGATGAAGGCCTGGTCATCTTTGAGGAGCTGTGGGACGGCGTCATCTATCAAGAAGGGGAGCCGGCTTTTGGGATTACGGCCAAGAGCGGTCAATGGCTGGAAGCAAAGGACGATTTTCAGCTGGAGGGAGACATCAGTGTCACCCAGGACGGAGAAGTCATTTTCCAAAGCCAGCGGCTGGAATGGGATGGAGCGTCGGAGATCTTGACGGCACCGGCCCCCAGCCGGGTCAAGCTTGATGGGATCAATGCCGACAGCCAGCAGCTGGAAGCCCATGTCAAGACTGACAAGCTCCATTTGCTGGGGGATGTAGTTATCTGGGATGATGCTTATACCATTTGGGCAGAGAAGGTTGTCTATGATCGGCAGGCAGGTGAGCTGCGGCTCATGGGGCCTAGTGAGATAGAATTTACTATCGGTGCAGCTGCGGAGGAAGCAGATGAGTAAAGCCGAAAGCGGAGCGGGGAAGGGGATGGTTAGAGATGGAAGAGATGGCATTGTCTAGGAAGCTGGGCAGGCTGCTGGCCGGGATGATCTTGGCAGGCATCTTAGTCCTTGGAGTCAGCGGCCAGAACCTGGGCTGGGCAGCGGAGCAGGCAGGCGGCAAAAAGGATAACGATGTTGTTAGAATCATCATTCATACAGAGCTGCCCGATGCAGAGGTGGGCGTCTTCCAGCTGGATAAGAAAACAGCAGTCATTGAACCTGCCCAGGGACATGTGGAGGTTCTGACCGGGGACACCCGGATGACGGCCGCCAAGCTCATCTACAACCAGAGCGAGGATACTGCCCAGTTGAGTGGAGATGTCACCATCGCCCGGGAGGATCTTGACGCCCAAGCAGACAACATGCTGGCCGATCTCGCCCAGGAGACC
Source organism: Clostridiales bacterium DTU087 (assembly GCA_001513495.1). GTDB lineage: Bacteria > Bacillota > Limnochordia > DTU087 > DTU087 > DTU087. Next base: position 1,252 of record LFTN01000169.1, read on the forward strand.
TATATACTTGACGGCAGTGTCTACCTCAAGCAGTGGGAAAAGGAAGACGAGGCTGAGCGGGCAGTCAAGCTGGAGGTTTGGTCTAGCTGGCTGCAGATCCATGAGGAAGGCAAGAAGCTGCTGGCCCGGGGAGATGTACAGGTGATTGAAACCGATCGGAAGGCCTGGGCAGACGAACTTGAGTATGATGATGGAGAGGAACTAGCCATATTGATGGGCAGTGTGCGCCTGGAGACAGCCGATGGCAATATCCTTACCGGCAGCAAGGTGGTAATCAATCTTTCCACAGATGAAGCCACTGTCTATGGGCCTACATATGCGGAGTTTATCCTGGGCGAGGATGAGTAGAGCAGCGGCGCCAGGCAGCGCAGTTGTCAGACATTGCCAGGGCCGGGGGGCGCAGGGCCGGGGGGGCGCCAAGCACAGCATTCCCGGTAGGAATCCAAGTCAGTACAGTAAGGGCGGGCACCATAGCCCGCCCTTTGCAGTTACCGGTACAGATGTGGAACAATTGCCTCTAGCTGCAGGAATTACATATGATCAGCAGATCACCCCCATGTTATAATGTGACTCGGATGGGGGGGACCAACGGCAATGATGGCTCTATTTCGTGACGGCTTTGTAAAGGATTGGCTGATACTCATCCTAGCCAGCATCTTGGTGGGGACACTGCTTTCTGCAGGAGTGGCCCGTGCCGTTGATTCGTACTTCGGCGACACCATTGATGGACTGATCGGTGAATACGGCGAATATGACTTGATTCTGCACCTGCGGGAAGAAGCCCGGGAGGCCGGCATACAGGCTCTTGAGGAACTGATCGCCAAGGAGCTTCCCGGCACTGTGTACAAAGAGGGTGTGACCATTGCCGGCAAGGCCAACATCTTCATTTCCCTGCCCCCGGAATTGGAAACCAAAGAGAGGCTACAGACTATCCGCAGCACCCTCTATGACCTGCCCGGCAGTGCAGGCATGACTATGATGATTCAGCCCAGTGTGGTGATCCAAGGAGTCCACCCTGGTTTTCGCAGCCAGATCATGAGTGAAGTGGAGCAGCTGCCTGGCGTGCGGCTGGTGTTCCGGGACTCCGATAACCTCTATGTCCTGCTGAATTCTGTAGAGGATAACCAGCGGGTGAATGAAGCAGTACAGAAAATCATTAACCAGTATGAAATTCTTGAAGTGCGTTTTCCCATCGGATACGAAGTTGAAGATATCGGCAAGGTAACTGACAAAATCATGAATGTGCTGCAGGAGACTTACCAGCCGACAGTGCTGGAAAACGTCACTTTGGAGAATACCGGGGATGCCGCCAAGTCCTTCATCAAGACCTTGTCTGAGATGAAGACTTTTTTGCTCAATTACGCATCCCAAGTCAGGATCCCCATAACCGGCCTGGAGCCGCTGCATGTAGGCAACAAGATTGTCCTGCAGGGGTCAGCCGATGAGCCCCTCAGCCTCGGCGATCCTGTCAGCGGTGAGAATATTATCGTGGAGATCACCGAGATAGCCAGCGGCGAAGCGTCGGGAGTGATTATCCAGGGGGATATTTCCGATGTCAGTGCTGCCATGGTCCGGACTGGCTATAAAGTCACCGGCGACAACCGGGTGGGCCGGAGCATCGGCGAAGTCAACATCACCAATGAACGCTATCAGTTGATCCAGACCATCGATGAAAGCATGGTCCTCTTGGATGAGCTGGAGGCACTGGCCAGTTCCGCCAATGAGACTGTCGCCAATGCTGAAGATACCCTAAAAACCTTTGAGCAGGCACTCATTCAGCTGGAACAGCTGCAGCAGCAGATCAGGCAGCTAAACAGCGGTATGGTGGGAGACGAATCGGTCCCCGGCAGTCTAGTGATTTCCCTCTTGATGGACAAGCTCTTTAGGAATCTGACAGGTACAGAGGGAGAGACAGACCTTAGTACGCTGCAGAACCTAGATATCCAGGCTATGCAGGAAAGCCTGGCGGATGTAGCCGGCCGCATCAATGCTGTGCAATCGGTAGATATCGAGGCGATTATCCAGCAGATCAGCAAAGTCAAGGACAGCCTTCCTGACCTGCGGGATGAAGAGATTGGACAATCCATCAACTTAATTGACAGCTATATTGCCGGTGAAGTGATTCCGGGTGATCAGATCCAGCTGGTCCTGGATCGAGGTGTTGTCAAGAGCAAGGAAGCTGAACAGGTGATCCAGGAAGCCCTCGACAACCGCTATGCTGCCACCTTTACCATGCCGGTGGCAGTCGTCAACCCAGATGCCAGGGCAGAGTTGGTGCGGGTGCTCCGAGAAGTGCGGGCCATTATCGCGGGACTGTTGGCGGTGGTGTTTACCCTAGCGGTATTGGTATTGGACCATGCTTCTGTATTCAGCACAATGAGAAGGGTCCTCGCCCAGAAGCGGGCGGCTAAGGGCTGGAGAAGACTGTTTGACCCAGTCAAGATCCTGGGAGCCGGTGTGGGCACAGTGATGCTGCTTTCCATCTACACGGCTGCCAAGGCCGAGATACCCCTGCTGCATCTAGGGCATATCGGCCTTGTGGGAGCGGCGCTGGGCGTACTGACAGCTGCCTTCTGCGAGAGATTCAGCCCGGTGGATGTCAATGAGATGATGGCAGGACAGGCCTTGGGATTGCCATATGTGCAAATCATGCGGGAAATTGTGATTCCCTCCGGCCGGCCGGGCCTCATGTACTTCTTGAACCGGAGGCGGCAGCGGTTTAAATAGGGCTATTACCGGCAGCAGCTGATCAGCGGCAGATCATGAATATGAAAGTGTAAGCGAAGGTAGTGCCTTTGCCTTCCAGCCAGGGATGGGTTGCAGCACTAGACGCTCAAGGGATTGCAGCCGGCTCGGCAAGGCCTAGGGAGAGTAAGCCCTGGGGCTGGCGGTGCCTGGACTTTCGATTCCAACAATTGCTGGAGCAAAATCGACAGCAGTTCTCAGAGCAGCAGACTTGGCTTCTTTGGCGCAATGTTTGAAGCGAGAGACAGCAGGGGTTGGGAGGCAGCGGGACTACCTTCGCTCATATGGGGTGGATGCCATGTTGCAAGTATATGACCTAGAAAAAAGCTATGATCAGACAGTGGCCCTCGACGGCGTCAGCCTCAACGTGTCCCAGGGAGAAATCCTAGTGGTTATGGGCCCCAGCGGCTGCGGCAAATCCACTCTGATCCGGTGCATCAACCGCTTGACAGAACCGGACAGCGGTGAGGTCTTCTTCAAGGAGCACTCAGTGATGGATATGTCGCCGCCGGAGCTCTTGGAGTTCCGCCGCCGGGTCGGGTTTGTGTTTCAGCACTTTAATCTGATCAAGCGCCTGACCGTCAAGGAGAACGTGATGTTTGGCCCCGTGCTCAGCGGTATGGATCCCGGTGAAGCTGAAGCCAATGCCCTAGAAGCCCTGGGCAAAGTCGGGCTCTTGAGCAATGCCGACAGCCTTCCCGATGAGCTTTCCGGCGGCCAGCAGCAGCGGGTAGGTATTGCCCGTGCCCTGGCATTGAATCCAGAGATCATGCTGCTGGATGAGCCCACTGCTTCACTAGACCCCATCTTGGTGGGGGAAGTCTTGGATGTCATGGAGGACCTGGCCCGGAACACCAAAGCTACCATGATTATTGTCACCCATGAGGTGTCCTTTGCTTTGAAGGTGGCCCACCGTATTATATTGATGGATCACGGCAAAATAGTAGAAGAAGGGACCCCGGCAGAGATTTTCTCACAGCCCCAGTCGGAGATTGGGAGAAAATACAAGCGGCTCTTAATGTCCTAGGGATGATCGGTTAAGTCATCCCTTCGGACATATGATAGGAAGGAAACGGGGCCTTTCATCTCGAACGAATGTCAATTGAGGTACGATATGTACCGATATACTACGTGGTTGAGGGAGAAGGTGGGATATTGACAGAGCAGCAAACGCTGCGGGCACCCGCGGAATATGCAGGCAAGGCTCTACACTCGGGGGTCCCGGTCTACATGCGGTTGTTGCCAGCTCCTGCCAATACAGGCATCGTCTTTCGGCGGATAGACCTATCCGGGGAACCAGAGATTCCGGCCACCGTTGAACACATCGTGTCAACTGTGCGCAACACTACTTTGGGAAACGGTTCAGCTCAAGTGATGACGGTGGAACATCTCATAGCAGCTCTGCGGGGGACAGGTGTAGATAACGTCGTTGTGGAGCTTGATGAAGGAGAGATTCCCCTCGGTGACGGCAGTGCTCAAGTCTTTGTTGACTTGATCCAACGGGCCGGTGTCAGCAAGCAAGGCGTATCCCGGCAGTACCTCCGGCTGCAGAAGCCGGTATGGGTATCCCGGAATGGAAGCCATATGGTGGCTGTACCAGCCGATGAGTTGAAGATCACTTACACCTTTGTGACTGATCATCCAGTAGTCGGGACGCAGTTTGGGGAATACACCATTACCGAAGATGTATTTGGGAGAGAGTTGGCCAAAGCCCGGACCTTAGTTTTCGGGCGGGATATCGAGTTTCTGCTGAGTCAGGGCTTAGGCCAGGGCGGCGACTTGGACTGTGTCGTGATCGTTGATGATGACGGGTACCGCAATTCTCTTCGGTACCATGATGAGATAGTCAGGCATAAAATCCTCGATGTCGTAGGCGATATGGGTCTGCTGGGATTCCTGCACGCCCATATTTTTGCTGTTCGCTCCGGGCATGAGCTGAATAAAGGGCTTATGCAGGAGATACTGAGGCTAAGGGATACTGATGATTGGAGTGGCTGATCGGTGAAAGCTATACTGCCTGTGGCAGGGGTTGGCAGCCGGTTAAGGCCCCATACCCATACAGTGCCGAAGGCGCTGGTGCATGTGGCTGGGAAGCCTATCCTGGGGCATATTCTGGACAGCCTGCAGCCGGCCGGAGTCGATGAAGTTGTGCTGGTTGTCGGGTACTTAGGAGAAAAGATCGTTGAGTATGTCAAGAACACATACGATCTGAAGGTGCAGGTTGTCGACCAAGAAGAACGCCTGGGCTTAGGTCATGCCATCTGGATGACTAGAGACTGCGTAAAACCCGGTGAGCCCATACTCATCGTCCTGGGAGACACCATAGTAGAAGCAGATCTAGGCGGGGTGCTTGAGCGGGGAGTCACTGCCATTGGCGTCAGGGAAGTTGATAATCCCAGCAGTTTCGGTGTGGTGCAGCTGGAGGGCAGCCGCATTGTCCAGCTCATGGAGAAGCCGGAAAACCCTCCAACAAATTTAGCTGTGGTAGGCGTCTATTACATAACCAACAGTCAGCTGCTCTACCAGAGCTTATCTGAGATTATCCAAGGAGATATCCGCAAAGGAGGCGAGTTTCAACTTACTGACGGCCTGCAGCGCATGATCGATGCCGGTGAGGCCATGGAAGTTTTTGGTGTTGAAGACTGGCTGGACTGCGGGAACCCCGAGACACTCCTAGCTACCAATCGCCGCCTTTTGGCGGCCAATGGATACACACCCTTTTCCAATCGCTCAGACGTGATCGTCATACCCCCGGTATACATCGATCCCAATGCCGCCTTGGAAAATTGTCTGATCGGCCCATATGTCTCCATAGCCAGTGGTGCGCAGATCAGCAATGCCTTGGTCAGGGACAGCATCATCAATGAAGGTGCTTATGTGGCAGATATTTTGCTGGAGCACTCCCTGGTGGGAGATAAGGCCGTGGTCCAGGGGCGGTTCAGCCGCCTAAACATTGGCGACTCATCACAGATCATCACAGCTGAGATATAATGCGGAAAAATGCCTAACCAATGGGTTTCTTGACAGGTGGTGGGACAGGCATTACAATGGGATGGAAGCGAAAGGGGAAGGACTCATGCTGGATATTATGACCATACAGAAGCGTCTGCCCCACAGATATCCGTTCTTGATGGTTGACCGGGTATTGGAGTTGGTGCCGGGCAAACGGGCCGTAGCTTTGAAGAATGTTACCGTCAACGAGCCGCATTTTACCGGCCACTACCCGGAAAGGCCTATCATGCCGGGTGTCTTGATCCTGGAAACCCTTGCTCAAGTAGGCGGGCTGGTCTTGATGAATCCGGAACATGAGGCAGGGAAGCAGATTCCCCTGCTGGCCGGTGTTGATAAAGCCCGTTTCCGCAGGCCGGTGGTGCCCGGTGATCAGCTGCGTTTGGAGGTGGATATCCTCCAGGTGCGCCGGTCAACCGGCAAGTGTCATGGTGTAGCTTATGTCGGTGATGAGAAGGCGGCAGAGGCAGAGTTTATGTTTATGATTGTTGACCCGGAAGAATAGTCCCGGGCTTGAGCTTGCGGGCTCGGATGAGGTTTATAGGGTTAGGGAAACCAGCAGCTGGCACTCCAGAGGGGGAGACGTAGTGAATCAGACAGAAGCAACGAAGGATGGCAAGGTAGTTCATATTCACAGGAAGATTCATCCGACCGCGATCGTAGATCCTGGTGCGATAATCGGTAAGGATGTAGAAATAGGGCCTTTCAGCATTGTCGGCCCAGATGTAGAGATTGGAGATGGCACTAGGATAGGCCCCAGGGTAATCATTGAAGGATGGACGGTCATCGGGAAGAATAATCAGATATACGCCGGCTCCATAATCGGTAATGAGCCACAGGACCTAAAATTCAAAGGGGAAAAAACCTATCTCTTTATTGGAGATAATAATATCATCCGGGAGTATGCTACCATCAGCAGGGGTACTCTAGGCGGCGGCGGAGAGACCCGGATCGGCAATAATAATCTGCTTATGTCATATGTACACGTGGGCCATGATTGCCAGGTGGGCAACAATGTGATTATATCCCACGGCAGTGGGATCGGTGGACACGTGACTATTGAGGACCGGGTGGTAATCGGCGGCCTGGTGGGAATTCACCAGTTTACCAAGATCGGCCGCATGGCCATGGTTGGTGCCCATACCATGGTAAATAAAGATGTTCCCCCTTACGTCATCGTCGACGGCCATCCTGCTAGGCCATACGGCATCAATATCGTTGGCCTGCGCCGGAACGGCCTCAGTCCCGAGTTGCGCATGGAGATTAAGAGAGCCTACAAGATTCTATACCGCTCCAATCTTAATGTTGCACAAGCCATCGAACAGATGGAACAGGAGCTCGCGGGGCATGAAGAAATCGATCACCTATTGAGATTCTTACGCAGTGCCGACAGGGGGATCTGCAGGTAGTGATACCATGACGCGAAAAAGTATAGTCCTCAGATCCCGGGGTTTTGCGGAGACCCATAATCCTGCGCAAAGAGGGCTAATGTACCGCTTGCGCAATGTGCTCCCTATACCTATAGTATTGTTGATCGCGCTTTGGTCACGGCCCGGGGCGGACTCCCTTTGGCGAGGCGCTATTTGTCTCCTCCTTGGTGAACTCATTCGTTGGTGGAGCGCCGGACACAGGCCCGGATTGGAAAGCCTGCTCAAACAGGGAAGGATGGTCACCAAGGGGCCCTACGGCTTGGTTCGCCGGCCCGATGCTTGGGGCACTTCGCTGGTGGGTTTGGGTATCGCCGTAATGTCCGAATGGTGGCCGGCTTACCTGATGCTGGCTGGCCTAGCCGCTCTTAGACTGCGTTTCGTACACCCCGTAGAAGAGGCTCAGCGGCAGCAGGAATATGGGGAAGCCTATGGGGCTTACTGTCAGGCTGTTCCTGAGTACATTCCCAGTGCCTCACATTTTCTGCAGTGGTATAGGGAGGCCCGCCGCAAACCACGAGAGGTGGAGGAGCGATTTGGCGCCAGGGAAGCCTTTCTGGCCGAAGGCTCGATGTTTATGGTACTGCTGGGGGTCGTGGCCGCCATGATTGTCCAGTGGCTGTTTTAGTTTTCTCATCCCGCCGCCTGGTAGTCTAAGAGCGGGATTTTCTTTTCTGCATTTCCAAATTAACTTTAGAGCTGACCGCAGGGGAGGCAGGATATATGCCCGCCATAGGAATTCTGGCCGGTACAGGGACTTTACCGCTGATTGTCGCAAAACAGGCGCTGGCCCGGGGCTGCCGGGTGGTAGTTGTGGGGATTTTGGGCGAGGTAGAACCGGAGCTTGCCGAGTTAGCCCATGCCAGCTATGCAGTGCCGATAGGCCAATGGCAGTCCATCATCGACACCCTCAAGAGGGAAAGCGTCCAGGACGTATACTTGGTAGGCGGGGTTTCTAAAGAGCTCCTATTTGAAAGCCTCCAG
>LFTN01000179.1 GCA_001513495.1 Clostridiales bacterium DTU087
GTCCTTATTCCTAGCGAGGACTTCCTCCACTTCTGCCAATCCCGGCAGCACACTGATTATCTCTCCTGGATTGGTGCCGGCTGCCACCAGTTCCAGCTTGTCCACCAGCTCTCGACGGCGCCGCAGATCACCGGCTAAATCTACCTGCTCTACTTGGGGCAGAAGCTCTAGATGTGCCTGCATCTCTCTCGCCAGCGGCAGGGCTACTCCCAGGGGTATCTGCTTGCCCCTTTCCCGCAGTGCCTGGATGCCCCTGATTATGTTCCACTCTGTCCTGGCGCCCATCCCCCGCAGAGCCCGCACCTTGCGCTGCCGGCAAGCCTTCTCCAGCTCATCGATGCTGGTCACACCCAGCTCGGCATAGAACCGTCTGGCCATTTTGGGCCCCACTCCCGCGATGCTTGTCATCTCCACAACCCCGGGAGGCACCTCTTCCCTCAACTCTTCTAAGTACTTGATCTCCTTGGTGCTCAACCATTCGGCGATCTTCTCCGCCAAAGCTGCACCGATGCCGGCCACATTCCTGATCTCGCCTCGCTCAAAGACCTCCTGAACATCCTCGGGCATCATTTCGATGGCACGGCCAGCCCGGCGGTAGGCATTGGCCCGAAAGGCATTCTCACCATTTAGCTCCATCAGATCGGCAATTTCAAAAAAAGCCCTTGCCAGGGCTAGGTTGTTCATATGCAGTTACTGCCTCCCTATCTGTCTGTTCACCGGGGTTTCATTCTTTCTCATTCCCGACCATCTCGGCCGCTCCCCTTTTGGGCCATCAAACATCCCGTGCTGATTCATATTACCGGAGCAGCTGATGGGGTAGAGGGCGGAGGTACTTCCTGATCTGCCGGCAGATCCTCCCGGTGCCATCTGGGAAACTCTGGCGGCAAGACGCCCTCCAATTCGCCATACAAGCGGGGCACAACAGCTAGGAACTGCTGTGCCAAAGGAGACTTGTTCATAGTTGCCATCAGCCCCTCAAAGGGTACTGCACTAAGAAGTACCAACACAAGGCAAACCACAATAAACCCTTTGGCAAAGCCGAGGCCGATACCTCCCAAATGGTTCAGCAGACTGATGGGTGTATAGCGCAAGACCTTGTGAAGCAGTATCCCGATGAAGCCTGCTAACATGCTGATGATTACGACTATGCCGCCAAATGCCAGCGGGTAGGCGATTACTTCTGGTATGGTGAAGCGGTAGATTAGCTCATCGCCCCAGTAATAGTAGCTCCGGTAGGCATATAGAATTCCGAAGACGATTCCCGCCAGCTCACAGGCCTCCCGCACTAGACCCTTGATAAAACCCTTCAGCATCATCACGATGAGGATCAGTATGATCCCAATGTCAATCCAGGTCATGATAGTGCAGCCTCACTTTTCAATCTCGGACACTAACTCCATCAACTCTTGGTTTTCCTGCCTTTGAACCTGCAGATCATGGGCCATGTTCATTAAAGCCAAGATGGAGGCCCGGTTGCGCGGCAGATTGGGGTATCGCTGCACAACCGGACTGAGATAGCTGTCCACAATCTGGGCCAGCTCTTTGATATAGTCAGAACCACCTTCGCCCCTAATATTATACTCATCCCCGGCTATCCGTACCCTTACACTGTTGGCCTGCTCTCCAGGCGGTGACTGTTTGGCCATAGGAACTCCTCCTTCTGCCGCAACGAGCCCCAATTCTAAACATTATTTCCAGATCCCGCCGCGAATTCCTGCAGGGCCCTTGAGTCCACAGACCCGGGAGCTGGGCAGAGGCCCATTCCAGCCGGGGATAAGCCTTACCGCAGTGTGATTCCCAACTCGGAGCGAAGCCGGTCAATGATCTTCCTCTGGACAGCCTCCACTTCGTCATCGGTCAAGGTGCGGTCCTCTGCCTGGTACATGATGGAGTACGCCAAGCTCCGGCAGCCGGCTGGCACTTGCGGTCCCTGATACACGTCAAAGAGCGCCACATCCTTAATGAGATCAGCCCCAGCCGCCTGGATTACTTCTAGAATCCTCTGGGCCGGCACCTCCTCAGGAGCCAGCAGCGCCAAGTCCCGATCAACAAAAGGATAGCGTGGCAGCCTCTCCATGCGCTTTCTGCCAGTGACCAGGGGGACAATGCCATCAAGGTCAAGTTCTGCCGCATATGCCCGTGAGGGAAGATCCCAGTTGGCAGCAGCCTCTGGATGGATTTCACCCAGGATTCCCACCTTTACACCATCCACCATGACCAAAGAACAGCGGCCTGGATGGAAGCCGGGAGAGTCTGCCGCTTCCCACTGGCAGTCTAGGCCCAGCCCATCCAGCAGGCTTTCCACCAAACCCTTTAGATCGAAGAAATCTACACTCCGGGCTGGGAAGCCCCACTGCCTTGGATGGCCGCCCATCAGGGCAATCCCTAAGGTCAAGCGTTCCTCTGGCAGCTCCGTTAGGGGCAGCTGGCCGGGGACAAAGACTGATCCAATTTCATAGATCTGCAGATCCTGGTGCTGCCTCTGGGAGTTGTGCTGCAGCACATTCAGCAGATTGGGTATCAAGGTAGTCCTCAGGATGCTCCAGTCCTCTGTCAGAGGATTTTGGATGGTCACTGCCCGCCTGAGTTCGTGGTTCTCCGGCAGCTGGAGCTTGTCATGGCTCTTGGGTGAATCAAAACTGTAGGATATGATCTCCATCAGGCCAAAACCTGTGAGCAGATCCCGCACTTGGTCAGCCAGCCGCAGCTGCTTACTCTCGCCTCCACTGGCTTCCCCCCGGGGCAAAGTAGCAGGAAACCGCCCATACCCGTAAAGCCTGGCAACCTCTTCGATGAGATCGGCCTCCAATTCCACATCCAGCCGGTAAGAGGGCACCTTTGCTGCGAGCTCATCCCCGTGATCCTCTACCTCAAACCCCAAGCTTGTCAGGATATCGGCCATCTCCCCTTTAGAGATGTCGGATCCCAGCAGCTTGTTGCAGCGAACCGGAGAAAGGGTAACCACTTTGGGTTCGGGGATAGGGGCCGCAACGGTGATCACACCCTTGCAGACCTCGCCGCCGGCAAGTTCCACCAGGAGCTGTGCAGCCCGATCCATGGCTCTTCGCACACCCTCAGGATCCAGCCCCTTTTCATACCGGGCCGATGCTTCGGAACGGAGTCCGAGATAGCGGCTGGTTCTCCGGATATTCGGCCCATGGAAAATCGCAGCTTCCAGCAGGATGTTAGTGGTGTCAAGGGTAACCTCTGAATTGGCCCCGCCCATGACACCGGCGATGCAGACCGGTTTTTCAGCATCCGCTATCACCAGCGTATCGGTATCTAGAGCCCTAGTTTCTTCATCTAACGTAACAATACTCTCGCCAGCCCGGGCCCGCCGGACGATGATGCGGTTTTCTGCCAGCAGGTCGTAGTCAAAGGCATGCAGGGGCTGTCCCATCTCCAAGAGCACAAAATTGGTTATATCCACAATGTTGTTAATAGGCCGCATGCCTCCGGCGATGAGCCGCCTCTGCAGCCAAAGGGGTGACGGCCCCACCTTGACATTGCGGATGACCCTCGCGGAGTAATAGGGACAAAGCCCTGGGTCCTCCACCGTCACTGAAGTCAAGTCTTCCACTGCCGGCCCCGCCTCAACTACACTGGCCGACGGCAGCCGCAGAGTGCTGCCGGTGAGTGCCGCAACTTCCCTGGCAATCCCGATAACGCTGAGGCAATCAGGCCGGTTGGGGTAAATCTCCAGATCGATGATTGTATCATTGAGGCCCAAGGCATCATGCAGGGGGATCCCCACCGGAGTGTCGCTGGGAAGCACCAAGATCCCGCTGGTATCGGTACCAAGCCCCAGTTCTTGCTCTGAACAGAGCATCCCAGCTGATGTCACGCCTTTGAACTCAACGGTAGTGATCACCTGGCCGTTAGGCAGCTTGGCACCATCCAAGGCAACAGGCACACGCTGTCCCACTGCAGTGTTGGGAGCGCCGGTGACTAAAGTGACCACCTCGCCGCCGGTATCCACATCAGCGATGAGCAGCTTTGCATTGGGATGCTGACGCAGATCGGTGATCTGCCCCACAATGATCCTAGGGTCCAGTTCCTGCCCCATGGGCCCGACACTTTCCACTTCTGAACCGGACATGGTCAGCTGATCGGCCAGCTCCGGCCCTTCTATATCAATTTCTACATATTCTCGCAGCCAACTATAGGAAACACGCATCAGTCAACTTCCCTCCCCAAACTCCATTTACTGGCTAGAACTGTCTTAGGAAACGGATATCATTCTCGAATAAGAGGCGGATATCGTCAATGCCGTACTTGAGCATGGCAATGCGCTCAACGCCTACACCAAAGGCAAAGCCTTGATACTGCTTGGGATCGTAACCCACCTTTGTCAAGACCCGGGGGTCAACCATCCCACATCCCAGTATCTCCAACCAGCCGGTATAGGAACAGACCCGGCATCCCTCGCCGTTGCACATGATACACTCCACGTCAACTTCGGCGCTGGGCTCGGTAAAGGGGAAGAAGCTCGGCCGAAACCTAACTCCTCGGCCTTTGCCAAACAGCGCTTCCAGGAAGGCTGCCAAAATACCTTTCAAATCGCCGAAGGTAGTGGCCTCATCTACCAGCAAGCCCTCAACCTGATGGAACATAGGGGAATGGGTTGCATCCAGGTCAACGCGGTAGACCTTGCCAGGAGCAATAATCCGCACCGGCGGCTCCTGCTTCTCCATGATCCGGATCTGAACCGGAGAAGTCTGGGATCTAAGGAGAATATCACCGGTGACAAAGAACGTATCCTGCATATCCCGGGCGGGGTGATCAGGGGGGATATTTAGGGCTTCGAAGTTGTAGTAATCCAGTTCAACTTCCGGCCCTTCCACCACTTGGAAGCCCATGCCGATAAAAAAGGATTTGATCTCATTTAGAACTTGAGTCAGGGGATGCTGCCGGCCCCTGACCGGCCTGCGCCCCGGCAGAGTAATGTCGATCTTCTCTTCCGCAAGCCGCCGCTCCAGCTCCACTGCCTCCAACGCGGCATAACGCTCCCCTAAGAGGCTCTCCATCTCCTGGCGCAGCTCGTTAACCAGCTTGCCTACAACAGGGCGCTCTTCGGGGGCCAAAGACCCCATACTGCGCAGAAGGCCGGTGAGCTCGCCCTTCTTGCCCAAATACTGTACCCTAATCTGGTCCAGCTCCTTAGTATCATCGGCATCGGCGATCCGGCGCCAGGCTGTCTCCTTTAGTTTCTGCAGTGTGTCTCGCATACTTGACCTCCCTTTCCAACTGCCTATATATAAAAAGGTTGTCTTCCGTTAGGAACGAAAGACAACCTGCGCGGTACCATCCTACTTACCTTCACAGATGCAAAGCATCGGTGAGAGGTCTACTTTTCGGGATGAACCCTCATCCCTCTCCTGTTAACGGCGGATACTCCGGTCTGACCTACTGACTTTCAGCCAACGGCTCCAAAGCGAACTTCACCGAGCCAACCTTCCCAAAGTGCTTTCAGTCCATGGCACTTCGTCCCTGCCGGCGTCCAGCCCAGCTACTTCTCTTTTTCATCGCCTTTGTCGCTATGATATTCACTAACCAAGGTTCTAGTTCATAATTGCCTTTACTGTGCGATAGTGCTTATACAGTAAGTAAGCGGTGATCGAACCGGTGGCTTCAAACAGCTTCCAAAAGAAATCGGCGGTCAGCTTCAAAGGGACCCCACCCTTCCAGTTAATCCCCGTTCGATGCATTCATTATAGCATACGGCCTGCCCATTTACAAGGGCGTAACATGGGGGTCCCTTAGCGGTAACTGGCGTAATATCCGGATAATTGCAGGGTAGTTGGATACACTATCGGATGTTTCTACCCTTCGAAGCTGTGTGTGGAATGGAGTGAAAGCTATGCCGAACTTGGAGGAGATGCAGGCCGTCGGCCAAAGCTGCAGTGAGTACACACCTATCCACTGGGGACCAAGGGCCTCTAAGCCTGAGCCGGAGGCCATCAGCTGCGCAACTTGCGTACACTGGCAGGGAGAGGAGGACATGTGCGCCTTAGACATCTACGAAGAACAGCTGCTTAACCTGGATCAAACCTGATGGTTCTGTTGTCTACTTGCATTCGGCCCCCATGTGACGGAACCGCACCGCTTCATAGAGCATAATGCCGCATGCCACTGCGGCATTGAGGGACTCAACGTCTCCCGCCAGAGGAATGCGTACTCTGTCAGTGGCAGCTGACAAGAGCCGGGGATCGATCCCCTGCCCTTCATTGCCCACGACTATAGCGACGCAGCCGCTGTAATCTGCCTGAAAATGGTATTGGGGGCCTTCTACATCTGCGGCGATTAAGCGGCACCCCCATGGGGACAACTTCTCCAGGAGGTGCTGAGTACTGTCGTAGAAGGATATGGGAATGCGAAACACGGCTCCCATAGTCGCCCGTAGTGCCTTGGAATTAAAGGGGTCTGCTGTTCCCTTCAGGCACAGTACCCCATGGACGCCGGCTGCCGCCGCTGTGCGGACCATGGTACCCAAATTGCCCGGATCCTGTACCCGATCGATCACCAGGTACAACTCCCGCCCCGAAGCCTCCCGGGGGGGAAAGGCCGGGCGGGTGACTGCTGCTGCGACCCCTTGGGGGCTTTCGGTATCGGTCAAAGCCCTAAACAAGGCAGGAGGGCAGCAAAACACTTGACTAGCCGCAGCTCCGGCTGCTTCAATGAGGGCCCTTTGCTCAGGGCCTTTCTCATCAAAACCTGCCTCATAAAACAGCGCCTCAATGGCAGTCACCCCCCGCTGGGCAGCTAAGAGGGCTTCATTAACGAACCGGATCCCCTCCACTGGCACCAGGCCGGTTTTGTCCCTGCCCTTGCGGGTATACAGTGACCGCATCAGTTTGACCATGGGATTCTGGGTGCTGGTTAGTTCTCTCGCTCGAACCATCTCGATACTCCCGTAAAGCCTCTATTAATGAAAAAGCAGCCGTGCTGGCAGTGCCGTTGTCGGACCCTCCACGCCTGACTGCTCTTCGCTTAGTCTGCACCGGTATACCTTAGTTTCCCAGCCCCTGCTTAGCAACATCTACCAGCCGGCTGAAGGCTTCAGCGTCGTTAACTGCCAAATCGGCCAGCATCTTGCGGTTGATCTCTAAGCCGGAGTTCTTTAGGCCGGAAATAAATCTGCTGTATGACAAGCCGTTGATGCGGGCTGCAGCATTAATCCGGCTGATCCACAATTTACGGAAATCCCGCTTGCGGTTTCTTCTATCCCTGTAGGCATAGGCCAATGATTTCATCACCTGCTGGTTAGCAGGGCGAAACAGCTTCCGGTTAGCGCTGTAATAGCCTTTAGCCTGTTTCAGCACTTTCTTGTGCCGTGCTCTCTTAGTCGTACTACTTGTTGCCCGTGGCATTTCCTTCGCCTCCTAAACCAAATAAACTACTGCGGCAGCTCCCAATTAAGCATAGGGCATGAGTCTCTTTACTCTCTCCTGGTCAGCAGCACTGACTAGCTCAGCCTGGCGGAGATTGCGCTTCTGCTTGGGAGCCTTCTTGCCTAGATTGTGCCTGCGATAAGCGCTGCTTTTCTTGAATTTGCCGGAACTCGTGGACTTTAACCTCTTAGCCGCGCCCCGGTGAGTCTTCAACTTTGGCATCGTTATCTTCCTCTCTTACCTCAATCCTGTTTCGGGGACAGAATCATGATCATCTGCCGGCCTTCAATGGTAGGCTGCCGGTCGATTTTTGCTATATCCTCAACCCCCTTGGCCATTTGCAGCAGCATGTTCCTGGCCAAGTCTGAATGGACAACTTCCCTCCCCCGAAAACGTACAGAAACCTTGACCTTGTTCCCGTCCTTTAAGAACCGCTCCGCATTCTTGGCCTTGACCTGGAAGTCATGCTCATCAATCTTGGGAGACATCCGCACTTCCTTGATGGAGACTATCTTCTGCTTCTTCCTAGCTTCCTTCTGCCGCTTAGTCTGTTCATACTTGTACTTCCCATAATCCATAATGCGGCAGACTGGGGGACGGGCATTGGGAGCCACTTCTACTAGATCCAGTTCCCTCTCCTGAGCAGCCCTCAGCGCATCTCTGATTGACATGATGCCCAGCTGCTCGCCTTCCGGGCTGATCACCCTTACATCTCTGGCCCGGATTCTCGAGTTAATACGCAACTCGCTGCTAATCTCATATCACCTCCGTGATTTTTTGCCAACACACTTTGCATAACTAGAGCTCAACGGCTCGCCCAGCGGCTGGTGTCAGAATGAAAATAGGAGCGGAAATACCGCTCCTACAATAGATCAATAGCCATTGGCCGCCAATGGCAGCAAGCAACTTATTTCCATAAACCCTGACAGCTGCCTGATCGGCGCCGTAAGGTGAGAAGCGGCAACTTCTACTTCCGGAAAGTCTATTCAGCTTTCAATACTCTGACGGACTTTAGAATACCACAGATACAAGGCCTTGTCAAATCTTCCGAGCGCTCATTTTGTCGTTTGTACTATGAGTCAACTCCCAAGGGCGCGAGGGCCATTGATCCCGCCTCTTGGCTGAGGAGCTTCCGGAAGTCATCCACTGTCATGCTCCCTCGATCGCCGGCCTGCCGGTGCCGTACAGATACCGTTCCGGCTTCGGCCTCCTTCTCACCGACGATGAGCATATAGGGGATTTTATCCAGCTGTGCACTGCGGATCTTGTAACCCACCTTTTCGTCCCGGGCATCGATCTCTACCCGGAGATCATCGGCCATCAGCTCCTTGCGCACTGCTCCGGCATAGTCTAAGAACCGCTCACCCACCGGAATGATGCGGGCCTGCACCGGTGCCAGCCAAGCTGGAAAGACCCCGGCAAACTCCTCAATGAGGATGCCGATAAACCGCTCCAGGGCTCCGAAAATCACCCGATGGATCATTACCGGCCGGTGTTCCTTGCCATCCTCGCCAATATACGTTAGGTCAAAACGTTCCGGCATCAAGAAGTCCAATTGAATCGTGCCGCACTGCCAAGTCCTGCCTAAGCAGTCCTCCAAGTGGAAGTCCAGCTTCGGGCCGTAAAACGCGCCATCACCTTCGTTGACTGCGTAGGGGATGCCCTTTGCCTCGACTGCCTTCCGCAGGGCCTCAGTGGCAGCATCCCAAATCTCATCTGGACCCATGGCGTCTTCCGGTTTGGTACTCAGCTCCACTCTGTACTTCAAGCCAAACACATCTCGGTAGACATAGTCAATGAAGTCGATGACTCCCATGATCTCTTCCTGAATCTGGGAGGGGAGCATGAAGATGTGGGCATCATCTTGATGGAAACAACGCACCCGCATCAAGCCGTGCAGTGTTCCCGACAGCTCATGGCGGTGGACAAGCCCCAGCTCACAGTAGCGCAGAGGTAAATCCCGATAGCTTTGCAGGCGCCGCTTGTACAGCAGGATACTGCCGGGGCAGTTCATAGGCTTGATAGCATAGGGCCGCTCATCGATCTCAGTGAAGTACATGTTCTCCCGGTAGTGATCCCAATGACCGGACTGACGCCACAGGGATTCACTGAGAATGATGGGTGTCTTAACTTCCTGGTAGCCCCGCCGCCGATGCTCTTTCCGCCAGAAGTCCTCCAGGGTCCTCCAAATCACCATCCCATTGGGATGTAGGAAGGGAAAACCGGGGCCTTCCTCCTGAATGCTGAAAAGGTCAAGCTCCCTGCCCAACCGGCGGTGGTCTCTGCGAGCAGCTTCCTCAAAGCGGTGGAGGTGCTCATCCAGATCCTTCTGCTTGGCAAAGGCTGTTCCATAGATCCGCTGCAGCATAGGCCGGTTGGAATCTCCCCGCCAGTAGGCACCGGCTACATTGAGCAGCTTAAAGGCCTTCAATCTGCCGGTTGAGGGCAGGTGAGGGCCCCGGCATAGGTCAATAAGCTCTCCCTGCTGATATACGCTTACTTTGTCGTCTTCCATTTCCTCGAGGAGCTCAACTTTGTATTCTTCACCCATGGCAGCAAATTCTTTGATCGCTGTCTCCCTGTCCAGCTCCCAGTGGGTAAACTCTTGGTCTTCCTTCACTATCTTTTGCATCTCAGCTTCGATGCGGGTCAGGTCCTCTGGAGAAAAGGCCTCGGGTACATCAAAATCATAGTAAAACCCATTGTCAATGGCCGGACCAATGGCTAGCTTTGCCTGGGGATAAAGGCGCTTGACAGCCTCGGCCATTACGTGGGCTGCGCTGTGCCGCAAGATCTCCAGTCCCTCCGGCTGATTGACAGTGATAATCTCCAAGGAGCTGTCCTCTAGGATCTCGTCCTGGAGGTTCTGCAGCACGCCGGATACCCTGGCGGCTACGGCATCCTTGGCCAAGCGGGGGCTGATATCCTCGGCTACCTTGTAAGCAGTTGTACCCCGGGGATACTCTCTGGCACTCCCATCGGGAAATGTAATCCTAATTGACATTACCTACACCCCATTTCGTAACTGATAGCTGCAAAAAAGCCCCATCCCAATAGGGACGAGGCCTAACTCGCGGTTCCACCCTGATTAACCAGTACAATCGAGACATTCAGACTGGTTCACTCGTGACGCTGTAACGGGCTGTTCCCGGCCGCGTATACTCGAAGAGCTTCTTTCCACACGGCAACTCTAGGGTGGTCTTCCAGTGCCTACTCTCAGAAGTGCTTCCAGTCTATGGCACTTCCTCCCTGCCAGAGATCAACACTGTACTCTTCCCCTTCATCGTCTCTCCAACCATTTTGCCCAATTATAACTTCTTCTTCCGGCAGCTGTCAAGGTCCAGAACTACAGGCAGCATATTTTAGTATACCGTTTCACCGGCGCACATATACTAGGTAGAAGAGAAAGGGGGTACGTGCTTGATTACCATTGTGGTCAGCTGTCCCGGCACTGGAAAACAGCTTTGGCAGCAGCTGCAGGAGGATTTGTCCTGCCTTAAGCCGAAGGACACGCCTCACATCCGCTGCTTTCCACAACAGGGGCAGGCCTTGGTCACCTGCCGGTTTGCCGATGCCGAGCCGGCCAGGAATGCACAAATCTATTATGTTGCCAGTTCCTTAACCGACTTTGTCGTCAGTCAATATGAAGCAGGTGTCTTAAGGAGACTAATAAAAAAGGGCTATCCATCAGCATCGGAAGATGAGCGGGAAGCCATCTTTGATGAAGCTTACGGCATCCTAATTGGCAAGAGCCCCTTGAAACTAGCCGGCGAAGCTCGTCTGCAGTCCAAGGCAGATATCATGTACGCGCTCCTAGACTACCTCAACATGGAAGAACTGCTGATTCTCGATGGGTTTGTCCGGTTCCGGCTGTGGAAGTACCGGCGCTACCTCCAGCATCTGGTCAGGATGGCAGCAGACTCCATCAGGAGGAAACGGGCCCACCGGGAGTTCATCTCAGTGCTGAAAGGCTTTGTCGACCTGCAAGAACCCCGGAGAGATATCGTCCATATAGTTGTCCGCCCCAATGGGCTCTATCGGATACTGGACCGCGAGTTCTCTCCCATTGAGACCGAGTATCTAGAAGGATATGCTGCCACCCTCATCGAGCACGAGCTGGATGTAGAAGACCTTTTGATCAGTGCTCTGTTAACCACAGCACCCTGCCGCATTATGTTCCACTTTCCCCCAGAATGGCCGGCCACCGATGCCGTCCAGTCCATATTCGGCCCTCGGATAGAACACTGTCCTGGATGCCGTCACTGTGAAGCGAGCCGGCAAGCCATCGCTGCCATCCTGGCCGATAGGGCTGAGAAGTCCTGACGGCTGCCGCTCACTGTCTACACCAACAGAACCCGATCATCCAGAAGCCGCTTACCCCGCACAGCTTCGAACTGATCCAATAGGTCATCTACAGTCATCGATGCTCTGTCGGGATCTTGCAAATCCAAGATGATCTGTCCCTGATCCATCATAATGGTGCGGTTGCCAAACTCCAGGGCCTGCCGCAGGTCGTGGGTTACCATCAAGGCCGTCAGCTCTCGGTTCTTGATGATCCTGCAGGTCAACTCACCAATCATTTCACCGGTCTTAGGATCAAGTGCCGCTGTATGCTCATCTAGAAGCAGCAGTTTAGGATTGGAAATCGTGGCCATCAACAGAGTTAACGCCTGCCTCTGTCCTCCCGACAGCAAGCCCACCGGCTCCTGCAGCCGGTCCTCCAGCCCCAGGCCGAGGATGGCCAACAGCTCCCGAAACCGGGCCCGATCTCGGACACTAACACCAGGGGCCAATCCCAGGCGATTGGGCCGCTTCATGGCCATAGCCAGATTCTCTTCAATGGTCATGGAAGCCGCAGTACCAATCATGGGATCCTGGAACACCCGGCCGATGAAATGGGCACGGCGGTGTTCCGGCTGGCCGGTGACATTATCCCCGTCTATCCAGATTTCTCCTTCTTCAACTTCATACACACCGGCTATGACGTTGAGCAGTGTGGATTTTCCGGCGCCGTTGCTGCCGATGATGGTGATAAAATCTCCCTGCCGCACCTCTAGATTGATATTCTCTAAAGCGGTCTTTTCTACCCCATTGCCGTTGGCGAAAACCTTACGAAGTTGGGATATTCGCAGCACGCCGCTTCCCTCCCCCAAACTTTGCCAATGAACTGCTCCAAACAGGTCCGGATAGGGCGAAGACTACAAGCACGGCGGTGATCAGCTTGAGATCTGTCGGCGCCAGCCCCAGCCGCAATGCGGCGAAAATGGCTCCCCGGTAAATCAGAGAACCTACTATGACTCCTGTGGTAGCCCAGCCCAATCCTGGAAGCCGCACCAGCGCCTGTCCGGCAATCACCGATGCCAGGCCGGCAACTACCGTCCCAACACCCATCCCCACATCGGCAAATCCCTGATACTGTGCTACCAAAGCTCCCGATAGTGCCACTAGGCAGTTTGCCAGCCCCAGGCCGATCAGCTTCATGCCGTCGGTGTTAACTCCGCAGCTGCGGATCATCTGCTCATTATCCCCGGTGG
The DNA here is from genome assembly GCA_001513495.1 of Clostridiales bacterium DTU087. Classification (GTDB taxonomy): domain Bacteria; phylum Bacillota; class Limnochordia; order DTU087; family DTU087; genus DTU087. The sequence continues at coordinate 12,926 of LFTN01000179.1, forward strand.
CTCTAATCGCGAACCCGATCTCAGTCTTAAGGAATAAATCCAGCAGCACCTTGATCAGCACCAGTGTGATCAAAAACAGTATCCAGGGTGCCATGCCCCGCTGGCCAAACCAGCTGACCAGTGTCGGCTTGCGCAGAAGCGGGATATTGGCCCTGCCCATTACCCTAAGATTCACAGAGTATAAGGCAGTCATGGTCAAGATCCCTGAAAGCAGCCCTGAGATTTTCAACTTAGTGTTCAAGAAACCGGTTGTCAATCCCGCCAGCATCCCCGCAGCCATGGCCAGGACGGTGCCCAACAGCGGACTGCCGCCATCGGCAATAAACCGGGCGGCGACGGCAGCCCCTAAAGGAAAACTGCCGTCAACGGTGAGATCAGCGAAATGAAGGATCCGGTAAGTAATGTAGACACCTAGAGCCATAATGCCGTATACTAATCCCTGCTCCAACGTTCCAATCAATGCGGACAGCAACATATGCGATACTCCAATCTATCCTTAGTCAACAATCTCGCTGGCCTCTGCTAGAAGGTCAGCAGAAAGCTCGACCCCCATTCTCTGGGCGGCGCCTGGATTCAGCACCAGTGCTACATCCTCCAGGTACTCTATCGGCATCGAAGCCGGGTCAGCGTTATTCTCTAGAATCTCCAGTGCCATCCTGCCGGTCTGCCGCCCCAGCCCATAGTAATCAATGCTGATGGTTGCCATAGCTCCCCTTCTCACGGAATCGGTCTCACCGGCCACCAAGGGCAGCTTTGCATTCTCGGCCACGATAATCACTGACTCTAGTGCTGACACCACGGTATTGTCGGTGGGTACGTAGATGGCATCTACTCTGCCCACTGCCGACTGCGCTGCTTGATAAACACTGCTGCTGTTGTCCACCGGAACCTCAACTAGAGTAAGTCCCAATTCCGCTGCAGCTTCCCGAGCCAGATCCAGTTGTACCAGGGAATTGGCCTCTCCCGGGTTGTACATGACTCCAACTCTCTTAGCTTGGGGCCGGATGGTTCTCAAGAGCTCTAGCTGCTTAGCCACTGGAGTTAGGTCCGATGTGCCGGTGACATTGGTGCCCGGCGCATCGATGCTTTCTACCAGTCCAGCGACGACGGGATCTGTCACAGCGGTGATCAAGATGGGAATATCCTGAGTCACATTGGCCGTCGCCTGAGCGGTAGGAGTAGCAATCGCCAAGATCAGATCCACCGAGCTGCTGACGAATTTCTCCGCGATGGTCTGGGCAGTGGCGAAATCCCCCTGGGCATTCTGCATATCATAGACGACCCGGCTCTCATCATACCCGGCTTCCGCCAACTCATCTATGAAGCCTTGCCTTGCAGCATCCAAGGCCGGATGTTCTACAATCTGAGTGATTCCAATCTTGATCTTTCCCTCCGCTGCCAGAACAGAACTTGCGCCCAGCAGCGCTGCCAGCAACAGTACCATCATTGCTGCGCCAATGGCCCATCTTCTCATCTCTCTCACAGCACACTCTCCTAGATGTGCTGCCTCCCCCCTTCTGAATTATCCTTTGCTTGGCTCGCTGAACAAAGCACGCCTGCCGCTTTCTAACTACGACCGGTTAGTAGGTCCTCTTACACACCTTCATAATCAGCGAGGTCTGGGAAGCCACCACGCCCGGTATGTCCCGGAGGGTCCTGGTCAGGAACTTGAACAGCTCCTCATTGGACTCGGCCACCAGTTCCAGTATTAGGTCAAACTCACCGGCGGCGACCCCGATATAGCGGACGTTGTCAAAAGACTCCAGCCGGGAAATGACCTCATCTACCTTGTCGCCATCGACCTTAACACCTACGATGGCCTGGGTATGGAGCCCCAGTTTCTCCATGGTGGTTACGCCTACAATCCGCAGGGTTCCACTCTCAATGAGGCGATTTACCCGTTTGCGCACCGTAGCCTCCGCAACCCCCAGCTCAGATGCCAGTGCCGTATAAGGCATCCGCCCATCAACCTGCAAACGTGCGATCAGCTGCTGATCAAGCTTGTCTAGCTTCTCCTCTGCCATAGTGTTTCCTCCCTCTCACTTGCTGCCTTCCATCGATTTTGGCAACTGCTGAATACGAAAATGAGAAGGTTCTTGGCACAATTATATTGACTTCGTATCAAAAAGGCAATACCAAAAAGAAAATCGGACGGAGAGTTTCGGCAGGGAACCGGTATGGAAATAGAGTAGTAAGCCAGATTATGATGGGAAGGGTTGGCAAACCTGTACGTGAGGCTGTAACCATCCCCGGGAGAACGCCACATTAGATGCGGCGGCAGATGTATACAGAGGAGAGATTGAGATGCCGTATTGGCAGCTGCTTACCATGCCGGCAGTGGGCGGGGTGATCGGCTGGGTCACCAATGTCATCGCCATCAGAATGCTGTTTCGGCCCCATGATCCTGTTAAGGTCCCCCTGTTACCCATTACCGTTCAGGGCCTCCTGCCCAAATACAAGGCAGAGCTGGCAGCCGCCATCGGCCAGGCCGTTGAAGAAGAGCTGCTTCCCATTGAGGCACTCATCGACCAGTTGGGCGCGAGTACGGCCCAGGAGGAGATCCTGCAGCTAATAGAAGAACACGTGGAAAAGCGTCTCAGACAAAAGCTGCCCCAGTTTCTGCCTGACAGCCTCAAAGGGGTGATCGCCGGCCTGCTCCGGGATTGGCTGGGCCAGGAGCTGCCGCCTCTGCTGGACAAGCTGACACAGCAGGCCAAGGAACGGGTGCGGACCGGCCTCCACATCTCCCAATTGGTTCATGAGCAGATCATGGAATTTGATGTAGCCCACCTGGAGGCTCTAGTTGTCAGTATATCCCGCCGGCACCTGCGTCACTTGGAGTTTCTAGGCGGGGCCTTAGGCTTCATCATCGGCCTGGTTCAAGCCTCCATAGTGATCATCGCTGCCCGCTGATGGGACGATAAGTATCCACA
>LFTN01000055.1:0-7351 GCA_001513495.1 Clostridiales bacterium DTU087
GGGGTGGAGTTTTCCCAAACATATGCGGAAAAAGTGTACGCGGGAGTATTAGGCAAGATCATCGGTGTGTATTTGGGGCGTCCCTTTGAGGGCTGGACCTATCGCCGGATCATGGACGAGCTTGGGGAGATCAACTACTACGTCCACGAGAAGCTGGGCAAGCCCTTGGTGGTAACCGATGACGACATAACGGGCACCTTTACCTTTGTGCGGGCTTTCGAGGATTATGGCTTTGACCTTGGACTTACGCCCCAGCAGATTGGAGAAACATGGCTCAACTATCTGATTGAGAATCGGACTATTCTCTGGTGGGGCGGCCTGGGCAACTCTACTGAGCACACTGCTTATCTGCGCCTGAAGAGCGGCATTCCCGCTCCCCAGAGCGGTTCCATGGAGTTGAACGGCAAGGTAGTCGCGGAACAGATCGGAGCTCAGATCTTTATCGACGGCTGGGCGATGCTTTGTCCGGGGGATCCTGAACTGGCCGGTGATCTTGCCCGCCGGGCAGCGTCGGTCAGCCATGACGGTGAAGCCATCTATGGGGCACAGGTAATTGCCGCCATGGAGGCCGAGGCTTTCGTAGAGTCGAAGCTGGAAAGACTGATTGACACTGCTGCTGCTCTGATCCCCCGGGATTCTGTCATCTACCGAATGATCCAGGATATCCGGGAGTGGCACAGCAGCGAACCCGATTGGCGCATGGCCAGGGAGCTTTTGGAGACACATTATGGGTACGGCAAATATGGGGGCAACTGCCACATGGTGCCTAACCACGGGCTCATTATTCTCAGCTTGTTATATGGTGACGATAGCTTTCAAAAGAGCTTGATGATCGTCAATACCAGCGGCTGGGATACTGACTGCAACTCAGGTAATGTCGGGTGCTTGCTGGGCATCAAGAATGGGCTCGAGGGAATCGAGGGAGGGCCGGATTTTCGGACACCGGTAGCTGACCGCCTCTACCTTCCTACAGCCGATGGCGGCCGAGCGATTGCCGATGCAGTGCAGGAAACGTATCGGATTGTCAACGGGGCCAGGGCCTTAAGAGGCCTGGAACCCATAGAGCCCAAAGACGGTGCCCGGTATCATTTCGAGCTGCCGGGCTCGGTCCAGGGCTTTCAGCCGGAAGACAGCATCGCATCCAAGGGTACTACAAGGGTAGAGAACGTAGTTGGCCACAGCCTGCTTGGACAGCGGAGCCTAGCCATACGCTTTAAGCATGTCGCCGCGGGCCGCTTCGCCCGGGCAGCTGTGCCGACGTTTGTTCCCCTGGAAGCGTCGGGACCAAGCCACTATTCCTTGATCGCTTCTCCCACTCTATACCCCGGTCAGATGGTGCGGGCCAGGGTGACTGCAGACAGTGAAAACAACCGAACAGTGGACTGCACTCTCTATGTCCGGGTCTACAACGGCTGTGATCAGCTGGAGAGGGTGCTTGGGCCAACGGTTTCCCTGGATCCAGGGGCAGCCCATGAGTTCTCTTGGCGGGTGCCGGATATGGGCGGACAGCCCATCGCGGAGATTGGCCTGCAAATAGCGTCACTGCAGCGGGCAGACGGCAGCTTGTATCTAGACTACCTTACATGGTCTGGCACTCCCACCGTCAGTTGGCAGGCACCGGCTGAGGGAGGCACAATGTGGCAGAGGGCGTGGGTAGACGGCCTTGATCAGCTGCAGTTTACGGATGAACCCTATAGGTTGATCCAAAACTACGGAACCGGCTTAATGATCCAAGGTACCAGGGAATGGACAGACTACACTGTGAGTGCCCGCCTGACACCTCATATGTGTGAGGCTGCCGGTGTGGCAGCCCGGGTCCAGGGAATGAGGCGGTATTATGCCCTTATTTTCCATAGGAATGGCTCGGTGCGGTTGATTAAAGAAGTGCACGGAACAGAGATACTTGGCGAAGCTCCTATTGGCTGGGAGTTCGGCCAAAGCTATGATCTGAAGCTGAAGGTAGAGGGCAGCCGGCTCAAGGGCTGGGTAGGCGGGGAATGCCTGTTTGACGTAAGTGATCCCGGTGATGTGCTGGCCTCGGGAGCCGCGGCCTTGCTCTGCTGTGAAGGCCGTACCGCGTGCAGCTTCGTATCAGTGGAGCCATAGGCGGTATTGGCCCATTTAACTGCTGGCCTCGCCGGCCTGTGTGGAAATCATTTAGGGCAGCAGCATGTCTCCGGCTCGGTGATGCTGGAGACATGCTGCTGGTTTTCGGGTGGGCCCTATGGGAGCAGGTCCAGCTGCCGGGAAGCTATAGGGAGAGCAGGTATTCATCCAAGAACCGGTAGTACTCAACAGTTGAGAGTTCCGCCTTCACCTGATTGAACCGGCTCTTAGTCGAGGGATGGGTGCGGCTGTAGGTACGGCGCCCGCCGGTGAGGCGGTATTCCAGGTCCTGGAGCTTTGTCAACAGAGAGACCATACCCTCAGGATCATAGCCAGCCCGGGAGATGTAGCGCAGGCCTGTGCGGTCAGCATCATACTCTTGTTCTTTGCTGTAGCCCTCGGTGATGATATCCCCGATGATCTGGACAAAATCAAGGGTGGCGTCTGAGCCGCCGGTAGCTGCCGCGACAAAAATGGTGGCAACGGTGAGGGCAACCCGCCGCTCATACCCCTTTACCGCATGGACATGGGTGATGTGGGCAGACTCGTGGGCCAGTACTGCGGCCAGCTCATCTTCAGATTCCATCATTTCCAATAAAGGACGGGTAATGTAAATGTATCCCCCCGGCAGGGCATAGGCATTGTACTCTTCAGCTTCTAGTATGCCGAAGGTGAAAGGCAGATTCGACCGTTCAGATACTGCAATTATCGGCTCTGCCACCCTTTTGATCCTTTGAACATCCCGACCGGTATATGTAACATCATACAGCTGCTCCATATAGGTTTTTACTTCCTTGGCTAAGTTGGCCTCGATCCCTCGGGGCGTCTGCTCAGCAAACATCCGGGCATCCTTGGAAAAACTCGCCAGGAGCCCAGCTAGCTTGCGCTGGCCTCTGCTTTCTTCAAAGGGCAGGCTGCTGATCCTGCCTGATTTGACTGAGAACACCTGCAGGTGGTTATCCAGGTCTTTCTGAATCCAGACTATATGTCTAACTCCCAAAAGCTCGCACAGCCTATGCATGGCAGCCGGGCTCAGGTACTGTACTGCCCTTTCCAAATCGACGATGCCGGCATGGGTGAGGGCGGCCTCTTTCACTTGAGCCCCTGTCAGGTAAGTGAAGCCTGCACTGCTGGAAACATCGGTTCTGTGCAAGGAGTCAAGGAGCAGCAAGTAGTCCGCGGTGCTGCCGCTGTGCCGGGCCGGCCTATCCAGTTTAGCAGTTAGAGTGAGTGTCTGGGACTCCTCGCTCAGAGTTAAGGGTACGATTTGGGGCCGATAGCCTTTCACCAGCAAGACTGCTTTATTCTCACCGGCTGGGGCGCTGATAGTAAAGCGGCCGGAGGTGCTGGTTTTTGCCATAGAACTGCCGATGAGCACAGCTCCCTCCGAAACCGGCCTTCCCTTTTGGGTAACTACAGTACCCGCTACCTTGACGATCTTGGGAGCTTGGCTGCAGCCGGCAGCCAACAGAGTCAAAATGATCAGCAGGCCAATCCAGTGTTTGCGTATCCGCATGAACATACACCCCGCCATTAGCTGGAAATCAGCCAACAGTTTCTACAGTACAACCTTTTCTCTGCAGTGCTGTTAGATCCTGCATTGGCAGCTTTGCCATAACCTGACTCTGAGCTTGGCGACGGCACTGGGCAAAGCCTCAGTGACACAAAAAATGAACCAATGATAAGCCGCCAAGGCTGGGGGCTTACCATGGTTCAAAGGTTCCATGGAAATGCATTTATTAGTTATCTATCGGTATCCTTTTAGTCTCCTTGTACCACCCTTCCAGGCGTCTATCTAGCTGCCCAGCAAGGCATTTCCGATGGCGTCTACCGCTAGGATAGCGTCTCTCACCATCTCTGCTGTCACAGGGAAGGGCATGTTGTGGATGGTCTCCTCCGGCTGGACTGCGGCCTCGGCCACCAGCATAATCCGCTGGGGATCCGGTTTCTTAATGCCCAGCTGAGCCAGGGTTACCGGAAGATCCACGGCGATGCAAAAATCCATCACTTCCTCAATCTCTTCACTGGAGCGGCCCTCCAACACCATTTGTACAATGGTGGAATAGGCTACCTTTTCTCCGTGGTAAGCCACGTGGGTCTCCTCCAAGGCAGTGAATCCGTTGTGGACGGCATGGGCTGCAGCCAAACCGCCGCTCTCAAAGCCAAGGCCCGATAGCAGAGTATTGGCTTCAACGATATACTCCAATGCCGGTGTGATCACATGGCGCTGGGCGGCCCACAATGCCTGCTGGCCGTATTCGATCAGTGTCTCGTAGCAGAGCAGGGCCAGCTGCCGAGCAGCCAAAGTGATGGTGCCTCCTGCTGTAGCCACAGCATTTGATTGGGCACAGGCTTCGGCTTCGAAGTAGGTAGCCAAGGCATCTCCCATGCCGCTGGCTAGGAAGCGGGCCGGCGCGGCAGCGATTATCTTGGTATCCACCAGCACCAGATCGGGGTTGGCGGGCAAGACCAGATACTGATCAAAAACACCGTCTTCTGTGTAAAGCACGGATAGGGCACTGGTGGGAGCATCGGTGGCTGCAATAGTGGGCACAATGGCCACGGGAACCTTCAGGTAATAGGCCACAGCCTTGGCGGTATCGATAGTCTTGCCGCCTCCGACGCCGATGACTACATTGGCTTTGCCGCTGCCGATGCCTTGCAGACGGGTGACCTCCTGGCGGGAGCTCTCGCCTCTAAAGGGCTCCATGATTGGATCTAACTGCTCAGCCAATACTCGCGTCAGTTTATCACCCAATAACTCCATCACGTTCCTGTCAACGATTACCAGAGGTTTATCCCCCAGTTTACCCACATACTCTCCCAGCCGGTCCAGTGTACCCGGGCCCTGTACATATTTGCCGGGAGCAGCTAAGATCTTGTCCATACTAATCCCTCCTGCCGAGTCATGAGATGAAAGTCTATCCTGTCTAGTAGTTTCCGCTTTCCGTGACAGATACTCACAGCCGCCGGTTGACCCTTTTCCCTATATACAAAAAAGTCAGTTACTCATTTACTTATTACCCACTTCGGAGTATGCTTAAAACAGGAGAAGGCAGCAAATCTGGCATACTCTCCAGATGTTGGGGCGGGCGTGTCCGTCTCCACTGGCTTAGTGTGGCAGGGTAGGGGGTGAAGAACGGCTGCGCATAGTCTATTGGCGAATAATGGAGAAAGCCAGAAAGGATGACAACCAACATGATTAGGTGCATGCTTTTCGCCAAGAAAACCCTATGGTTGTTTCTGATCGCGGCAATGGCCACACTCCTGGTGGGGAGCGGGGGCCCAGCATCGGCTGATGCAGAAAAAACCTACATTGAGTTTATCTTTGATTCATCTTTTAGCATGAACGAAGAGGCAGAAAGAAACAAATCCCGCATGGATGTAGCCAAAGAGGTAATGATCGATTTAATACGCAATCTGGAGGACCGCCCTGGCTTGGAAGTGGGCCTCCGGGTGTATGGAGCTAGAAATACCCAATGCGATGATTCTGTCTTGATGCAGAATTTCGGGCCGGTGGCCCAGGTGAGGGAGAAGATCATCAAGATCGTCCGTGACCTGCAGCCCAGAGGCAAGACACCTATTGCCTATTCGCTGGAGCTGGCTGCATTGGATTTCCCCAGTAAGGAAAGCCGCAATATTATCGTATTGATCACCGACGGTGAGGAAAGCTGCGGCGGCAATCCCTGCGTGGTCTCTGCTGCCCTGCAGGCCGAGGGTATCATCTACAAGCCTTATGTTGTGGGATTTGCCATGACACAGGCGCAGGAAGCCAGGGTGCGCTGTATCGGCACCTATTACAGCGCCAAGGACAGGAAAAGCCTGAGTGAAGCCCTGGGCACCATCATGAAGGAAGTTGTGGAAGTGCCCGAGGTCCGGCCGGCTAACCTGCAAGCTAAAGTGACTTACCGGGATAGCGATGTCACCGCCGACTGCCGGCTTGAGCTGGTGCGGGATGGGTCGAAGGTCGCTTCCTATGGCACCGGTAGTCAGGTCTTCCGTTATTCCGGAGACCCCGGCAAGGTGGATCTGAAGGTTACATATCTCGGCAGTGTGACAGTTGAGAAGACTGTTGCCGGTATCTTGCTGGAACAGGGACAGACAACCGCAGTCACTGTCAAGCTCGACGATTTGCTGGGCACCCTGCGGGCCAAAGTCAAGGCCGGCAGCCGGGATGTAACGGCTCAAGCAGAGGCATCAGCCAGAGACAACCGGCATGAGGTGTCACTGTCTCCCAGGGGAGATGTCTTAGCTGCCGTGATCCCGGCAGGGTTTTACGGAGTGCAGGCGGTGTACCAGGGACATCGGAGCCAGTTAGCTGAAGTGGATGTGAAAGCGGGGGAGATCACCGATGTTACCCTGACAGTCGATGTGCCTGGAAAACTCGTCCTGGTGCCGACTTTCGATGGCAAGCTAGTGCAGACGGATAGGGTGCGTGCCTGGTACATTGATAGTGCCGGCAATGAAGCAGGCTTTGCCGATGAAAACGGCAAGTTGACTGCCTCTGTAAAGGCCGGCGCTTACGAGATTCGCTGTGAGTATCTAGGCACTCCGCCTCAGGTGCGTCGCCTAGACAGAGTGGAGGTGGCAGCTGGGGAAATCAAGCAGATCCCGGTCCCCTTTGCAGCAGAAGGAAAACTGCGGGTGAAGCTCACTGCAGACGGCAGGCCCCATACAGCCGGTGATCCGCGGGTTATGGTCTACAAGGCTGGTGCCGGGTTTGACAGCGACGCCTGGATAGCTGATCTGGAACAAGCGGCCCAAGCTATCTACGAAGGACAGCTCAGGTACGGCAAGTATGATCTAAGAATAGTCCGCCTCGGAGCCGGGTACCAAGACGAGGAGATACTCGATGTCGAGGTCATTGGAGGAGAGGTTACAGAGAGGATTATCGAGGTCGGTGCAGCAGGCAAGCTGCAAGTAAGGCTTAGTTCCGACGGCAGGCCCCATACAGCCGGTGATCCGCGGGTTATGGTCTACAAGGCCGGTGCCGGCTTCGATAGCGATGCTTGGATAGTTGATTTAGAGCAAGTTGCCCGGGCCGTATACGAAGGTGTGCTCAAGGCGGGAGAATACGACCTCAAAATCTTTCGTTTGGGAGATGGTTTCTCGGACAAAGAGGTGCTTGGCATTGAGGTTAAGGGCGGAGTCGCCACCCAAAAGACAATTGAGCTAGGTGGTTTGGGTAAGCTCAGGCTGAGGCTTACCTCTGGAGGGAAACCCCATGAGGCGTACTATGCCCGGG
>LFTN01000055.1:7509-33324 GCA_001513495.1 Clostridiales bacterium DTU087
GAGGCTGGTGCTGAGTTCGATGGTGATGCGTGGGTGGCCGACCTCGAGGAGACATCTTTGGGTGTCTGGGAATCAGAGTTAAAAAGCGGAGCTTACGACATCTTAATGATTAACCTTGGTGAGGGCTTTTCAGAACAGCAGTTGTACGGGATTGACGTCGCGGGAGGGTCCATCACCGAGAGGACTATCGAGCTGGGCGGTATCGGTCAGATACAAGTTGACCTTGTGGGAGCCGAACGATACGATTGGCTGCGGGTGATGCTCTTCACCGTCGGTGAATTCAGTCAGTGGGGCGAATATGATACCTACGTCTGCGATTTGGAGTATGATGACCGCAGGGGAATATGGCATGCTGAAGTGAGGGAAGGCAGATACCAGCTGCAGATTACCGAAGGTCATGCAGAACAGCGGGTCGAGATCATCGTGGAGCCCGGCACTATAACCCGTAAAGGTATCGTGCTGGATTTGCGGGAAGACTGGGAGGCATATGAACAGTGGGGCGAGGATGCCGACTGGCAATGGGAATGGCAGGTCGAAGAGGATTGGTAGGATAGGCTGACTCCAGTCCTTTAAGCGATAGAAGACTTAGATCTGGTGCAGGGCCTAGTGGAGTGGGGCCGCCCTCGGGCAGCCCCACTCTCTTTGTGACGGATGTGTATTTATGACACAGCACAGCTTGCCAGCATCATGATAAAGAGGAACTTTTGACCTGGCGGCGAAACATAGCTGTAGAATACGGCGAAGTATGGTAATCAGAATTGTCGGCTGATAAACAATCCAGGGAGGTAGAGAGATGAGCAAGAAACTGAGAGTCGGTATAGTCGGTGTGGGCGGCATAGCCAACGGCAAACACATGCCGAGCTTGGCCAAACTCGACAACGTAGAGATGGTCGCCTTTTGTGACGTGATTAAGGAGAGAGCTGAAAAGGGTGCACAACAATACGGCACTCCCAATGCTAAAGTCTTTACCGATTATCGAGATCTTGTCGCCCTAGAGGATCTTGATGTTGTTCATGTTCTGACCCCCAACGATGTCCATTCCGAGATCACGGTGGCTGCCCTAGAGGCTGGCAAGCATGTCATGTGTGAGAAGCCTATGGCCATCAACTCCGAACAGGCCTTGGCCATGGTAGAGGCAGCGGAGCGGACAGGCAAGAAGCTCACTATTGGATACCAGAACCGTTTTCGCCCTGATTCTCAGTACCTCAAGAAGCTGTGCGATGCCGGCGATTTGGGTGAGATCTATTTCGCCAAGGCTCTAGCCATTAGGCGCCGGGGCGTGCCTACTTGGGGCATTTTCTTGAATGCAGAGCGGCAGGGCGGCGGTCCACTAATCGATATCGGCACCCATGCTTTGGACCTTACCCTTTGGCTCACCAACAACTACAAGCCCGTGAGCGTGATGGGTGTTACTTATCGGAAGCTGGCAGAGACCGAGAACGCAGCCAATCCGTGGGGCCCGTGGGATCCCAAGGAGTTTACCACCGAGGATTCCGCGTTCGGCTTTGTTCAGTTCGAGAACGGCATGACTGTGATCCTGGAATCCAGCTGGGCACTGAATACCCTGCAGGTGGGCGAAGCCATGACAGTACTGTGCGGCACCAAGGCCGGGGCTGACATGCTTGACGGCTTGCGGATCAATGGCGAGAAGTTCAGCAAGCTCTATACAACTAAGCCGGCTATGCACGGAGATGGAGTGGCCTTCTATGAGGCTGCCGCTCAGGATGCCGGTGCAGCTGAGGCCAAGAGCTGGATCGATTCCATCATCAATGACACTGAGCCGCTGGTCAAGCCCCGGGAAGCTTATGTAGTCACCCAGATCCTGGAGGCGATTTACGAGTCAGCGAAGACCGGCAAGCCGGTGTACTTCGATGACAACTGCTGCTGCTGCGGCTGCTGATCATGTGAAAGGGCCAAGTAAGGACTGGACCCGTTTGGGTTCGGTCCTTTTTGCATGATATTTCCCATAGATAAGACAATCTGAGCAGGGGGGAGCCCCTTGGTGGAATTTCGTGCCCTAAGAGCATCGGAGATGGATGCATGGTTTGACCACTGTGCCGCTGTCTTTAACCAAACCAATGATTTCGAGGCTTCTCGCCAGTATTTCATGAACCATTGGTACAACGACCCATGGCGGGAGCGTCACGGAATCTTGGTGGCAGTGGATGCTGGTGAGATCCTTAGTACTGTGCGGGTTTTCCACCGCCGGATCTACCTGGCCGGAGATGTATTCACCATGGGCGGTATCGGTGAGGTCAGCACAAAAGCCGCGTACCGGCGCCGGGGATTGTCTGGCAGGCTTTTGGAAATGGCTATCACCTATATGGATGCAGAAGGTATGGATTTTTCCATGCTGGCCACCGGGACTCCCGGGCACTACAGCCGCTTCGGCTGGGAAGAGGTAACCACCTATTGGAAGCAGGCCGAAATCTCCCCGCTGCAGTGCGGCGATATTCGCTTGCTGAGACTTCAAGAGCCTGAGGAACTGCAGCAGATTATGAACTTGTATGAGCTGTATTCCTCCCGGCTAAACGGCGCCATTGTCAGGGACCGATGGGACTACTGGCAGGATTGGGTGAGGACGGAGATCACCCGGGGCTGGTTTGCCCAGGGCCGGGGGCGGGGCTGGGCACTTCGGGAGTCGGGCGAGATCAAAGCCTACCTGGTGGCGGCATGGGATCTGGGTTCGGATACTCTGTTTGTCAACGACTTCGCCAGCAGGGATGATGAAGCCCAGAGCTTTAGCAAGCTGATTCGGCACGCAGTGTGGAGCCTAGGAGACGGCAGGCCTGCCAAGGTGTTGTTTCCGGCAGCTGTCGCCTCTGATTTCCCAACTGAGTTGCAGGCAAGGGATGGCCTCATGGTTAGGGTAAACAACGAAGAGGCCTGGAAGAGGCTGCCTCAGGCCAGCCTCCAAGAAGTGTTTCATGGAAGCAGCGGCGGGGATGGCAGCACCTCCAAACTGGTGAGTTGGGGGATCGATGGCTACTGATCTTTCCGCAGAAGGCATATAGCCCACGGCAAGGTCAGGCTGGTTGCAAACAGGCTGAAATAGTAAGTGTAGATGCGCCACAGGGCGAGAAAAGCCACCAGCTGGCCGTGGCCGAGCAGGTTCTGGACCAAGAGGGCCATCGTTACCTCTGCCCCACCGGCAGCCCCTGGAGTGGGGATTAGGTATTGAGCAAACTGCACGGCAATCTGGCTGCCGGCAATTACCAGCCAAGGTGCCCGGCCTCCCACCGCTCGAAAGAGCAGGTGGGTTGTGGAGAGGTAGATGGCCCAATATGTGAGGTTGAACAACAGGTTGATAGCCAGAACCGGCCGATGATCACGCCAGAGGGTGCCCGCCGCCGATTTGAACCTCTCAACCTCTCTGGCGGCCTTAGCTGTAAGAGGAGTTGTTTTTCGCCCCAAAACGCTGTCCTTTCCAAACAGCTTAGAGGCGCCTGCCGGCAGCTTGTTGGCAAAGATCAGCAGGGCCAGCGCGGGGCCAATGAGGAAAAGGGTACCCGCTGCTGCAGCAGGCAGCCAGCTGCTGGCGGCAGATAGAAAAACCGGTGATAAAGCAGCTCCTGCCGCTAGAATCAGCAAGAGGCTCAGGCCTGTGTTGACTGAGTCCATGAGGCTGACTGCTAGGGACTTGCTCGCCGGCACACCCTGCCGATGGAGCAAGAAGAGGAAAAAGGGATACCCGCCGGCAGCACTAGGGGTGATGTGGGAGACAAACGCTCCTGCTAGGCAGGTTCTGATAAAGTCACTGTAGGCGATGTTCCTAGCCAGGTGGCGAAACAGATACCACATCCGCAGGATTCGGATCAGCCAAGAGATAACTAGCAGAATTGTGGCTGCCAGCAGAGGTAGAGGATTGATATCTTGGAGGGGCAGCAAGATGGGCTGACCCGGCAGGAGGCGCCGCAAGAACCACAGAGTGACCGGCCCTAGTATGACGGCCAGCCCGCCGTAGACGGCAAAGCGATACTTAGGGAGATTGATAGGCAGTGATGGTTGAGGCGGGTCTTCCCGGAGAAAATCTCTCATTTTATTCACCCTAGGTTCCAGTACTACTCTATGCCGACACGAAGAGTATGCCCCAGGGAAACCAAGGGTAACGCGGAAGCACGGGGCAGTTTTCGATTCGCCGGCCCAACGATGACGAATTCCTGTATTGCTCCCGGCCGGAGGGTTTGATTTCGTGCCCTGTGGGTATAAAAGTCAAAGATGGTTCGTACTGGTTAGGGAGGTTAGCCATGAGACTAAGATTATCTATGAGAGGCAAGCTTCTGATTACCTTTGGTGTTATCATCGCATTAATGCTCCTCGGCACGGGTGTTGTTTTCTGGCTGATGAACAACTGGAAAGCAGCCCACTGGCAGGCCATCGACCAGGAGAAACTAGCCACCTCTATGGCAGAGCGGGAAATCGATCATCTAGCTTGGGATGTAGACCTGCTCACTGCCCTTCTCTTGGGAGAGCCCTTCACTGGGCAGCTTGATCCCACTGCCTGCAACTTGGGCAAGTGGTTTTATTCTTTCACTGCTTCGGAAGAGTTCCAAGAGCTGCCCCCGAACATGCAGAAAAAGATTGCCTCACTGGAAACGCCCCACCAACAGCTGCACGATGGAGCAAGAGAGATTTTCAGGCTCCGGGACAGCAATGTTCCATTGGACGCTCTGCTTGTTAGTTATCAAACGCAAGTAGCGCCCAACCTCAACCAAGTCCGGGAGATCTTGGCAGACTTGAGAGTCGATTCCCAGTCAGCAGCCTCAGCCACCATCAGGTCGGCAGAGACGGCAGAGGCAAATACTACCAAGTTCCTGTGGACTGCCATCTTGGCCGCCCTTGGGCTTAGTGTTGTACTAGTCCTGCGGTTTACCACCAGCATTCACCGCACCCTCCGGGCGGTGCTGGGCATGGCGGAGAAAATCTCCCAAGGCGATCTGTCTGGTTCAATCTCCGTTAAGTCGGGTGATGAGTGTGAGGAGATGGCCGATGCCATCAATGAGTTCGTTGCCCATGTACGGGATATCGTCGCTGAGGCCCGCAGATCGGCTGTGTCTATTACCGACACCAGCCATCAGGTAGCTAGAGCCATGGATGAGATGACAGCCTCCACTCAGGAAGTGGCGTCAGCTGCATCGGAGTTCGCTGCCCACGTCCAGCAGGTAAGTTTCGATGCCAACGAGATGGCTAAGAACGCCGAAGGCATTGCCAAGTCGGGCAGAGATGGGTCCGAGCGCCTGGATGATGTACTGGAGCGGATGGATGAGATCGAAGCAGTGGTAGGAGAACTGGCTGATTCGGTGAAGGATCTGAATCAAGAGACAACCATGATCGAATCCATCACTGCCACCATTGCTGACATAGCTGATCAGATTAACCTGCTGGCTCTCAATGCTGCCATCGAAGCAGCCAGGGCCGGTGAGCAGGGGCGGGGCTTTGCGGTAGTGGCTGAAGAAGTCCGCCGTCTAGCAGAAAGGTCCAGCCAGGCCTCCGGTGAGATCGCGGCCTTGATATCTCGTGTAGCCAAGCGGTCTGATGAGACCCTGGAGAGTATGGAGCAGGGCAGCCGGGCAGTAGCCGACGGAGCCGGAGCTGTGGAGAATGCAGCCGACCTCCTCCGGCAGATCATCGAGTCTATCGACACCATGAGCTCCAGGATTCAGGCCATCGCCGGGGCTGCAGAAGGGCTGGCGGCTGGAAGCGAGGAGATCGCGGCTGCCACTGAGCAGCAATCGGCCACCGTGCAGGAGATCAGCAACTCCTCGCAGATGTTGGCGGTTACAGCCAGCAATCTGGAGTCTTCAGTCCGGGATGTTAAGACCGGCGATGAACATGAAGATTAGCTAGATCAGCTAAGCTGCTGCGCCATCCTTGACTTTCCAGTATAATTGAGGTAAGGTGCAGCATGCCGGTACATACTCGGCAGGTCTGTCAGCGTACCCTTTTGCCCTAAGGAGATTGACAAAACTCCCTTAGGGATGTAAAATAAGCGTTAAAGCGAATCATTATCAATAACAGGAGGGGTATACATGAACATTAAGGGTTCAAAAACAGAAAAGAATCTCTGGACTGCCTTTGCTGGCGAGTCTCAGGCCCGCAATAAGTACTGGTTCTATGCGTCAGAGGCGAAGAAGGCAGGCTTTGAGCAGATCGCCGGTATATTCCTAGAGACAGCTGAGAACGAGATGGAGCATGCTAAGCGCATCGCCCGCTTCTTGGGTATCATCGGCAATACGGCAGATAACCTCAAGGATGCAGCTGCCGGTGAGAACTACGAGTGGACTGAGATGTACAAAGAGTTCGAAGTTGTCGCTAGGGAAGAGGGCTTTGACGAGATTGCCGATTTCTTCCACGAAGTGGCTGAGGTGGAGGAGGAACATGAGAAGCGGTATCTGGCTCTCTTGAAACGGGTTGCAGAGGGCACTGTCTTCACACGCCCGGAGCCCATCAAGTGGCATTGCCGGAACTGCGGTTATGTTCACACAGGGACCGAGCCTCCTCACGTATGCCCCGCCTGTGCCCATCCCAGAGCTTACTTCCAGGAGAAGGCCGAGAACTATTAAAGGCATCATTTGCGAGGCGTCCCGGAGGATACAGAAGATCCCGATAGATAAGGCGATATAAGGCCCAACAGGCATACAAACAAACGGGGGTGTCAGCTCAAAGGATTGAGCCGGCACCCCTGTTTGTTGATAATTCCGCTGCTATGCCTTGCGTCAATCGTCGAAAATAATCATCACTTTGCTGGCTTGGCCGGATGAGTGAACATCCAAAGCTTTGTGGATATCCTTCAGCGGGTAGCGGTGGCTGATCAAGGGCTCCACTCGGACGGCACCTGACCCCACCAGTTTGACAGCCCGGGAGTGGGTAAAGGGATTAATAAAGGACCCAGATATTCGTAGTTCCTTGCGGTAGACCTCATGGGGCTCGATCTCGGCCGCCATGCCCTGGGGAGAGACTCCAAACCAGACCACCGAAGCCCCTCTTCTGGCAATCTTAATGGATTGCTCAATGGCGGGTTTGACGCCGGCGGCTTCAATTACCACATCGAAGGCATCGACAGCCAGTTGCTCCGGCAAAACTGTGCGCTGTGCGCCCAGCTCTTTTGCCAAGGCCCATTTTGACTGGACCGGCTCGCTGACTGTCACCCGTCCTCCGGCAGCTGCTGCCAGCTGCAGCAGGATCAATCCGATGGGGCCGCCCCCTAAGATGGCCACCTCGTCGCCGGGACGAATCTGTGCCTGCTCCAGCCCTCTAATACAGCAGGCCACCGGCTCGATAAAAGCTCCAGCAGCAAAGCTGACATTAGGAGGCAGCAGGTGGGCCTGGGCAGCTGGGAGTACCGAGTATTCAGCAAATCCTCCATCGATGTCTACGCCCAGGGCTGTAAGGTTGAGGCACAGGTGGACTTTGCCGCTGTGGCAGTAATAGCAGCTGTGACAGAAGATATTGGGATCGACGCACACCCGATCACCGACCTTAAAACTGGTTACTCCCTCACCTGCTTCCACAACTTCGCCGGCGTACTCATGACCCAGGATGACAGGGGGCGTAGATGCCGACTCTCCCTTGAGAATATGGGCATCGGTTCCGCAGACCCCCGAGGCTCTGACTTTGATCAGGATCTCGCCGGGCCCTGGTTTCGGTACATCCTCTTGCACCAGCCGCAGGTCCCCGATATCCATGAAACGAGCTGCTAACATGTTCCCAGCCTCCACTCTTATCTTTCTTTGTCGAATCGGCCGCTCAAGCTGCCCGCACTGGGCTTTCACTGGCTCTAGGCAGAGCGGCCTGCTCCGTGCTTGGTTTCCTAGCTGTTGCTGCAAGCTTCCCTAGTCAAGGGGAAATTCCACCTGCGAGCCGGAACGGTAGGAACGCATGGCTCCCTCCATCAGCTCTGTAAGCTGCGTGCCTTCTTCGAGGCCGAAGAGAATCGGTTCATCTTCCAAGATGCCCCGAATCCACTGATCCAAAGGCATGGGCAGGGCAGCTGGGAGGCGGGCAGGTATGAACCAGCCCTGATGGCCGTTTTGCTCTAGCTTGCGGGAAGTAATCCGCACCGTTGATTCAGGCCCCCCGGCAAGGAAGGTTCCCTCAGTACCATGCAGCTCCAGGGAAAATGGGCTGCTGTGGGACACGAAGCCTGTCTCGATTACCGCAATACCCTTATTGGCAAACTCAACCAATGCCACAGCGTTGTCTTCTACTTCCCTTTCGGTATAAGAGTTGAACAGTGTGGTAATCCGCCGGGGTTCTCCCATCAGCCAGCGGGCAAGGTACATGGGGTGGGCGCCCAAGTCAATCATGGCTCCGCCTCCGCAGGCAACAGCATCGTAGAAGTGTTCCGGCAGCCATCCGGCTATTGCCCCATTGTGGGCATTGCGGATCCGCAGCAGGGTCACATCGCCTAACAGGCCGTCATCGACGGCTTTCTTGGCTAGCAGATTGACCGGCCAGGTCCGCTGGGGGAAAGATATGCAGAATTTCACACCGGCCTTGGTCACAGCCTCACTGATGGTTTGGCATTCCTTGACTGTGGGGGCCATCACCTTCTCGGTGAATATGTGCTTGCCGGCATTGGCCGCGGCCACCATGATCTCGGCATGGAGGTTGGTCGGGGCGTTGACAACAACCCCATCGACATCAGAACGGGCGAGAAGAACGTCAATATCATTCTCGAAGGGGACACCGAGGTCAGCTGCCCAGTTCTTGCCCCGGACCGGGTCTTCATCCCAGACAACCGTGATCTTGGCATCGGAACGGGATAGGATATCCCGGGCATAGCCGGGGGCGTGGACATGCCAGCTGCTCAACATAGCGATTCGCAACACTTTCATATCTCCCTCCTACACAAGTAACTTGGTTCAGAGTCCGGTGAAATTTTCTGCGGCGAGGGAGCAACTTCCTGCATTTTCCTCAATCCATGCCGGTGCTGGCTGATGATCCACGCCCGAGCTGGCGGCAGCATAGTACGGTGTTATGCTATTGATATCCTGTTGACTAGCCGAGGGGCTGCAGGGTCCGCTGGCGGCCGGTAAAGATGGCCACCTCGGTATAACCGGCAGAGCGGGCCAGTTCGATGGCTTCATCCAGCCCCTTGCCTACATCCTCTGGGTAGTGGGCATCACAGGCAAGGGTGATGGGTACGCCGGCCTGTTGGCATTTGGCCAAGAACTCAGGTTCTGGGTAGATGATCCCTACAGGTTTTCGCAAGCCGGCAGCGTTGATCTCGACACAGGTATCAGACTGGGCAAGAGCTTCTGCCATAGCCTCATAGTAGGGTTCCAAAGGTATGCGGGGGCGGTGCCCAAAGATTTTGATCAAGTCGGGATGGGTGATGGAATCAAAGAGGCCGCTTGATACTGCCTCCAGCATTGCGGTGAAGTATGCGTGATAGGCGCTGTTGACGTCTTTGTCGGGCCAGCCCACTTCTGGCGAAACATCAAATGCCCACTTCCCGAGAAAATGGACAGAGCCCAAAACATAATCCCAGGGGTAGGCATCAATCAAAGCGGCGATCTCTGCCTCTTTGCCTGGGATGTAGTCCATTTCCAAACCGAGTTTCAGCGGCCAGCCCCGCTGCTTGCCTTCCTGGATCAGATCCACGTAGACATCCAGATCGAGGCTGAAACCTTTCTTGAGCCAGCTGACAATCTTAGGATAGGTGCCTTCCCCTGTCCACAGGTGCTCCATGATCTTCCGGTACTGCCGGAAGTTATGACCATGTTCGCTGATGCCGATTTCATCAAGCCCGGCCCTTTGAGCCTGCTGACAGAATCTCTCTAGATAATCAAGGCTCAACGACCCCATTTCCAAGTGCATATGGTAATCGACTCTCATGGAATTCGCTCCTTCTTTCCGGAAGCCGGAAGGGTTGGTTTCCTTGTTAGCTTCAGCTGTGGAGCGAGATATTCCTTCTGCGGCGGGGTCAGTGAGCACTCTCTAATTATTGAGGAGCGACCGCAAGCGCACCAGGCGGCGGTAAGCTGTCAAGAACCTTTTTTCCTCCAGTTGCCCGGTCACATACCGCATGATCAGTGACTTCAACTGATCATCCAAGGTGGATACCCGCATGGCCATCGCCAGTCCCTCCTGTCTAGATGGCATCGTCCTATAGAAAACAGTATGGGCTGATCAAGGCGGGATTATTCCGGACGCTTCAGGCCTATCCGTGGGACTGAGCTGGTTAGCTTCAGGGTGGGCAGCAGGCTTTGCCGGGCGAAGAAAAAACCCTCTCCCAAGGAGAGGGTAGAGCCAAACTCGTTGAGTGTCTATGGAGGAATCCAATGCTACTCCAGGGGCTTATCTTGCAGTGGTTGAAGAAGTAGTCTCTTCTATGCCCACCATGGTCCAGATCCAACCGAGCACAAAAGAACCGATGATGCCGGCAATGACGTTGAAGTTGTACGGCGCCCAAATCCAGTCACCTAAGATGGCATCACCCAGCCACGCTCCGATAATGGTGACGATGAAGCGGATCCAAGGCTCTCCCCGCAGTGTTTTCTCCGCAGCCAACCAGCTCTTTACTGCCCAACCAACGAGTAAACCAACGATGATTAGTATCACCCAATACATTGGCTTACACCTCCTAGTAGACTAAAAGTCTCAACTCGGAAAGATCTCTGCAGGCAGCATCGGTTCCTCCATTAGTCGGATGGTCAAGTTAAAGGCCACTGCCATCCTCTGTTAATCATATCATTTCGGCACAATATTGGAAATACCTACAAGTATGAATAAAGTCAATTTGGCACTGAGTACTTAGAAAATCGGCTCACGAATTGCTGGGCCCTGGAATCATCAGTTCCTGCCCAGGCCTGATCAAAGTGGGATTCTTGATACTATTCAGCTTCACAATTGCATCAACGGTAACATCAAAACGCCGGGCAATTGTATAGAGGCTGTCGCCGGGCTTGACTACATACACCATGGGCTGTATGCTGGCAGGCACCATCAGTCTCTGGCCTATCTGCAGTGTGGTATCTGTCAAGCCATTGAGGTTGACTAGCTCATCCATGGTGGTTCCAAATTTCTTGGCGATGGTGTAAAGGGAATCTCCTTTTTGTACTGTATAGTACTGAACCGACTGGATGCTGTTCAACACCTGATAGGTCAGGGGGCCTACCAGGCCATCCACAGGCAGGCCGTGAATCTCCTGGAGCTTTTTGACTGCCGCTTCCGTTTCGCGCCCGAAACGCCCCGTTGCTTGACTCATCAGCCCTAGGTCCATCAGTTTGCGCTGACACCAGAAGACATCCTCTCCCCAACAGCCGAGGCCCAAGACCCTCTGGCCAGGCTCTAGGGCCAGTGCCGGCAAACTGGATAGCAGTATACAAAAGGTGATAAGCGCGATCAAGCGTGGTCTCATTCTCCAATCCCCCTGTATGCCTTATTGGCTGTAAGAAAAAGCCATGATCATAGGCGAAAAGCCGCTATTCTCTATTTCCCCTGCCTCCCAAGGAATCCTGCCGCTAGAAGGAAGTGGAAGAGTATGCTAATATGGACCTAGATGTAACTGCTTCTAGTTGGACAGCACCTATAGCATCATATTATCGTCTGGTCTAAAAAATGAACAAAGAAGGTGGGAGAGGAGAATGGACTATACCGTTTTGCGGATTGCAGTGGCGGGACTCTTGGCCGGCGTCATTGGTACGGGCCTCGGGGGATTGATTATCTCTGCATTGGGGCAGCCCAGCAAGCGAGTCCTCAGTTTTGTCTTGGGATTCTCCGCTGGGATCATGCTGGCCATGATCTTCGTTGATTTGCTGCCGGAAAGCCTGGATCTTGGCGGGCCCACCAACACCTTTGCCGGATTGGTGCTGGGGATCGGGCTGCTTCTCCTGCTGGACTTTGTTGTACCCCACCAGCATGTTGCCGGGGGTGAAGACCAGCACTCCCATTATCTACGGCTCAGTATTCTGCTGGGTCTGGGTATTGCCTTACACAACCTGCCGGAGGGGCTGGCCATCGGCACTGGGTACATAGCATCACAAGAACGGGGCTGGCGGCTGATGATGGCAACACTTCTGCATAATATCCCGGAGGGCATGGCCATGGCGGGACCCATGGTAGCTGCCGGGATCACCAGCTTCAAGGTGGCTGCTGCCGCGATCCTGGCAGGATTGCCCGAGGGCATCGGTGCCCTGCTGGGGGCTTTGATCGGGCGGGTCTCGACGGCGACTCTGGCGGTTTCATCCAGCTTCGCCGCGGGAGCTATGCTGTATATTGTGTTTGATGAGCTGATTCCCGAAGCCCAGGAACATGCTGAAGGCCACAGCGGTACCTTTGGCGGGGTGCTGGGAGTCGTTATCGGAATGGCTATGCTGTACTATCTGTGATCAGGGGGGCATCCCCGCAAAATGTTTAACATACAAGAACACCCCGGATGGGCTGTCACGGCAGCAGCTGGGGTGTTCTTAGCTCATACTGTGTTGTCAGTGCTGCTTCCTGATACCTTTAGAGTTCCAGCCGCAGATCTCCGTCCTTAATCCACCCTGCCCGCCGCAAAGGAATGGCTATCAAATAGCTCAGTACAGCAGGCAGGATAAAATGCAGCAGCAGTATCTGCGGCCATACTTCAGTCCCCATGGCGGCAATCGTCCCGATCTGTCCCACAAGCCCGCTGGTACCCATCCCTGCTCCCGCGGGGATATTCTCCATCAAAAAGATCTTTGTCCCTAAGGGGCCTAGGATGGCACTGGCCAAAGTGGGCGGTATCCAGATGCGGGGGTTGCGGATGATGTTGGGCATCTGCAGCATGGAGGTGCCCAATCCTTGAGCCAAGAGCCCGCCCACTCCGTTTTCTCTATAGCTGATCACAGCAAAGCCGATCATCTGGGCGGAACAGCCGATGGTGGCGGCACCGGCGGCAAGTCCGCTGAGCCCCAGGCTGATGGCTATAGCTGCACTGCTGATGGGCAGTGTCAAGAAAACCCCCATTAGGGTAGAGACTATGATGCCCATGGGGATTGGATGAAGCATGGTAGCTTCGTTAACAATGGCTCCAAGGGTCTTCATAAGTACTGAGACAAAGGGTGCGATGTTTTCTCCCACGATGCCGCCGACTACAATGGTGGCGGTGGGTACAAAGATGATGTCCAGCTTTCTCCCGGCAACCCGTTTTCCTACCTCAGCTCCTGCTAAAGCAGCTATCAGGGCGCCCACCGGCTCTCCAATCCCGATGGAAGCGGCCCCAGCAGCAAGGCTGATGGTACCGGCGCCCACGGCTCCTGCTATGGCCGATGCATATAACACCAGGGGCGGCGCCTTGATGCCGCTGGCGACAGCTATACCGATGGCTGGCCCCATGAGCAGTTTGGCAAACTGTCCGAAGCGGATCAATAAATGGAGACGGATCAGGTTACCCAACTGCTCCAAGATGACGCCAACGATCAATGATGCAAAGAGTCCTAAGGCCATAGCATTGAACACGTTAACGGTATAGGTTAAGAGTGAACTGCCGGAGATGCCTGCTTTGCTGCGGCTGCCTTCTAGCTGCGGGCCTTTTGCTTTTGTTGATGCCTTTTGCCGTGCCATGATTTATCGGGTTGAGCATCTAGTTGGGCTAGAGCTCCTCCCGTCTACACCTCCATCTCTATTGTTTTGCGCTGTTGGGGCTTTGGCGTCAGTGATAGGATCCTGCAACAACCCAAGCCGATTGCCCTGTCAGGGACAGGGCAGCAGTTACCGGATTCTTCGCAATAGCTTCTGGAAAATCCTGCGCTATGCCGATAAATGATGGATTTTACCTGCCTTGGAAAGACTAGTATAGAACCCGAGCAGTCGGACCATGCTGAGAATACTTCTGATAAGCCCGTTTTACTCGGCGAAAGTGAGGTGGCTTTCTTGCCCACGGTACCAACAGGAAATCGCATGGCCAGTGAGACCAGTCCATATCTTAGGCAGCATGCTGGGGACCCGGTGCATTGGCAGCCTTGGAGTGAAGAAGTACTGCAGATTGCCAGGCAGATGCAGCGTCCCATCCTCCTCAGTATTGGGTACTCTGCCTGTCATTGGTGTCATGTTATGCAGCGGGAATCCTTTCAGAACCGAGAGATTGCCGGCCTGCTGAATGAGCATTTCATCTCTATCAAGGTTGACCGGGAAGAGCGTCCGGATCTAGACCACATCTATCAAAAAGCCGCGGTGCTGCTCACCGGCCACGGCGGCTGGCCCCTGACTGCTTTCCTCACCCCCGAGGCCAAACCGTTCCTTGTCGGCACATACTTTCCGCCCCAAGACCGATACGGCCGCTTGGGATTTGCCGCCATACTGCAGCGGATAGCTAGTCTGTGGGAAGAAAACCGGGAGATGTTAGACAAGACAGCTGAGGAGATTACGGCGGCGATGGCCGGAGAAGCAGCGCCAAAGGGCCTGCAGGGCTTTGCCCTGCCCATGGGTATCAGTATCGACAGCGATGTGGCGGCAAAGGTTCTCGAAGATGCAGAAAATCGTCTCTTGGAGTTTTACGATGAGGGCAATGGCGGATTCGGCACTGCTCCCAAGTTTCCCAGTCCCGGCATCCTTGAGTTTTTCTTACAGAGAAGCCGGGAGGCTCCCATATTGCTGGAAGCTGCTGTCAATACCCTGAACCATATGGCAGACGGAGGCATCTATGATCAGCTGGGCGGGGGATTCCACCGATACTCAACCGACGACCGCTGGCTGATACCGCACTTTGAGAAAATGCTTTATGATAATGCCCTGCTGACCCAGGTTTACCTGGCTGCCTATCAGCTGACCGGTGATCAAAGGTACCGGGAGGTGGCAGAGGAAACTCTCGAATATCTGTTGAGGGATATGCGGCATGCATGCGGCGCATTCTTTGCAGCGGAAGATGCTGACAGTGAAGGTGAAGAAGGCAAGTTCTATCTTTGGACCAGGCAGGAGATAATGGAGCTCTTGGGAGACGAGGCAGGAGAGATGGTTTGTACTTACTACGGCATTGACCAGCCGGGCGGCGCCATTGACGGGGCGTCGGTGCTCCATCGGGCTGTCCCTCCAGCTTCTTTGGCAAGACAATTTGATATGAACATCGATGAGATCAGTTCGAGCCTGCAGGCAGCTAAGCTTGCCTTGCGGCAGCGGAGAGAACATAGGGCCCGTCCAGCCCGGGATGAGAAAATCATCACCGCTTGGAACGGCATGACAGTCTCTGCCTTGGCCAAGGCAGGCGCGGTGCTGCAGGCCCCCTCATATATCGAGGAAGCCAAAGCAGCGGCCAGCTTCTGCCTCACCCGGCTGCAGGGAGCCGATGGCCGGCTGTGCAGAAGTTTCAAGGAGGTCCCCAGTCCGATATCGGGGTTTCTAGAAGACTATGCCTACTTCATCGCGGGGCTGGTGGATTTGTACAAGGCTGCCTTGGAACCCTTTTGGCTGGATGCTGCCCTAAACCTTGTGGAACTGGCCATTCAGCTGTTTTGGTCTGATTCTATCGGCACATTCTACAACGCGGAAGCTAGAGGTGATTTGCTTTTCCGCCCATCGATCTCTGAAGATGAATCATATCCATCGGCGGTGAGCATCATGGCCCGGAACCTCTTTTACCTGCAGAATCTGCTCTCCAGCGGGGGCCGGGACAAGCTGGATGTCCTCTTCAACCGGTACTTAGATAATATGACTGCGAACCCCTGGGGTTTCGCCGGCCTGCTTACAGTCTTGGATCTGGCCCATAGGGGGCTGCGGGAGTTCTGCGTAGTTGAACCGGCCCAGGGCGGGGCAGATGTGGAAGTGCTCAACCTGCTGCAAACTGCCTATCTGCCGGACAGTATGATCTACCTCTGGAACACTGCTGCTTATCGACAAGGGCGCTTTGGCGAGCTGGGGCTGGGCAAGACAGCGGTAGACGGCAAGACCACTGTCTATATCTGCACAGGGGGGGCTTGCCTGCCGCCTATCACTGATCCAGCGGAGCTGAGAGCCAGCATTTGAGAGTCTCCTTTAATATGTAAGAAAGAGAGCCGGTACTGCCGCTCCCATAGAGGAGTAATGACTAGGTCCGTATAATATAGCTATAATCCAGGAAGCGAGGAGGTATGGATTTGCAGTACCGGGAGTTTGGCAATACTGGAGTAAAGATCTCAGCTTTGGGTTTTGGGGCCATGCGGCTGCCGGAGATTGAGGAAAACGGAGCTTACCGGATTGATGAAGAAAAGGCGCTAGCTGTCATCACCAGGGCCTTTGAGCTTGGTGTCAACTATATCGATACTGCCTACGGCTACTGCCACGGCAACAGTGAGGTTGTGGTGGGGAAGGCTTTGAAAGGCTGGCGGGACAAGGTATATGTTTCCACCAAGATGCCCACCTGGTTGGTGAAGGCCAAAGGCGACTACCGCCGCCTGCTTGAAGAGCAGCTTCAGAAGCTGGATGTAGATTACATCGATTTCTACCACTTCCATGCTTTGAATCAAGAGCGGTGGGAGAACATTGTGCTCAAATATGATCTGCTGGATGAGGCCCGAAGGGCGAAGGAAGAAGGGCTGATCAGGCATATCTCCTTCTCTTTCCATGACAAACCTGAAGTCCTGAAGCAGCTGGCCGATGTAGGGATCTTTTCATCTCTGCTCTGCCAGTATAATCTCCTGGACCGGGCCAATGAAGAGGCTATTGGGTATGCCAGGAGCAAGGGTTTGGGGATTGTAATCATGGGGCCGGTGGCAGGCGGGCGCCTCGCGGCATCATCCAAGACAATTCAGCAGCTGCTGGAGGGCCGCAGTGTCAGTACGCCGGAGCTGGCTCTGCGCTTTGTCCTGGCTAACCAGAATGTGAGCTGTGCCCTATCAGGGATGAATACTGTCGAGATGGTGGAGGAGAATGCCGATGCGGCCTCCTTGGACACGCCTCTCACAGAGGCGGAGCTCCAGCGCATCAAGGAAGCCATGGAGGAGAATCAGCATTTAGCAGAGCTCTACTGTACCGGCTGCGATTACTGCATGCCCTGTCCCCAGGGAGTAAACATCCCTTTGAATTTCCGGCTGATGAATTACCACCGGGTTTATGGCCTCACCGAGTACGCTAGAGGCCAGTATCAGAAAATCGGCACCACCGAGGAGCTAAAGGGCAAGAAAGCAGAAGAATGCATTGAGTGTGGAATATGTGAAGACAAATGCCCACAGAACATAGAGATCCGCAAGCAGCTGAAAGAAACGGCGGCGGCATTGGGATAGAGCGAAAAACTAAATCGTTGCGTAGGGCGGCATCACCTGCCGTCCTTTTTCATTCTAATAGGTGAACCAGGCACATGTCTCCCATTACGTTTTGTAGTGACATTGCAGGAACTTTCTTGTTATACGGTAATGTAATAAAAGATAGGATCTCTTGTGATTTGGCGAGAAAACAGCAGCTGAATTCACAAGAGAGGTGTGGCAATCAGACAGAGCTTACGGTTCAGTTAGACAAGGAGGTCGGTTATGCGGGGCTGTCTGTCACCAGTGGAGGGCGAAGCATATGTACTACTTCCCAAGGAGCTGCGGCCGGTTTTGGCTGCAGGAGCGGGTTTGGCAATAATCCGGATGACACCAATAGACATGCTGTGGCCCACCAGCTATGGAGTTTCACTTTACCTCCTGGTGAAAATGCTCGGCATCAACATCGCCTTTCTGTTGTTTTACATGGGATGGAGTGCAGGGGTAAAGAGGCAGACACTAAGGGGCCTGGCCTTGAGTGTTGCTTGTTTGTCCCTGGGACTGTTGAACACATTCCATGTGCTTTCCCTGCCGATGATGCCGCCGCTGATCACCGCCAACAGTCTGAATAAGGCGATGCTGTCTGCTGCCTTATCCTCCCTACTCGCTCCTCTCCTGATGCTGATCATCTCCTTCCTGCCGGTTCGCCGGATAGACAGCTCGATGAGGCGGCTCTGCCTGAGAGCGGGGCTGGTTCTGACGGGCATCTGCATTCTTACTATCATTTTTTACGAACAACACCTGCCGAGGTTTTCCATAGGCCAGGAGCTAGTAGGGACAGCAGTCCTGTACTCAGGGGCAACAAGTTTCTGCTGCTCATTGCTGTTAACCTTGCGCTATGCGGGAATATATACCAGGACCCAAAAAGATGAGCATAAGCAGATAGCGATCGTTGCGGTTATCTGGGCCTTGAGCCAGGCAAGCTTGTTTTTCTTGACTTGCAGCTGGGAGTTTCGCTATCTGATCAGCTATGTGTACAGGCTGGTGGTTTTGGGGTACATATACCTCAATGCAGTGGTCCCTTCCGCCCGGCGCCCGTACTTAAGTCTAGACAGGGCTCAAGCGCAGCTGCGGAGAACCCGGGGGCTGCGTACCCTGGGCAGGCTGGTGGGTCATCTTGCCCATGAGCTGAAAAACCCCCTGTCGGCAATTCGGGCTTCAGCCCAGCTGTCAGCCATCCTGGATGATGAAGAGGAACGCCGGCAAGTAACAGGGCGCATCGAAGCCGAAGTGGATCGGCTCAGTGAACTGATCAGTATCACCCTTGAGGTGGGCTGGGACCGGCCGGAGATGTGGGATCCCGTCAATATGGAGACGGTGGCCGCGGAGGTGAGGGCTTCATGGGATGCGGAAGTGCGACGGCTGGGAATTGACGGCAGGCTGCAGGTAGAATCAAGGCTGCCTCTGATTCAAGGTAATGCCAGATTGCTGCACAGGGCTTTAACCAATTTAGTGGCCAATGCTGTAGATGCCATGCCCAATGGAGGAGAGCTGATCATCAAACTGGCCCATGAAGAAGACCTGCATGCTGTCCGCATAGAAATCTCAGACACAGGCCCAGGTATACCTGAGGAGATCCGGGAACGCATCTTCTATGAAATAGTCACAACAAAAGCCCGGGGAACGGGGTTAGGATTGATGATTACCTACCAGATCATCAGTGAACTCCATCATGGGAAGATCTGGTTTGAGACACTCCTGGGACAAGGCACCACCTTTTTTGTGCGGCTGCCCATCAGGCGGGAGAGGCATCTAACGATCCCGCCTGCCGAATCAACTACTCTTGTCTCGAGGCAAAATAGAGGTGATTATCCATGGGATGAGGAGGCTGTAAAATGACCAAAGATGTTGCTGATGCCATTCGGGATCGGCGGAGTGTGAGGCGTTTTACGTCTGAAGAGATACCTGAGGCGACATTGTCTCGGCTGTTGGAGGCAGCTTGTCTGGCCCCCAGTGCCGGCAACCGGCAGCCGTGGTTTTTCTATGTGGTAAGGAATCCGGGTATTCGTCAAGACCTGGCTGCAGCTGCCTTTGGCCAGCGCTTTTTGGCTGAGGCACCGGTGGTGATCGTGGCCTGTGCTGAGCCGGCCGTAAGTGCTGCCCGCTATGGAGAGCGGGGTGCGCAGCTCTACTGCCTCCAGGATACGGCGGCCGCAGTCCAGAATTTGATGTTGATGGCAGAAGGGGTAGGCCTTGCCACTTGCTGGGTTGGGGCCTTTGACGAGGAAGCTGTGAGCAAAATCTTGGATATACCCAGCGGCCGCAGGCCTGTGGCCATGGTACCTGTAGGCTACAGCAATCTGGCAGAGCGGCCCAAGGCTCCTGCCCGGCGGCCCCTCACTGAAGTCGTGAAGATGATGGATTAAGCAAAAAGGCACCGAAACACAGCAAAGATCTCCCAAGGCGATTGACCTTGCTGTGAATAACTATAGTGCAAGCGATGGCAGACCATCTTTCCGTAGGGAGGTTGTATGATGACAGGCAGAGACTTAGTATTGGCAGCACTCAAGCGGCAGGAAACACCCCGGGTGCCTTGGGTGCCTTTTACTGGAGTACACATCGGCAGTCTCAAAGGAGTGGACGCTGAACGGTTGTTGAAAAGTGCCGATCTTTTGGTGGCCTGCGGTGTAGAAGCTAATAGGCGGTATCAGCCCGATGGCCAGCCGGTGATCTTCGATTTGCAGGTGGAAGCGGAGATCCTGGGCTGCGGCTTGCAGTGGGCCAAAGATGCGCCGCCAGCTGTGGCAACCCATCCTCTAGCCAGCGGATATGAAGGACTAAAGGATCTTGCTTTGCCCCGGCCTGAAGACGGCAGGCTTCCCATCATCTTAGATGCTATGCGGCGGCTCAAAGAAGAGATCGGTAGTGATACTGCGCTGTATGGATTGGTGGTGGGCCCCTTTACATTGGCCCTGCACCTTAGGGGAACCAACATCTTCCTCGACATGTTTGACCAGCCCGAGGCTGTAAAGGAACTGGTGGATTTCTGCCGGCAGGTGACAGAACGGGTGGCCGATTACTATATCGATGCTGGGATGGATGTGATCGCTGTTGTCGATCCCATGATCTCCCAGATATCGGCTGATCATTTCCAGCAGTTCGTGGGTGAAGCTGCAACCCATGTTTTTGATTTTATCCGGCAGAAGGGCGCCTGCTCATCATTCTTTGTCTGCGGCAATGCAACACCGGTATTGGAAGTAATGGCCCAGTGCAAGCCCGACGGGATTTCCGTAGATGAAAATGTAAATATGGGCTATGCCAAAGAGATTGCCGACAAGTATGAGCTATCCTACGGCGGCAATATCCCCCTGACGACTGTAATGCTCTTGGGTGATCAAGCTGATAATATGCAGTCAGCTCTGGAATTGATCAATGCCTGCAGCGGGCCTGGATTTATCCTGTCACCTGGCTGTGACATGCCTTATAATGTGCCGCCGGAGAACGTCAGTGCCGTTACCTTGGCAGTCTTCGAGCCTGATAAAGCCCGGCTGTTCATAGACAGCAACAAGAAGGACAGCGATGCGCCGGAGGTCGAGGTGGAAATCCCCGACTACGCCAACCTTGAGAGGCCTTTGATCGAAATACTCACTTTGGATTCAGCAACCTGTCCGCCCTGTAAGTACATGGTTGATGCCACCAGGGAAGTAGTCAAGTTCTTTGAGGGCAAGGTCGACTGGGTGGAGTATAAGATTACGGAAAAGGAGAACATCGTGCGGATGCAGCGGCTGGGTGTCACCAACATCCCCACCATTGTAATCAACGGCAAGCCGGCTTTTGTCTCCTATATCCCCGATCTTGCCACCTATAAAGAGGAAATCGAGAAGGTGCTGTGATTTTGATTGATGTAATTTTGCTCACCGGTTTTCTCGGCAGCGGCAAGACTACCTTTCTCAATGAGATGCTGCCTAGGCTGGCCGCTAGATACCAGCGGACAGCTGTGGTGATGAACGAGTTTGGCAGTGTGGGCATCGATGGGAGACTGGTAGATGATCACCAAACTGGGCTGGTGGAGCTGCAAAACGGCTCGATCTTCTGTGTGTGCATCCGAGACAACTTCCTGGCTGCCATGGAAGAGCTGGCCGCGGACCTAAAGCCGGAGCTGGTGGTGATAGAAGCAACTGGTGTGGCTGATCCCTTTGAAATGGGGGATTTCCTGGCGTATCCGGAGCTCGGAGGAGCTTACCGGCTGTTTGGAACCATAACGATTGTGGATGCCGTCAATTTCCCCAAGGTGATCCAGACAATGAGAGCTGCCAGGGCCCAGGCGCAGGCGGCTGATGTCTTCGTGATCACCAAGACAGATTTGGTGGAGGCAGGCCAATTAACGAGGCTCCGGGAGATGTTGACGGCGTTGAACCCTGATGCAGTGCAGCTTACAGCTCCCTACGGACGCTTAGGCCCGGCGGAGTGGGATGTGGCCTTGACCTTGCCGGCGGAGGCTGGGAAGAGCAAATTCTCAGACGGACGGGTCCCTGCCCGGGACCCGATGGTATCCATCACGGTGCCGGCAGGCCCCTTTGCTGACAGTATTCAAGCCTGTGAGGCAATTGCCAAAGCCCTGCCCTCCAATGTCCTGAGGGCCAAAGGTTTTGTTGACATCAGCGGCAGGCCCCACCTGTTTCAGTACACCATGGGGAAAACCGAGGTTGCCGAGGTCGCCGGGGATGCAGAGCCCGTGGGCCAGCTGGTGGTCATTGGGCTTAACCTCAGGCGGGAACAGATCGATATATGAGATGGAAGCAGGGTGCCAACCCTCCCAAGACACTGCTCTGACCCGATAGCCGATGATTGTCTAGGAACCCATCCCTACCCGGGATGGGCTCCTACTTTTGGCGACATTTCAGTATACTTCTGCTATAATGTCTATGTCGAGCTAGACGCATCGGTGTTACATACAGCCGGGAGGTACAAAGATGAATAGACATAACCTAACCATGGCAACAGACTTATACCAGCTGACGATGGTATACGGGTACTACAAGTCACGTACTGCTCATCGCAAAGCTGTGTTTGATCTGTTCTTCCGCCGCCTGCCGTGGGGCAACGGATATGCTTTAGCTGCCGGCCTCGAACAGGCCATTGAATATCTGAATGAGCTGCGGTATACCAAGGATGATCTGGAGTATCTGCGCAGCTTGGGACTGTTCTCCGAAGACTTCCTTGACTATCTGATGAACCTCCGGTTTACTGGGGATGTGGATGCGGTAGTAGAGGGGACTCCTATCTTCCCTGATGAGCCCATTATGAGGATTACAGCTCCCATGGCCCAGGCTCAGCTGATCGAGACCAGCTTGGCCAATATTATCAATCACCAGACTCTGATTGCGACCAAGGCAGCACGGGTTGTAAGTGCAGCTGAAGATACCGAGGTAATGGAGTTTGGCCTGCGGCGAGCCCAAGGGCCCGGTGCCGGGCTATATGGGAGCCGGGCAGCTTTTATCGGCGGATGCAGGGCTACAAGTAATGTGCTGGCAGGTCAGCTGTACGGCATCCCTGTCAAGGGTACCCAGGCCCATTCGTGGATTATGAGCTTTCCCGATGAGCTGACTGCTTTTCGAGCCTATGCTGAGGCATATCCCGATGCCTGCCTGCTGCTGGTGGATACCTACGATACCATTAGGAGCGGAGTTCCCAATGCTATAACAGTAGCGAAGGAGCTGGAAGCCAAAGGCCACAGATTCTTGGGAATACGCATAGACAGCGGTGACCTGGCATACTTGTCGAAAGTAGCCAGGGAGATGCTGGATGAGGCAGGGCTGGAACACGCGATCATCGTGGGTTCTGGAGACTTGGATGAAAACTTGATCCGTGACCTCAATATCCAAGGAGCCAGAATCGACAGCTGGGGAGTGGGGACCAAACTGATCGTCGGTGATGCCAATCCGGCTCTAGGCGGTGTGTATAAGCTGGTAGCCTTGGAGGAAAACGGTAAAATGGTTCCCAAGATCAAGGTAAGCGATAATGCCGAAAAGACTACCAATCCAGGGATCAAAGATGTAGTACGCTTCTACAGCAGGGATACAGGCAAGGCGTTGGCAGACCTGGTCATTCTCGCAGATGAAGAGATTCCTCCCCACGGGCCGCTTACCATTTTTGATCCGGTAAATACCTGGAAGCGGAAGACCTTGCGGAACTACGATACAGAGCGTCTGCTGGTGCCCATTTTCCGGGAAGGCAAACAAGTATACCAGTGCCCGTCGGTCCAGGAAATCCAAGCCTACGCTGCCAAGCAGCTGCAGCATTTCTGGCCGGAGTACAAGCGCCTGATCAATCCAGAGAAATACATCGTTGACTTGAGTGAAAAACTTTGGCATCTCAAACACGACATGATTAGAGAATTAAGAGCATCTTACAGTGGAAATAATTACTAAGGGCAGCAGATCAATGGAGAAGAGTAGATGAGGGAGACAGCGGCTGTACCCGATACTCAAGGCTATGAACCTGCTAGACGAACACATTATGGGGTGAGATTATGCTGTATGTTTTGGTGGTAGCGGCCTTTAGGCTGCTTGTCCCCCTGATCTTCCAGATTCACATTGAGG
Source organism: Clostridiales bacterium DTU087 (assembly GCA_001513495.1). GTDB lineage: Bacteria > Bacillota > Limnochordia > DTU087 > DTU087 > DTU087. Next base: position 31,232 of record LFTN01000055.1, read on the forward strand.
GCAATGGGCACATTCCCAAGGAAGGCGCAGTGGTATTGGCAGCCAACCACAAGAGCTTGTGGGATCCGATTTTCGTGGTCATGGCCAGCCGCCGGCCGGTGCATTTCATGGCCAAGGAAGAGTTGTTCAAGATACCGGTCTTAGGGCGCCTCCTGCCTTATCTGAAGGCCTTTCCCGTACGCCGGGGCGACAATGACCGCACTGCCATTCGGCAGGCACTGTCAGTCCTGCGGGAGGGGTCTGTATTGGGGATTTTTGTTGAAGGCACACGCAATAAGGATGAAGAAGGCGGCACGCTCTTACCTTTGAAGCCGGGTGCGGCCATGCTGGCCAGCAAGGCCAATGCCCACATCGTGCCGGTTGCCATCCAGCGAATGAAACGCCGGATTACAATCAAGATCGGTCAACCGTTGACTCTTCCTCCGCAGCTGGCAGAGCGGAAGGAACGCTATGAGCTGATCAGCAAGACCCTCCATGAGGCATTAAGCCAGATGCTGGAGCCCCTGCCCCAGGTGTAAGGCAAGTGCCCTGGAGCCTGGTGATGGCGCCCGAGGAGTCTGATGCTGCAGTTGTTGGGGTTGAGGAGAACACACTTTGCAAGGAGGAAGCTGCCATGGGTCAGGGACGGCCGAACATATTGATTGGTTACGGGTTGGAGGACAAGCTGTTGTCCCAGATAACAGAGACAGCGCCTGGTGCTGACTTAAGGGTCAGGCAGCAGGGCGAGATTACGGCAGAGGATATGGCATGGGCAGACATCTTTTTTGGCTGGCCGCCCCGCCGCTTTCTGAAGGATGCACCGCGGCTGAGCTGGATCCATCTGACCAGTGCTGGAGTAGACCGCTACATAGACCCAAGCCTCTATGCCAGTTCTGAGGTGATGTTGACAAGTTCCAGCGGTGTGTATGGAGTCCCCATGGCAGAGCATGCCTTTGCCATGATGCTGACCTTCAGCCGTACCTTCCACCGCTACCTGCGGTTTCAGCAGGAAAAACGGTGGGAAAAGCTGCCGGACTCCGGTGAGCTTTACGGCAAGACCATTGGGATCCTCGGCCTTGGGGATATCGGCACAGAAATTGCCCTGAGAGCCAAGGCCTTTGGTATGGAAGTCTGGGGGTATAAGCGCCGGGTTGCGGACAAGCCATCCTGTGTAGAACGCTTAGTCTCCGGCCCCAGCGGACTGCGGGAACTCCTTGCGGCCAGCGATTATGTAGTGATAGTCCTGCCCTTGACTCCTGAGACGAGAAACCTCATCGGCCAGCGGGAGCTGGACTGGATGCAGCCCCATGCCTATCTCATCAACCTCGGCCGGGGGCCGATAGTGGATGAGCAGGCACTGATCGATGCCCTCAAGGCGGGGCGTTTGGCCGGGGCCGGCCTGGATGTGTTCGAGGAAGAGCCGCTGCCTCCGACCAGCCCCCTATGGGAGATGCCCAATGTGGTTATTACTCCCCACTGCGGCGGTGTCGCACCGGAGAATGACTGCAGGATCACAGAGATCTTTTGTCACAACTTGAAGCTCTGGTTGGAGGGCCGCAAGCATGAGATGAGAAACATCGTCGATCTGGAGGCTGGGTACTAGGCGGTGAGCCAATAGCGGGCCAGGTACAGTATCCAAAGGTGAGCTGGGTAAAAGATGTAGAAGAACCACTTAGCTGCTGGGCTTCTACTCCCCAGCTCACCGTTGTATAGGAAGAAGAATGGCAGGGCGAAGACCATCATCCATTGATAGTCAATTACGAGAAAGTGCCGGAGGCTTAGGTTGTACCCGATGAGCAATGGCGGCTGAAACCTCAAAGGGCTAAAGAGGCTGGGCAGCAGCGCCCCTAGGATGTAGAAGGCAGCCAAGAGGCCTCTTCTTTCCCTGAATTGGCAGAACACCAAGACCATCATAATTCCATAGATGTTGGCTTCTGTGAAAAGCATGGCCAGCAGGATGAGAAAAATGACAGGTCTAAACAGCTGTTCATCTCTGGTTTCCTGCAACTTCTGCCAGGCAGACATCAGGGCAGTGCCCAAACCGAGGGAGAGGAAGATGTTGTTATACAGCCCCATGTCGGAGGGAAAGAAATGTGTGAGCAGGGCAGAGCCTG
>LFTN01000193.1:0-4013 GCA_001513495.1 Clostridiales bacterium DTU087
TGTCTTCACTGTGTAATTCAGCGAACCAGAAACACGCCTCCGCCGCTGGATCATCTAGGTGGAACCGGGTTTAGTCTGTGCAGCCCGATGCAGCCAGCCCAAAGAAGCAGGGGCTAGGGCAGCTCATTTCCCGCAGCCAAGTAGATCTCATACCATTCCTCACGGGTTAAGTGGACTTCTGCCGCTTTGCAGCAGTCCTTCAGCCTGCTGATGTTCATGGTGCCGATGATGGGCTGCATCTGGGCAGGATGCCGGAGAATCCATGCCAGTGCAATGGTTGTATCAGAAACCTGATACTTGCCCGCAATTTCCTGGATCTTCTGGTTAAGCTCTGAAAACCGCTCACTGCCAAGGAATACTCCTTCAAAGAACCCGTACTGGAATGGGGACCAAGGTTGGATGGTGATGTCATGGAGACGGCAGAAATCCAACACACTGCCATCTCTATCGACTGCAGCATCATTGATCATGTTGACATTGATGCCGGTGCTGACCATGCCGGCATGGGCTATGCTGAACTGCAGCTGGTTGGCAACGATTGGCTGCCTGATTGACTTTTGCAGCAGCTGAATCTGCATGGGGTTGTGATTGGACACGCCAAACCACCTTACCTTGCCGCTTGTATACAGCTGCTCAAAGGCTTCCGCAACCTCCTCCGGCTCCACCAAGGCGTCGGGCCGGTGCAGTAGGAGAACATCTAGGTAGTCGGTCCGGAGGCGCCGGAGGCTCCCATCTACTGACTCCAGGATGTGCTTCCGGGAAAAGTCGTACATGCCCTTGCGGATCCCGCACTTGGATTGGATGATGATCTTTTCCCTGATAGACTCGTTCATACCGATGGCTTCTGCAAAGACCTCCTCACAGGTGCCGCCTCCGTAGATGTCCGCGTGGTCGAAGAAGTTGGCTCCTTCTTCTAGAGCCGCCTGGATAAAAGCTTCTGCTTCCTGCTTACTCAGACGATTGATCCTCATGCACCCCACGCCTATCACAGGAACCTGCAATTCTGATACTCCCAGTCTGATAGTCCGCATCAATGAATTCCCCCTTTTCAGACTTTATTCCCTTCTGTGGCATAACACAAACACATTCTCGAAGTCGTAGAAGAAGCCTGCCTCGAGCATGGTGAATCACCTGTAACGGCAAAAAGAAAAGAAAAAGCTAAAGAGGGAGAAGGAATTCCGCTGTCTATAAATAATACTAACCAGCAAAAGATGTCAGAGTATTCCAAAGTTACTCAGTAATAGGCGAGGCCCGGCAGCGTTCTTAAGGGAGGAAACTGAATGTTAGGCTCAATGTGTGTGGTAATTGCTGAGGATAACTTTATGCTTCGTAGGGTAGTGGTGGATTATCTGACGACGTTTGGGATTAACTGCATAGAGGCCGAGTCGGAGGCAGAAACCTGGCTTGCCCTGCAAACGTACCCTGTTGATGCCTTGGTCCTGGATCTGGTTCTCTCCAGTGATAAGCTGATGTTTTCCATTATCGACAGGATGCAGAAAAACCCGAGCCTCAGAGAGATACCTATCATTGTGACTAGTGCATATTCCAGCGACAGCCTAACATCCGCAGATCGAGAGGGCCGCCTAGCCGTTTGTTCTTTCTTGCCGAAGCCGTACGACCTTTGCCAGCTGCGTCGGGTAATTATCAGAATGATCAGTGAGTCTAGACAGTCGATCACCCCTTGCGTTGGATGATGGATTGATTGGTTGTCCAGCAGGAAGCATCTCTTAAGGATATACACCCCATATTTGGATAATCCCGGGAAAGGTATGAGGCCCGGGCTTCTTCTTGTTTTCGGCCGGCTCGTTCCATCCCCTCCTAAACGCGATAGCTTCATTCCCATCGCTGCAGCCCTTGAGCTGTTCTAGTGGCCTAGCCTGATCCTCGAGGATGACATCGATAAGGCTGTTCTTCGCAGGGGCTGGGCTGGCCGTAGGCGCAGCAGCTGCTGGGGCAAAAACCATCGTTTCTCCGATGCATGGCATCGCACGCAGCGAAAACCTCCTCACACTGATTTCCTTCCTCCACGCAGTCTGGTTACTCATGATTGACTAACCTTGCTAGCCGCGGGGGGCCAAAATGGCCCCCTGTTCCTATTTGCGCTTCGGTTCATGCCACATAGCATATAGCAGGCAGTTGGGAAGAGATATCCAAGACGCTCTGACCTTATCCGGACCAGGGAGACCATAGAAGGGAAGGTGGCTAAGTGTTTAGGAATCTGGATAAGCTTGCCGGCATGAGCCAGACTCTACAGCCATTGCTTGCGGTCTTGAGTAAGGTGCAGGCTGGTGATGCCGGTGCCTTGCAGCAGGTAAAGGAATTTGTTGAAGAACATGCCGATCACATTCTACAGGCTAGGCCAGTCTTAGAAAGTGAAGGCCTCGTGATGATCGTGCGTCAGTTTGCCCCCAACGTGGAAGAAAAAGACCTGAGACGGGCAGTTAGGTTGTTGTTAGATCTATCGGAGCAGGCGGTCAAGAAGCGGGAGTAGCGGGTGTGGGGTGCGGTGAGCCTATTCTCTGCGAGAGGAGGTTTTGGCTGATGGCAAGGCGCAGGCGGCGTCGCAGGGGGGAATCGAGCTTTGTGAGCCTCACGGAACAAGGCGTGGAGTCCCTAGAGAAGATCAGGGCTTTGATATCCACGGCCAATAGTATAACTACATCGCTGCATTCCCTGCTGGAGACCTATCAGACAATGCAGGGTGATGGGAGTCTGCAGCTGCTCCTTTCCGGCCCAAATGGAGCCGAGGAACATGAAGAAGCCGCTGAGGATTAGTCAAGCGGCGAGTCACATCAGTTAAGGTGAGCGCTTCCGGTTGACGGAAGCGTTGTTTTTCTATGATGCGGCAGAGTGCGGCAGTTAATCAGGAGTGAAGTCCCGTTTCCGAAAGATAGGTGCTGCGTATAGTGAAACTGGGCCTCAGGTTAGGCTATGACTCTTGGTGTGTGGGAAGGGGGTAGTACAGTGTTTGATGAACTACTCATCGTTTTGCTCGTGATCGCGCTGGCAGTAGTAGTGGCATTTGTCATCGAGGAGATCGCTTAGAGCCGGCTAACTAGCAGCATTTTGCACGAAATAGGAGTCCTTTCCTATATGCGAAAGGACTCCTAATACATATCATATACAAGAATCTCAACCCTTAGGAGGTTAGAGCATGGGCCGCAGAGGTAGACATAGAAGGATCAGCCGGTGCTTTACGGACCTGTTGGATGACAACTTGCTGTTACTGGTGCTTATCGTACTGTTGGCCTTTCTCCTAATCCTGGTCTTGATCTGATTGCTGGTGGCCCTGGGCCCTGCTGTGGTGAGCAGCTGAGGGGCAGATAAGGCAGCTGATAGAAGGAGGCGAGATGATGCCTGAAGATCAGGAAATCCGGGAAATCTCTATGGAAAGGCTCTTTGAAAGCGTAGGAGTTGTCCTTAGCGGGCTTGGCAATGTGGTGGAGACAGCAGAACGCCTTGTCACCTCCCTAAATAGTATTGCCAGAAATATTCAGACAATGGAAGAGGATGGCTCCCTGTCTCGTTTGCTGGAGCTGATCCAGCCGGCAGAGCTGCAGACCGCTGAGACAGAAAGGGCCCGGCGGGAGAGGAGATCCCGCAGGGATGATGACGAAGACTAGCAGAGGCCCCCGAGGATTATCGGCAGTTGACGGCGCTCCTTGTGCGGGGGCCGTTTTTTTATGCCGCGGATCACTGGCATTGAGATAACCTGCAGGAAACCGGCATCATGCTCCCAGTAAGCATTACCCCTGTGAAAGATGGGAGACAGTTCCCGTTTCGACAGGTGGAATGAGTTCGTATAGTAAAGCAGGCAACCTTTGGGGCTGCTCGCTGGTTTCCGAGATGAAAGCGAAAGGGGGACTTAGGATGTCAAGAGGTGGCGGTGGGAACTTGGATGAGTTGTTGATCGTCTTGTTGGTCATTGCCCTCGCGGTAGTTGTGGTCTTCGCAATTGAAGAGATCGCTTAGTTTAGGATCCTCTAGAGCAGAGACTTGGACAATTTAATGCA
>LFTN01000193.1:4050-13107 GCA_001513495.1 Clostridiales bacterium DTU087
CCAGCCAGCCAGGACAGCCCCGCCTTCACCTGTTCAAAACCTAGGTATATTCTGGTTGACGAAAGAGGGCGGCTGTGATATAGTACCCGTGGGCTTTTCGTGTTCATATCAGCAGAGCCGGATTTGTGAATTTCGGCACTTACTCGAACTGCCAACAGTATGCAATATTGGACAAAATTTACCAACACACTCTCGGGCCTGGAGGAGGAAGAGGCACGGAAGGCAAGCCTTGGCAGCATTGACCAGAATTGGCCCCTGTGCTATAGTTATTGCAGATTGAATGGAGGCAGCAGTAAGCTTAATTTAGGTAGATTCTAGGGGTGCTGGTTCTACCGCGTAGTTGGCGGCTGATGTGTTCAAAATAGCATTGAAGGGCTAACTGGTTCTGGTTCTAGGAGCCCAAGGGTGGTTGGAAGACAAGCCCGACAACTGGTGAAGCTCTGATGCCATTGAGCTGCCGCTGACAGAGGGAGCTGCAGGATGGGGAAGCCGGGTGGAAGAGCACAGACAAGCATGGCAGGCTGGAGTCCGGGTATACCGGTTTTGACCGCTATGATCTTGTTTGTCATTTATCAGAATCACCCTCTGTGGGCAGGATTTTGGCTGGGACTGGCAGTTGGTATCCTCAATTTCCATGCATTGGCAGCAGCTGCCGGGAAGGCGGTCTGGCTGCAGAAGGAGCAAGCCCGGCGTTACATGACCCGCAGTTACATGATCCGCTACGGGATGCGGTTTGTTATTCTAGCAATAGCATTTGTTATCTATGACATACATCCAATAACTTTGTTAGCAGGGTTGACGCTGCCGACGGCTGTAGCTGTAGTAAGGTACTTGGTGAGAACGAGGTGAAGTGAAAGTGGAGTTTGAAATCAAGACAGCTTTCTACCTGGGCGGCATCCCCGTCACTGAGACTGTTGTCAATACGTGGATCATCATGGCGGTCTTAATTGCTTTCGCATTGGCGGCAGCACGGAGATTCACCACTGCCGCTCCTGAGGACGATCTGGGGACATTTGGGCTGCTAACGGAGATGGTGGTCGATGGCATGAATAGATTCATTGGCTCCACCATGGGTGAGAAGGCAGCGGCCTTCGGACCGTACATAAGCACTTTGTTCTCTTTCCTATTGCTTGCCAACCTCAGCGGCCTCGTGGGTTTTCGGCCTCCCACAGCAGATCTCAATACTACCTTGGCCTTTGCCTCCATCAGCTTCCTGCTGATCCAGGGTACAGCACTGCGGTCCAAGGGAATCGTGGGATACTTTAAGAGCTTTTTTGAACCGATGTTTTTCCTCTTCCCTCTCAATATTGTAGGTGAGCTGGCGACACCTATCTCATTGTCCTTTCGTCTGTTCGGCAACATCCTAGGCGGCATGATCATCATGTCCCTTTTATATCAGGTGATTCCCATCTTGATCCCAGCACCTTTGCACATCTATTTCGACATTTTTTCCGGTATACTTCAGGCCTTCATTTTTACCATGTTGACCATGGTGTTTATATCATCTGCTGACTAATAAGGAGGAAGAGAAATGGACGGGATGTTACTAGCAAAAGCAATTGTATTAGGTGCATCAGCTATCGGTGCTGGTATAGCTATGATCGCTGGACTTGGGCCTGGTATTGGACAGGGAATGGCCGCAGCCTACGGTGCCCAAGCTGTTGGCCGCCAGCCTGATGCGTCGGATAAGATTACCCAGACCATGCTTTTGGGTCAGGCGGTTGCTGAAACCACGGGTATTTACTCACTGGTGATTGCTCTTATCCTGCTGTTTGCTAACCCCCTGATTCGGCTTCTCTCGTAGACTGTTCCAGTATTGAGCAAAGGGGAAGCTGTTGGGATAAGGGGTGAGCTTGGTTGATTGAGTTAAGCTGGACCTATTTTTTTCAGATCGTCAATATACTGATCCTCTATCTGGTCCTGCGGCGTTATCTGTACAAGCCGGTCAATGATTTTATTGCTAGGCGTCGGGAGCATACTGAGGGTATGTTGAAGGAAGCAAATGAATCCTATGCCAGGGCTAAAGAGCTGCAGCAACAGGCTGAAGCTCAACTAAATGAGGCGAGGCGGGAAGCCCAAGCGTTGATCGAGCAGGCCGTTGAAACAGGAAAGACAATGGCTGCCGAGATCGCTGAGCGGGCCAGAACTGAGGAAGCTGCCCGCCGGGAGCGGCTGGAGCGGGAGATGGAAGAAGCCAAGAATCGAGCTCTCCAGGAGCTGCGGCAGGAAGTGGCCAGCCTCTCCGTTAAGGTGGCTGAGAAAATCCTGGAGCAAAACCTCAGCCCCAAGGCGCATACCCAACTGATTGAGAGTGCTCTAGAGCGGATGGATGATACCTATGTCAACTAACATAGCAGCGAAGCGGTATGCCGGTGCGTTTTTTCGCTACGTTAAGGATCACGGCCAAGTTGATGAGGTCTATACTGCTCTGCAGCGGCTCCAAAGAACACTTGCCGCAGAGCCCCGTCTAGTGGAGTTTTTACAGCACCCTGGCATTTCCAGAGCAGAGAAAAAAGCGTTTGTCGCTGACCACCTAGCAGCTTACACGGTGTGGGTACAGCGGCTGCTCGTTTATGTGATTAATCAGGGGCGGGCAGAACTGCTCCCTGATATCATTGAGGGTTTCATGGATAGATACAAGGATGAAAAAGGGATCGCGGAAGTTGAGCTGGTTACGGCTGCCGGCCTGGATGATGCTCTGCTGGGCAAAGTGGTCCAGTTTCTGGAGAAGAAGCTGGACAAGCAGGTTGTAGCTAGGAACATAGTTGAGCCGCAGATCATAGGTGGATTGGTGATCCGCCATGAAGGCATGGTGTATGACGGCAGTGTCCGCACCATGCTGCAGCAGGTCAAGAGACGTTTGGGCGGAGGCATCGGAGTATGAAACTAAAAACGAAAGAAGTTGAGAGTGTTCTTGCATTAGAGCTGGAGGCTTTTGAGAAAGAGCTGGAAGTTGCTGAAACCGGTGTTGTCATCGAAGTAGGTGACGGAATTGCCCGGGTTTACGGCCTCCGAAACGTTATGGCCAATGAATTGATCGATTTTGGCGATGGCGTCACCGGGTTAGCCCTCAACCTCGAAGAAGACAGCGTCGGATGCGTGTTGTTCGGGGGTGAAGAGAAAGTTAGGAAAGGGGATACCCCTAGGCGGACCGGCCGAGTAGCAGATGTACCGGTGGGTGAGGCGTTGTTGGGCAGAGTCGTGGACCCGCTGGGGAGGCCCCTTGATGGACGGGGCCCCATTGAGACAGATAAGCGAAGGCCCATTGAGATTGTTGCCACTGGTGTAGTAAAAAGGCAGCCGGTAAAGGAGCCTTTGCAGACGGGACTGAAGGCAATTGACTCCATGATCCCCATTGGCCGCGGGCAGCGGGAACTGATCATCGGGGATCGGCAGACGGGCAAGACTGCCATCGCCATTGATACGATCATCAACCAGAAGGACACAGATGTCTACTGCATATATGTAGCCATCGGCCAGAAGCAGTCCACGGTAGCACAGATCGTGCGCACGCTGGAAGAGTTTGGGGCCATGAGCTACACCACTGTTGTGGCGGCTACAGCCAGTGACCCGGCGCCTTTACAGTATATAGCCCCTTATGCAGGGACGGCCATGGGTGAAGAGTTCATGTTTAACGGCAAGCATGCCCTGGTGATCTATGATGATCTATCTAAGCATGCTGTGGCATATCGAACCATGGCTTTGCTGCTCCGCAGGCCTCCTGGAAGAGAAGCCTACCCAGGAGACGTGTTCTATCTTCATTCCCGGCTCTTGGAGAGAGCTTCTAAACTCAGCGATGATCTGGGCGGAGGTTCACTGACAGCATTGCCTATAATTGAGACTCTAGCTGGTGATGTGTCTGCATACATCCCCACTAACGTGATTAGTATTACTGATGGACAAATTTACTTAGAGTCCGATCTGTTCTTTGCCGGCCAGCGCCCTGCGGTAAATGCCGGGCTGTCCGTCTCTAGGGTTGGCGGCGCTGCGCAGACCAAGGCTATGAAAAAGGTCGCGGGTAGACTGCGGCTGGATCTGGCACAATACCGGGAGCTGGAGGCCTTTGCCAGGTTTGGCTCTGATCTAGATCAAAGCACCCGGGAACGGCTGCAGCGGGGCCAGCGCCTGTTGGAAGTGCTCAAACAGGGGCAATATGCACCAATGCCCATGGAAGAACAGGTTGTCCAATTGTATGCAGGGATCAATGGCTTTGTGGATCAGCTTGATGTAGACCGCGTGGGTGATTTTGTAGAAGGTTTGGTTAGCTACATCAGGTCCAACCGCCCTGGGGTGTTGGAGAATATCAAAGCCACAGCAGACCTCTCCCGTGAGACAGAAGAGGAACTCCGGGCTGTAATCGAGGAGTACACCAAGTCCATCTGGGGAGGCAGCTGACCATGAGATCGATGCTGAACATCCGGCGGCGGATCAGGGGTGTCCAGAGCACCCAGCAGGTCACCCGAGCCATGAAGATGATTGCCCAATCTCGGCTGCGCCGGTCCCAGCAGCAGGCGTTGACCAATCGCGCCTTCACCGAAGCAGTGTGGGATGCAATCCAAGAGATCGGCAGCCATCAAGTAAACAGCCGTTTTTGGCATCCTTCACAAGAGGGCAAGCCGTGTTATGTAGTGATTGGGGCAGACAAGGGATTGTCGGGCCCCTACAATTCCAATATATTGCGCAGTTTTCTTGACTCCCACCAGTCGTCACAGGGGATAAATGTCATCGTCGGCCGCAGATTAGAAAGCCAGCTGCGGTTTCGGGGAATCTCCGTAGACTACTATGAGGACAGCGGCGATATGCCTGACCTGGAGCAGGCGGTGAGATTAGCTGACTTTGTACTGCCCCTTTACCAACAGGGCGAAGTGGGTGCTGTCACCTTGGTTTATACCAAGTTCATCAATATTCTGAAGCGGGAAGTGCGGACTGTGAAGCTGCTGCCCCTGGATGAACTGCGGCAAAGCAAGGCTAGACAGGACCTGCTCTGGGAACCATCGGAAGAAGCAGTTTTTGCCAGCCTTGTTCATCACTATGTCACGTCCTTGATCTACAACGGGCTCTTAGAGGGAAAGGCTAGTGAGCTGGCGGCCCGGATGGTAGCAATGGATAATGCTACCGATAATGCAGAGCAGATGATCAAGGATTTGACTCAGCAGTACAACCAGGCACGGCAGGCCAGCATCACTCAGGAGATCTCGGAAATCGTGGGCGGTGCCGAGGCGCTGCGCTAGGGAGGAAGCACAATGGATACCCGTGGGAAGATATCGCAAGTAATAGGGCCTGTGGTGGACGTGGAATTTGAGGAGGAAAACCTTCCTCGCCTGTACAACGCACTCAAGGTCAGCGATACCGGCCTTATTATGGAAGTATTACAGCACTTGGGAAACAATACAGCCCGCTGTGTGGCTATGTCCAGCACCGATGGCCTGGTCAGGGGGATGGATGTAGAAGATACTGGGAGCCCAATCACTGTACCGGTAGGGGAATGCACATTGGGCCGCATTTTCAATGTATTAGGCCAGCCCATCGACGAACAGGGAGATGTCAAGGCAGAGCAGAGGATGCCGATCCACAGACCGGCTCCGGAACTTGTGGAGCAGAGCACCGATGTGGAAATCCTCGAGACAGGGATTAAGGTCATTGACCTTCTGGCACCGTATTCCAAGGGCGGCAAGGTAGGCCTATTCGGCGGTGCCGGTGTCGGTAAGACTGTGTTGATCATGGAACTGATCCGGAATATTGCCACAGAGCACGGCGGGGTCTCTGTATTCTGCGGTGTAGGTGAGCGCACTCGGGAGGGTAACGAGCTCTGGCTGGAGATGACTCAGTCGGGCGTTATCGATAAGACCGCTCTGGTCTTTGGACAGATGAACGAGCCGCCGGGAGCCCGACTGCGGGTGGGCTTGGCGGGACTGACTATGGCAGAGCATTTTAGAGACGCGGCTGGTCAGGACGTGTTGCTGTTTATCGACAACATTTTCAGGTTTATCCAGGCAGGCTCTGAAGTATCTGCTCTGATGGGCCGCATGCCCTCGGCAGTGGGCTATCAGCCGACACTGGCCAATGAAGTGGGAGCTCTGCAGGAGAGGATTACATCAACCCGGAAAGGCTCCATCACCTCTATTCAGGCCATCTACGTTCCTGCAGATGACTACACTGACCCTGCTCCTGCCACTACCTTTGCTCACCTTGATGCGACTACCAACTTGGAGCGGAGCATTGCCGAGCTGGGTATTTATCCGGCAGTAGACCCGCTGGCATCGACATCCAGGGCGCTGGATCCGCGATATGTAGGGGAGGAGCATTATCAGGTGGCCCGGCGGGTGCAGGAGATACTGCAAAGGTATCGGGAACTGCAGGAGATTATCGCCATTTTGGGTATGGACGAGCTGTCTGATGAGGACAAAGTCACAGTAGCCCGGGCCCGCAGGATCCAGAGGTTCCTGTCACAGCCGCTGTTTGTAGCGGAGGCATTTACAGGCCGTGAAGGCCGGTACGTTCCGATCAGCGAGACGATCCGGGGCTTTAAGGAGATTATCGAGGGCAAACATGATGACCTGCCCGAGGACACCTTCTACATGGCCGGAGCTATTGATGAAGTGGTGGAGAGAGGACGGTCTAACTAGTGGGAAGCTTGCGGTTGCGAATTGTGACACCACACCAAGAGCTGCTGGATGATGCCGTCGAGATGGTTATACTGCCGGGGAGCGAAGGCGAACTGGGAGTCTATCCGGGCCACATACCTCTCGTTACTACCTTGAAGGATGGAGAGATTCAGGCCGGTAAGGGTGAGAGGGAGCGGCGCTTTCGGGTAGCCGGCAGCTGGGCCAAGATCTCCAGTGAACAAGTAATTGTGCTGGCTAGAGAGGCCGAAGCGCTGGATGGCACGAGACAGTAGGATAGTGGGGGATACAATGTCGGGTATGGGTGGGGAACGGTTTGTCTCCACCCTCTCTTTTATGCCGCCCATTTTGGGCCGGCACCAGCGAGACGAGGGCGGCGTGTAAAGAACACCGAGAATGGGTATACAAGAATCGGTGCCCATGGAGATGCCTAGTCCCGGGGGAGGGCTGCTGGATGAGAAAAGGAACAGCTCTGTGTGCAGCTTTGATGATTGGATTAATTTTTCTGAACAGCGCCGGTTTGAAGGCTGCAGAAAAGCCTATCTCTGTGTTTGTCAGCATCTTGCCTCAGAAGTACTTTGTCGAACGGATCGCCGGCAGTAGTGTCAAGGTCTCTGTCATGGTCCAGCCCGGTGCCAGCCCAGAAACCTATGAGCCGTCGCCGAGGCAGATGGCAGAACTGGCAGAAGCACAAATCTACTTCCGCATTGGAGTCCCCTTTGAGGATGCTTGGCTGGAGAGAATCCAGAGAAGCAATCCACGGTTGTTGATGGTGGACACTCGGGATGGTATCGCTCTTAAGCCTATCGATGGCCATCACCACCATGGTGAACCTGACGATGCACCCCATCCAGACGGGCTGATGGACCCCCATATCTGGCTGAGCCCTGCCTTAGTCAAGCAGCAGGCAAAGACTATTACTGAGGCTCTAGCGGCCCTAGACCCTGGGAATCGAGGCCCGTATGAGCACAACTACCGGCTGTTTGTTGAGGATTTAGAAGCCGCGGACCGGCAGATCCGATCCATTCTGGCGGATGTTCAGGGGCGTAAGTTCATGGTTTTTCACCCGGCCTGGGGTTATTTCGCCGATGCGTATGATCTTGTCCAGGTCCCCATAGAGATAGAAGGCAAAGAACCCAATGCCAGGCAGCTGGCCCAAGTAATTGACTTGGCCCGTCGAGAAGGGATCAGGACTATCTTTGTGCAGAGTCAGTTCAATATGAAGCCGGCCGAGGCTGTGGCCAGGGCGATCCAGGCCCAGGTTGTACAGCTGGATCCCTTGGCCGAAGACTATCTTGACAACCTGATATCCATGGCTCAGGCAATTGCGGCTGGAGTGCGGTGAGTTATATGGCTGGAGTTGTTGAGGTAAAGGATGTTGATTTTAGCTACGGCAGTGATCAGATTCTGCAGTGTGTAAACCTGGAGTTGGCAGCAGGGGAGTTCTTAGGGGTAATCGGCCCCAATGGAGGAGGCAAGACAACGCTGCTCAAGCTGATTGCGGGACTGCTGACTCCCGCCAGCGGGCAGGTGAGGATATTTGGCCAGCCGGTGGCACGTTCCGGCCGGCTCATCGGTTACGTTCCTCAATTTGCCGATGTTGACCGCACCTTTCCCATCACAGTGCTGGATGTGGTCCTGATGGGGCGCCTCGGCCTCACCAGTTTCTTGGGAAGCTATGGGGAGGCAGATAGGGAAGCGGCTCGGAAGGCAATGGAGCAGGTGGGAGTTTGGGGACTGAGGCAGAGGCGGTTGGGTAACCTCTCAGAAGGGCAGAGGCAGAGGGTGCTGATTGCCCGGGCACTGGCAGGCGAACCAAAACTGTTGCTGCTAGATGAGCCCACTGCCAGTATCGATGCCGAGGCGGAAGCTGCCATCAATCACCTGCTGGGAGAGCTGTACCGATCCATTGCCATCATCATGGTCTCCCATGATTTGCAGTTGCTGAAAAGCCATGTTGACCGCATCATATACGTGAATCGGCGGCTGCAGCCGGTAGAGGGTGATTTGGACATGCCCATCGGTAGATTCTTTGGCCTGGGTAAGTAGGGCAGGAGGGTGACGCTGCGTGATGGGATTCTTCCAGGCTTTGTCAACCTACAGTTTTTTGCAGTATGCCCTCGTGGCAGGGATTCTGGCCAGCATCGCCGCGGGCATTGCTGGCACTTATGTGGTTGTCAAGAGGATTTCGCTAATCAGCGGCGGGATCGCCCACACCATACTGGGCGGCATGGGCATTGCCTATTATCTCGGCTTTGACCCTGCCCAAGGAGCAGTAATATCGGCCCTCCTGGCAGCGGCGATCATCGGTTTGGTCAGCCTCAAGGCACGGCAGCATGAGGATACAGTCATCGGGGCACTTTGGGCTGTTGGCATGGCCCTGGGGATCGTCTTTATAGCCCGCACTCCGGGCTATAATGTCGATTTGATGACC
>LFTN01000096.1:0-9481 GCA_001513495.1 Clostridiales bacterium DTU087
ATCACCGTCACTTTGCTGCCCAGGCGGACAGCAGTGCGGGCAGCATCCATAGCGGTGTTGCCTCCTCCAACTACCACTACCCGCCGGCCCAAATAGAGAGGTGTATCAACCTCAGGATACAGATAGGCCTTCATCAGGTTGACCCGGGTGAGGAATTCATTGGCGGTATAGACACCGTTGAGCTCTTCACCAGGTATGCCCAATAGGTGGGGCAGGCCTGCCCCTGTCCCCAGGCATACCGCTTGATATCCCTGGGCAAACAGATCATCAATGGTCAAGGTGCTGCCGACCAATACATTGGTTCTGATTTCCACTCCCAGCCGCTGCAGCTGCTCAAACTCATGGGCTAGAATGGCCTTTGGCAGCCTAAATTCGGGGATTCCATATGCCAGTACTCCTCCGGGAGTGTGCAGCGCTTCAAAAACCGTCACCTGATAACCTAAACGGCCTAGTTCAGCAGCAGCAGTCAAGCCCGCGGGGCCTGAACCAACTACTGCCACTTTCCCTCTGTGCTTTCCATTCATTCCAACGGGCCTTGGGGTCAAGCCTCCAGAAGACTCTCTCTCCCAGTCAGCAGCGAAGCGCTCAAGGCTGCCGATGGCCACCGGCTGTCCCCTTCTTCCCAAGACGCAGAGGCTCTCACACTGCACTTCCTGGGGACAAACCCGGCCGCAGACAGCAGGCAGGTTATTGTCCTGGCGAATGACTGCCGCGGCACCGGCGAAATCTCCCGCAGCTATGGACCGGATGAA
The DNA here is from genome assembly GCA_001513495.1 of Clostridiales bacterium DTU087. Classification (GTDB taxonomy): domain Bacteria; phylum Bacillota; class Limnochordia; order DTU087; family DTU087; genus DTU087. The sequence goes on from LFTN01000096.1 coordinate 753, forward strand.
ACCTGGTATATCAATTCCCACCGGGCAGCCCTTGACACAGGGCCTATTGCGGCACTGCAGGCACCGGCCAGCCTCCTGGCGGGCCGTTTCCGGGGAGTAGCCCAGACTAACTTCTCCAAAGTTCTTGACTCTCTCCTCGGGAGGCTGGGTCGGCATCGGCGCTCTCTGTAAGCCTCGCTTGCCGGTACTATGCCTGCCTAGAACATCTACTTGTGACACTGGCCATCACACCCCGCCTCCACCATCTCTGCCGAATTACTGTCAACTTCCGATCTTGCGTATATCTGCGACCTGCGGAGAAGAGATGCAAAGTCAACCTGATGGGCATCGAATTCGGGTCCATCGGTACAGCAGAACTTGATCTCGTCTCCAACCCTCACCCGACAAGCTCCGCACATCCCGGTGCCATCCACCATAACGGGATTCAGGCTGACGATGGTCTTAATGCCATGCTCCTTCGTTATCTCGGAGACTGCCTTCATCATAGGGATCGGGCCAACGGCAGCCACCTGATGGAGCTGGGTGCCGTCAGCGATGAGCTGATGCAGGAGATCGGTCACCAGCCCTTGACTGCCATAACTACCGTCATCTGTGGCCACCAGCACGCGGTCGCTGAACGCTGCCAGTTCTTCCTGGTAAAACAGGTGCTCTCGGCTGCGGGCTCCGATTAGCGTCAAGACTCGATTGCCGACTTCCCAGTGCCGCCTCACCTCAGGGTAGATGATAGCCGTCCCCACTCCGCCAGCTATGCACGCCACTGTTCCCACCGGCTCAATGACTGCAGGCTTGCCCAAAGGCCCCAACAGATCGAGTATCTGGTCCCCCGCATTCATCTCAGCCAGCTGCCTAGTTGTGTGACCGACGGCCTGCACTATCAAAGTGATGGTCCCGGCTTCCCGGTCCCAATCCGATATGCTGATGGGGATTCGCTCTCCTCGCTCATGCAGCCGCAGGACGACAAACTGCCCAGGCTGTGCCTTCTTTGCTACATCCGGTGCTGCGATTACGTATCTCCACACGTTGTGAGCTGCAGCGTCTTTCTCTAGAATCTTGAACACACAACGTTCCTCCTAATCCCGTTTTCATTGACATTAGCTATTCTAAGTAAGTTACTTATTTACCTGCTTGCCGGGCAAGAGTCTGCGGGGGCCAATGGAGCTGTAATTTATAGTATATCATTTCAATGGATATGCGGGTATCAGCGGAAGGGCCAACGCAAAAAGGCGGGGGATAACCCCCGCCTGGTGCACTTGCCGTTGGCAATCGTTGGCAATCACAGTCAGCGAAGTCCTAGTCAGTCCACCATGCTTCTGCGAGCTGCTCTTCAAGAATCACTTCTTTTAGAAACTCAACGGCTTTGGAGAAGCCTTCCTCGATGGAGGCCAATGCATCTTCATGCTCGATGCTGAGTACGTAATCGTAGCCTACCAGCCTTAAGGTGCTGACGATGTCTTTCCATACCTGATACCCGTGGCCGTATCCCACCGACCGGAACAGCCAGGAGCGCTTGGACAGCTCGGTATACGGGATAATATCCAGGTTGCCGTTAACCGGGCTGTTCCAGGAGTCAATGGCGGTATCCTTGGCGTGGAAATGGAACAAGGCATCCTTCTCTCCTAAGTAGCGGATGGCCTTGACTGGATCGATGCCCTGCCAGAACAGATGGCTGGGGTCAAAGTTGGCACCGATGTTTGTGCCCACAGCCTCCCGCAGCTTCAGCAGGGTATAGGGATTATACACCATGAAGCCGGGATGCATCTCAAAGGCGATCTTGTTTACTCCGTGGTCAGCGGCGAATTTGCTCTCTTGCTGCCAGTAGGGAATCAGCTTCTCTTCCCACTGCCACTCCAGAATCTTGAGAAAATCAGTGGGCCATGCACAAGTGACCCAGTTGGGATACTTGGCATCCTCATGATCCCCCGGACAGCCGGAGAAGCATGTCACTATCTCTACACCCAGCTTCTCAGCCAAAAGCACAGCGTTCCGCCAGTCGTCGTGGAACTGCTGGGCCAGTTCCTTCTGGGGGTGCAGGGGGTTGCCGTGAACACTCAAGCAGCTGATGAACATGCCCCGATCATCTAGAGCCTTCTTCCAATCCTTTAGCTTAGCCTCATCGGCAAGCAGTTCTGCCGGGTCACAGTGGGCCTTGCCGGGGAATCCGCCGCATCCGATCTCTACTGCATTCAGCCCATAGCCCTTAATCTTGTCTAGCGCCTCAGGCAGCGGCAGCTGTCCAAACAAGACAGTAAAGACACCAACCTGCATACAATGACCTCCTTTTCACTTTCCCTCATAACCATCCACTGGGTCCACAACCTATCCTGACCCAATGGCGGGCGGTAATATGCTAGTTTACATCTTCGGCGAACAAGCGGTTATTCCTCCCGGCTTCTTCCAGCGCACGGCCTTGCGGCTTCTAGATCATTACTTGCAGGCAAAACAAAAAGCCACCGGCAAAAACCGATGGCTTGACATTGGTGCGCCTAGCAGGAATCGAACCTGCGCTCCCGGCTCCGGAGGCCGGTGCTCTCATCCGCTGAGCTATAGGCGCCTGGCACTGTCGGTGCCTTGTTATTATACCAAATGGCCCGAGGCTTTTCAATACCAGATTTTAAAATGATCATCCCAGTTTAAACCGCCCCACCAGCGTTCTCAGCCTCTCGCTCATCTGAGTCAAGTCCTGAGCGGATGTAGCCACCTGGGCTATGGAAGCTGCCTGCTCTTCAGAAGCGCTAGCTATCTCTTGGCCGCCGGTGTTGATCTGCTCAATGCCAGAGGAAATATCTTCCATGCGGCCTACCATACCGGTAACTGCTTCCAGGATGCTGTGTAAGGCCTGACCGCTTTCATTGATGCTATTCATCACCCCGTCGGCTTGTCTAGCGCCTTTATCCATCCCGCTAACGGCTCCTTGGACGCCTTCCTGAACTCGCCGTACCAGAGTCGTTATTTCTGCTGTTGCTGTGGAAGCCTGCTCAGCCAGCTTTCTTACTTCCTCAGCTACAACGGCAAATCCCCTGCCGTTCTCTCCTGCCCTAGCAGCCTCAATGGCGGCATTTAGTGCCAACAGGTTAGTCTGCTCGGCAATGGCGGTAATAACACTCACTATGCTGCCAATTTCCTCAGAGACAACCCCCAAGCCCGACACCTCATCGGCCAGCGTCTGCATGCTCTCACTTAGTTCACTGATCTGCTTCATAATATCTCTAACTGCGTTTTCCCCCGATGATGCCCTCACAGCCACATCTTGAACATCTTTGCCCATTGACTGGGTATTGTTGTTCATGGTCTCTAAGGTCGAGGAGAACTGGTTAGTAGTACTGGCCACTTCCTCAACTGAAGCAGTCACTTCTTGGGCAGCAGCAGCCATCTGGCCGCTGGTATCTGCAAGCTCATCTGTGGTGCCGGCAACCAGTGTCATCGCGTCCCGTATGCTGCCTATAGTTCGATTGAGTGCTCCCGCCACTATACCCACTTCGTCCTGGAGCTGAATGTCTGTGCGCTTTGTCAGATCGCCATCGGCCAAGGCCTCTATCACTTCCTTAACCTCTGTCAGCGGATGAGCAATCCGCCTTCCCAGGTAGGCAGCTGCAGCGATACCTGCGGCTAGAAATGCCAGAGAGATCCCGATGAAGAAATACCTCAGCTGGGTGACATTGCCCAGGACGTCTGCCTCCATGGCACCGACAGCAATGGTCCACCCTGTGGAGTCAACCGGTGCTAAGCCGACCATGCGGCCAGCTCCATCATCGAGGCTGTACCTCACTACACCGTTCTTGCCGAGGCCAAAGGCCCGGATAGCCCGGCCTGCGTTTGCAAATGAACCGGTATCATCGAAGATGCTCACCTGCTGCAGCACCAGCTGCCTATTTGGATAAGCGTATAAAGTGCCGTCGTCACCAATTATGTAAGCGTATCCTCTTGCGCCAAAGCCCAGCTCATCGGTGATGTCACTTAGAGCAGTTGCGTTCCTCCTGCCGATCAGTGCTCCCATCACCCGGCCATTATCTCTGATAGGTACAGCATACATGAGAACTACCGTGTTGGAGACACGGCTGACAATCACGTCTGACACCGCAGCCCGTCCGCCTAGGGCGCTGATGATGTAATCGCGGTCACCTAAGTTTGCTGTAGTGCCGTCGCTGTACCTGGCAAACCCACTGCGGTCAACTACTCCCAGTACCTCAAAGGCAGTCAGCCGCTGCTCTTCTGACTCGATTACCGGGCGCTGCTGCTCCCAGTTCATACCCTTGATTTCAGGCCGGGCGGCAATTGCCTCTAGGGCTGTCAGGTAGGTCTCGAATCGGCTCTCTAGATATTCAGCTGCCTTTTGGGCCTGCATGATCAGTGCTGTCTCAACTTCTTCTACCACCGCTGAAGAACTGTAACTGATTGCTAGTACGCCCAACCCCACACAGACGAAAAACAGCAAAGTGCCGGTATAGACTGCTATTTTGGCTGCTAGGCTTCTCTGATAGAACATACAAAAACTCCTTCCAGATAAGTCTGCTCTTTGCCAATAAAGGTCACGGTTCCCGTTTTGACTGTAATTATACATGAAATGCTCCCGGATTACAGCCAGGCTAAGCTATATTTTTCGTGCCGGTCAGCTCATATATGGGACGAGGCTCGCCTAGATAAAAACCCTGGGCTAGGTCGCACCCCCGTTGGGCAAAAAACTCCATCTGATTTGCCAACTCTATGCCTTCTACAACAACAACTATGTCAAGTCTCTTGGCCATGCCGATGACTGTATCAATAACTGCAACGTCCCTAGCGTGCTGGGAAATACCATAGGCAAACTGCCCGCTGATTTTCAAGATATCGACGGGGAGATTTGCTAAATAGGCCAACGACGAATACCCTTCTCCGAAATCATCGAGGGCAATACGGATTCCCAACTTCCTTAGCTCCATCAGTATCGACGTTGCCGACCCAACATTCTCAATCAGCGTTGTCTCTGTAATCTCGAGCACTAATGACTTCGGATCAAACTTAGTGCTATCAAGTACCCCTGCGACCATGTCGACCAGTCCGCTGCCTGGGTGGAGGTGCTGGCCTGAAAGGTTGACAAACAGCATTGGGTGCTCTCTTTTGCCGAAATGATTGAGTACCTGAGTGCATGCTGCCTGCAACACCCACTCGTCGATATCTAAGATTAGGCCGCACTGTTCCGCTGCCGGCAGGAACTGTCCGGGCAGGATAGCCCCACGCTGAGGGTGCTGCCACCTTACCAAGGCTTCGACTCCCTGCACTGTCTGAGACCCGCAGTCCACTATTGGCTGAAAATGTAGCTGCAGTTCTTCTCGGCTAATCGCCCGATCCAGCTCATCAGTCAACTTCAACTGATCCTGAAACGCTGTGTCCATTTGCTTTTCGTAGAAACGGAAGCTGTTTCCCTGGACCTCTTTGGCGGAGTACATAGCCGTGTCGGCCTTGCGGAGCAAAGTATTGACACTATCACCATGTTCTGGAAAGAGGCTGATGCCAATACTGGCCGTTACGGTGATCTCCCCGCTGCCTATATCAATGGGCAGCGAAAGGGCAGCAAACAACCTGTCAACAAAACTCTTCACATCGTCCTTACCTGAGACGCTTTCCAGAACTACTACAAACTCATCCCCTCCCTGCCGGATTACAGAACCCATGTCACCAGCGTATTCCAAAAACCTTGATCCGATCTCCACCAACAGTGCATCTCCAGCATCGTGTCCATATGTATCGTTGACGGATTTGAAATCGTCAAGGTCAACAAACATGACTGCCACACGTGATTTTCTGATCCTGGCAAGGTCAATGGCGTTTTTCAGCCTTCTAGGCAGAACAGTGCGGTTGAACAACCCGGTAAGCGGGTCGCGTTCGGCCAAATACTCCATCCTCCTGGAATAGAGGTTGAGTTCCCTTACGTACTCATTGATGGCTTCAGTCATCTTTCTGTAGTTGCTGATGAGCACATCCTGCTCTGTAATTCTGGGCAGAGGCCAAGCTATCTGTTCACCTTTGCGGATCTTGCCTGGCAGATCGTCACTCAAGTTGGCCAGCATCCGGATGGGTGTCCCGAACCAATATGCACCTAATCTCGCTATCACGGCTGCCGCAGCCAGCAGCATTAATAGCATCGCCAAACCATAGTTGTAGAAGCCGTAGAGCCTATCGATATCCGCTGCGATGGGCCGCTCCACTACTAATGTCCAAGGGACTTCGACGCCCAGTTGGTTGGTAAGAATAGGCTCTTCCAGAACATAGTAGGAGCGGCGCCATTGTTCAAGAATGGGTAAAGACCCATCAGCCTCCATGTGGTGCTCGATGCTGCCTTCCAGCCGATGGTGGAATCCCCGAGGACCGCTATATTGCAGCTGTCCGCCAGGCACGTTCTCAGGATTTGTGCTGGCGATCACTCGATGATGCTCATCCAGCAGTGTGATCTCACTATCGTCCTGGGAAAAGGACCTAAGCAGCCCTTCTGCAAAGGCTAGATCAAGAAGGCCGGCTGCATAGCCATACAGTTCTCCCCCATTGATTACGGGAAAAGCGATCACCACTACAGGAGTAGGTTGTCCAGTTGAAGAAAGCGAGTCTGTCAGGATCAACTCAGAGGTTATCGGCCTTTTGGTGCGGATCAGCTCCTGATAGTATTCTCGATGTGCGAAGCTTCGCCCCACATTTAGCTCCCCGGAGCTGCCAAAGGCTGGGCTAAAACCGATGCTTCTCGCCTCTGAATCTGCCACGTACAGGCCCAACAGGCCATGACTGGCTTTGTCGATCAGCTCAATGTCTCTCTGAATATCCGCTGTGCTGAATGAGCCGGAGCCAAGCTTCTCTGCCAGATAAGTCATGGTCTGGGTTAACGTAATTAGCTCGTTTTGAACCGCGGTTGAGATTGCAGAATGGCTGATCCTCAGATCACTCCTTATCTCCGACTCTACTGCACGGAATTCATACCAGCTTTCAAAAGACACCAAGAGTAGTGTGCTTATGCACAGGAATGCCATGCTTGAAATGGAGAAGACTCTCCTCAATGACGGCAGCCTACGGTTTCCCCAGGTCCGGTGGCAATCGGACAGGACAATGATGACTTCTGCGACAACTGCATTAACGCTTCCGTTCACAAGCATCCTCAATATGATGAAAACAAGGGCCGGCTGCGTCGGGGCCTTCCCACCCAATAGGTAAGACAAGGCCACCAGCGAACCTATCACCATCCAATAAAATACAGTCAGCGATAAAATGCTATGCTTAGTCCTGCGCCAAGCATATGTCAAGAAAAGGCCCTCAAACAGATAAATCAAAGGGCTATATGGGGAATACCCTCCAAGAACCGCTGAACAACTCGCTACTATGCTTCCAAGTATACCTGCTGGCATACCCCAATAGCGGATAAGTACCAGCAGCGCTATGCTTCCCCACAGCCATTCGAATCCAAAAAACACTTTGATGGGTATGATGTTTCCGGCTCCAATAAGGCCGAGCAATGCGATGGGCAGTACCGCTCTTAGGTACTTGCGCATCGCGGCTGGGACCTCCCAACAGAAGCTGCCCAACATCGTCTCCTCTTTCCTCTGAAACCTATATAGATTTTCCTGCGCGTGCCAAATTTTGGGAAATTTTGTATGACACGCTTTCTAACTTACCATATTAGTTATTATTTATCAACACAAACATTCTAGTTAGTATGTAACCATCCCGCAATAACAATAGACGGGTGAGGATTCCGCACCCACCCGTCCTGATTGAAGCGATCTAGCTGGCCGCTGCTACTTATGGTCTTAGATTTCACCTGTCACTCGCCGTCAGGAATCCAGCTCCCAGCTAAACTGCCCCACTAGAGCCCGCAGCTTTTCACTCATCTGTGTCAAGTCCTGAGCAGACCCAGCAACTTCGCTGATGGAAGCAGCCTGTTCTTCTGCGGCAGCAGCTATCTCTTGACCACCAACACTGATCTGCTCTATACCCAACGAGATTTCCTCCATGCGGCCCACCATCTCCGTCACTCCTTCAAGGATGCTCCGGAGCATTCGACCGTTTTCGCTGACATTATCCACAGCTTCATCGACTTGCTTAGCACCCCTGTTCATTCCATCAACAGCTGCATGGACGCCATTTTGGACCTGATGCACAAGGGTGGTTATCTCCGCCGCTGCGTGGGAACTCTGCTCTGCCAGTTTTCTCACCTCATCTGCTACAACGGCGAAGCCCCGCCCATGCTCTCCAGCCCGGGCTGCCTCAATGGCAGCATTAAGTGCCAGCAGGTTGGTCTGTTCTGCAATGGCGGTAATAACACCTACTATGCTGCCTATCTCTTCAGACAGGCGGCCCAAACCCGAAACCTCATCAGCCAACAGCTGCATGCTTTCACTCAACTCACTGATCTGCCTCACAACATCCCGAACTGCAGTCTCACCCGATGACGCTCTCTCAGCTACCTCCTGAACATCCCTGCTCATTGACTGCACATTGGCATTCATGGTCTCCAGTGTTGAGGAGAACTGGTTAGTGGTACTTGCCACTTCCTCAACGGAAGCAGTTACTTCTTCGGAGGCAGCCGCCATCTGCCCGCTGGTATCCACCAGCTCATCAGTGGTATCTGCCACCAGCTTTACCGCTTGCCTGATGCTGGCCGCCGTCTTATTGAGGGCAGCAGCCACGATACCGACTTCATCCTCCAGATCAACTTGCACACTCTTGGTGAGGTCGCCATCGGCTAGAGCCTCTATCCCTTCCTTCACTTG
>LFTN01000096.1:9524-10233 GCA_001513495.1 Clostridiales bacterium DTU087
ATGGTCCACCCCGTGGACGGTACTGGTGCCAACCCCACCATCCGGCCTGCTCCATCACCGAGGTGATACCTGATGACACCGGTTTTGCCGAGGCCGATATCTTTGATAGCCCGGCCGGCGTTGGCCAGAGCGCTATTTTCGTCAAATATGTTGACCTGGTCCAGTACCCATTGCCGGTTGGGATAAGCATACAGCGTGCCGTCGGCACCGACTACAAAAGCCCAGCCGCTGCTGCCGTGACCTAACCCATCGGTGATGTCACTGAGGGCCGCGGCATCTTTTCGGCCCAGAACAGCTCCTACAACCCGGTTGTTGTCCCTGATGGGGACAGCATACATCAAGACAACTCCGTTGGTGATGCGGCTGACAAGTACATCGGAAACGGAGGCTTGTCCATTAAGTGCCCTGATCACATAATCACGGTCGGCCAGATTGCCGGTGGTGCCATCGTTGTACCTGGCAACTCCGTGGCGGTCGATTATCCCCAGGGCTAGAAAATCCGACATCCGCTTGGCCTCAGATTCAATTACCGGCCGCTGCTGTTCCCAGTCCATGCTCTTGATCTCAGGCCTGGCCGCAATTGCCTCTAGAATGGACAAAGAGATCTGGAGCTGGCTCTCAATGAACTCACCAGCTTTCAATGCCTGCATTTCTAGAGCTGCCTCAACCTCTTCAATTACCGCCGATGAACTATAGTAGTGGGATAACA
>LFTN01000109.1 GCA_001513495.1 Clostridiales bacterium DTU087
TGCTGCCTGCTGCTGGCTTGGTGGGCGCCATCTTCCTTGTGCTTGCCGATACAGCGGCTCGTACAATGCTTGCTCCTGCAGAACTGCCGGTAGGAGTGATTACTGCCATAGCCGGAGCACCGTTTTTCATTTATCTGCTGAGACGGCAGAAACAGAGCCGCTAGGTTCGGGTACCCATATGCCGGAGTAACATTAAGATAAAGGAAAAAGGTTACTATACAGGTGACTGGGAAAGGAATCCGCCTAGATCAGCGAGTATTGATAGCTTATTGCGGCTATTGGAAGTCTGCACGCAATGATGGCTTCTAGTAACAGCTTGTTATCGAGTATAGGCTTTCAATGCAATAATCGAAGAGAGGAGGGGCCGCCCCTAATCGCTGGATAAAGGCAGTGGGGCGGTTTAAGAGTTTATGGCGAGCAGGACAGATCACATTAAGTTCGGCACCGACGGCTGGAGGGCAGTTATGTGCGACACGTTCACCTTTGAGAATGCGCGTATAGTTGTCCAGGCCATTGCTGCTTATCTTCTGGCCAGTTCCAAGGCAGGGAGGGGCGTCATAGTCGGCCATGATGCCCGGTTTTTGGGAGAACGCTTTGCTGAGGAGGCAGCTAGAGTACTAATTGCCAATGGGATTAAAGTGTACATGCTCCCACATGATGCACCCACACCGGTCATAGCCTATGCAGTTGCTCTGCTCCAGACTGCCGGCGCCGTGGTGTTTACTGCCAGCCATAATCCCCCTGAATACAATGGGATCAAATACATACCTGAGTATGCGGGGCCGGCAGATACCGACATAACCAAGGCCATCGAGGGCAGAATCGGGCTGCCGGCCGCGGAGGGCGCCGAATCGGTTGATCTAGAAGCTGCCCGCCGAGACGGCTCCCTGGAAATCATTGACCCCCGGGAAGCGTACTTTCAACACCTAAGGCGCTTGGTGAATTTTGAAGCAATTGCAGAAAGCGGCCTCAAGGTAGTCTGTGATCCCATGCACGGCTCCGGCCGCCATTACTTGGCTGAGGTGCTGAATGCCAACGGCTGCCGGGTGGAGGTAATCCGGGGAAACCGTGACCCTTTGTTTGGCGGGGGCATGCCGGAACCTACTGCTGCTCAACTGATGCCCCTGGCTGAACGGGTAAGGGAAAGCGGCAGCCACTTGGGACTGGCCACCGATGGAGATGCCGATCGGTTTGGGATCATTGACGATACAGGCCGGTTCATTACTCCCAACCAATTGGTTGCTCTGCTGCTGGTCCATCTAGTGGAGCATCGGGGCTACAGAGGGGATGTAGTGCGCACGGTGGCTACAACACACTTGATCGATCGGCTGGCTGCCAAGTACGGGCTTCAGGTATTGGAGACACCGGTAGGATTTAAGTATATATGTGAACATATGCGTCAAAGGCCCGTCATCATCGGGGGAGAAGAGAGCGGCGGCCTCAGCATCGGCGGTCACATCCCCGAGAAAGACGGTATCCTAGCTAACCTCTTGGCTGCTGAAATGCGGGCGGTGTGGGGCGAGAATCTTAGTTCCATCTTGGACAGCATCATGGCAGAGGTGGGGCCTGTCTTCAGCAGCCGCATTGATTTGAGTTATCCCGCTGAGCAGAAAACCATCCTGCTGAAGAAGTTGGTTTCAACACACCCCGAGACAGTTGCCGGTAGAAAACTTGAGCGAATCATTGATATCGACGGGGCCAAATACATCTTGGAGGACGGCAGCTGGTTCCTGGTGCGTCCTTCGGGGACTGAACCCCTATTGCGGGTGTATGTGGAGGCTCAATCAGAAGAGGCAGTGCAGGAGCTCCAGGAAGCTGTAGCCGCACTGGTCAACTGCTGCTGACGTTTCCGCTGCCGCATAGTCTTTTGCCCTACCAAGGCATACTAAGACAAACTGGTAGGGAGGCGACAGCTGATGTCAGGAAGGCGGTTTCAGATTCCCCGGGAGCTGCTGATGGTCTTGATCGTCTGTACTGCTGCGGCTTTGTTTGGGAGTTGGTGGATGGATCAGCGGTGGGGCGGCGGGGCTTCACCTCCCGGCCCTGAGGAGATTAAGGCGGAAGAGCGGGCAGAGACTCCAAACGGGACTGATGTCCTCCGCAGCCTGGAGAGTGCTGCTGTAGATGTAGTTGATCAGGTTGGCCCGGCGGTTGTCCGGATAGAAACGGTAGAGAAAGCTGTTGTCAACGACTTCTTTGTGGGACAGATCATTCAGGAAAGGGAAGGGATTGGCTCCGGAGTCATCATAGATGGGGATGGGCACATAATTACCAATAACCACGTGATCTCCGACGCCTCGGAGATCATGGTGTACCTGCCGGAGCGAAGGGACCCCTACAGGGGCAGGGTGGTGGGGACTGATCCCTTTACCGATCTGGCGGTGGTGAGAATTTCCGGCGGGAATCTGCCCACAGCACCCTTAGGTGATTCAGACAAACTGCGGGTAGGGCAGTTTGTCATCGCCATCGGGAATCCCTATGGATTCGAGAGTTCTGTAACCCTGGGGCTGGTCAGTGCCTTGGGCCGAGGGCTTCTCCTAGATCCCAAGTATAACCTGCAGATCGAGGGAGTGATCCAAACCGATGCCTCCATCAATCCTGGCAACAGCGGCGGCCCTCTGCTGAATCTAAAGGGAGAGGTTGTGGGCATCAATACCGCCATCATCCAGAACGCCCAAGGCATCGGTTTTGCCATTCCCATCAACACTGCTCGAGACATAGCTGAAGAACTGATTGCCCACGGCAAGATACTCAGGTTGGGTATTTTGGGTGGTACCGTAGATGAAGTTTTTGCTGCCCGTTATGAACGGGAAACAGGAGATAAGCTGCCGGTGAAAAGCGGTGTTTTCATAGTAGAAGTAGTCCCCAATGAGCCGGCCGCGGCTGCAGGGCTGCAGCCTGGCGATCTGATCATCGCCGCCGGCGGTGATCAGATCCGATCCATGGAGGAACTGGTTGCCAAGGTCAAACGGGCCGGACACGGCGGGGAGCTGAATATTGACTTCTTCCGGGGAGAAGACAGATTTGTAACTACTGCCCGCTTGTAACCCTTGAAGACAACCTTCTCCGGCGGCCGGCGAGAGGAGTGCTGCTGGGATGGTACGGGTTACGATCATCGCAGTCGGGAAGCTCAAGGAGCGTTACTTAGTTGACGGCATGGCGGAATACGCTAAGCGGCTGCGGTCTTACTGCCAGCTAAGCATTGTGGAAGTGAAGGATGAACCTTTTCGGGACGGGTATTCCCAAGCTCAGCAGGACATGGTCAAGGCCAAGGAGGCAGAACGCATCTTAAGGGCTATTCCCGAAAGGAGCTATGTTATAGCTCTAGATATACAGGGGCAAATGGAGTCCTCGGAGGCCATGGCAGCGGTGATTGACCGGCTGGGAGTGGAAGGCTGGAACCATATTGTTTTTATAATCGGCGGTGCCCTGGGACTCCATGCTTCTGTGATTGATGGAGCCCACCTGCGCCTCTCCTTCTCCCCATTGACCTTTCCCCATCAGCTGATGCGCCTGGTCCTTTTGGAACAGCTCTATCGGTGGTTCACAATCATCAGGGGAGAATCCTATCACCACTGAACCAAATAGCGTAGAAAACAGCAAAGAAAAAGCCAAGGGGTGACCCCTTGGCTTTCCATCACTATATGGGCTGGCTGCCTATTGGATAATTAGCCCTTGTGGTAATAGACATCCCAGCCTAGATACGTGGTGAAGGCTTCATACAGGGCACAGGCAACCTGGGACTGGTTGATTGCCACATGGTGTTCGAAGCCGTTATTGCAGATGTGCTTCATGAGGCACTGCAGCCCGGGGATTTCGGCAACTCCGTATCCGCCGAAGGTCGTCAGCTGATCCGTGGTAAATGCACCTTGGCCGACATAGGCCCTGATTTTCCCATTTACATCATCGGTACTGGCCCTGGCAAAGGTGAAGGGCCCCGCCTTGATTCTCCCCTGCACCGTGCCGTAGGCGTTCTCGTTGCCGACTGTCCCGCCGACAATGTCCTGATAGGACATGGCTGCATCTTCCAACATGTCCTTGGGGAAGTTGCTGCAGTGGAAAGCTACCAGCTTGTTGGGATCATCGCCATAGTTGTTGTTCCAGTCAATGATGGCACTTGGCTTTCCGGAGGCTGCTTGAAGGGCCAGCATGCTGATGAGCCCCAGTACGTCTACTTCACAAGCGCTGGGCAAGAGAGAGTTGCTCATCATGCTCATGACGGCGCAGGGGGCGATGCCAAAGAACTCCTCTATGGAAGTCCAGCACTGGATGGTGGTACCAATGAGGTCATGGTCCTTCATCCATCGATCAATGACCACTGCCAGCTTCGCCATCTTCATCAAGGCAGCATCGGGTACGCCCGCGGTCTGAACGTAGCTAGTGATGTCCTTGAGGCGGGCCTGGACAGCATCATCGCTGTCAGCTAAGCGGCCAATCCTGCCGAAGACCTCTGACAGGTCAATGGGCTCAACGGATATTCCGCTTGCCTCCAGGAGCTTTTCACTGTAGCGGACAGTATTGAAGTTGGCTGGACGGGTACCGATGGCACCCAAGCGGGCACCTCTCAAGGTCCTGACAACCCGGCAGACTGCTGCAAACCACTTTAGGTCCTCAGCAAAAGCTGGGTCCTCAGGGGCAACGGTATGCTTGGTAGTCAGCGAATAGGGAATTCCGTATTGACGGAGATTATTGCAGACTGATATCTTGCCGCAGAAGCTGTCTCTTCTGTTGGCAAGGCCCATCGCGGCGGCATCGTCTGCGAAGGCGTGGACCAAGACCGGCACCTTAAGGCCGGACAGGCGGATGGCATTGGCCACACCCCGCTCATCGCCGAAGTTGGGTAGTGTAACCAAGATGCCGTCGATCTCATTACCGTGCTCCTTGAAGAGCGCTGCACACTTCTTGGAATCCTCCCAGGTTTCTACAGTCCCCAGGTTTGTGTCTTCCGGCGAAAGGGCAATGACCTTGATACCCAGCTGTTCCATGACCTTAATTACCGCCGGTCTGCCATTCTCACAGAGACTGTCAGGGAAAAAATTGCGGTTGCCCACAATCAGTCCCAATGTAACTTGAGACATATCTTTACCTCCTTCGATTGCCGACTTTGGCGTTTAATAAACTACTGCAGGATGCTCTCAACTACCATCAAGGATTCTGCACCTCCGCTATAGAATCCTCTTGGCCGTTTCTTGAAAACCTTGATAAAGGAAGGCCAGGTAATTGCAGAGAAGAGCTGTGTATGGGTATAATAGGGCAAGACCTTTGGATTAAGTGTCAGATATTGGGAAGGAGTTCAAATAACGATGACGGAGAAAACCATGGACCAGCTAGTTTCACTCTCCAAATCCCGCGGGTTCGTTTTCCCGGGTTCCGAGCTCTATGGGGGATTGGCCAACACCTGGGATTACGGCCCTTTGGGAGTGGAGCTGAAGAATAATATTAAGAAAGCTTGGTGGAAGAAGTTTATCCAGGAATCGCAATACAATGTGGGATTGGATGCCGCCATCCTGATGAATCCCAAGACTTGGGAGGTTTCAGGGCACCTGGCGGGGTTCAGCGATCCGCTGATTGACTGCCGCCAGTGCAAAGCTAGGTTCCGGGCAGATCAGCTGATTGACGACAATCTCGCCAAAGACGGCGACGATCATCCTGCAGTTGATGGCTGGTCAGATGAGCAGATGACGGAATATATCAGAACCAATAAGCTGCCTTGCCCCCGCTGCGGAGCCCATGATTTCACCGATATTCGGCAGTTCAACCTGATGTTCAAGACCTTTCAGGGTGTGACCGAAGATGCAAAATCTGAAGTGTACCTCAGGCCGGAAACAGCCCAAGGGATTTTCGTCAATTTCAAGAATGTAATGCGTACATCCCGTAAGAAGATCCCATTTGGCATCGGCCAAATCGGTAAATCCTTTAGAAATGAGATCACCCCTGGCAACTTCATTTTCCGGACCCGGGAGTTCGAGCAGATGGAGCTGGAATTCTTCTGTGCACCTGGGACCGACATGGATTGGTATGAATACTGGATAGAGTTCTGCAAGCAGTGGCTGCTGGAACTGGGGCTGAAGCCTGAAAACGTCCGGACCCGGGAGCATTCCCCGGAAGAGCTGTCCCATTACAGCAAGGCCACCACCGACATCGAGTATCTCTTCCCATTTGGCTGGGGAGAGCTGTGGGGGATAGCCAACCGCACTGATTTTGATCTCAAGCAGCATGCAGAAGCCTCGAAAGAAGACATGAGCTATGTGGATCCCTTCACCAATGAGAAGTACGTGCCCTATTGCGTTGAGCCGTCGGTGGGGGTAGACCGCCTGTTCTTGGCCTTCTTGGCCGATGCCTATGAGGAGGAAAAGCTGGAAAAGGACACCAGAAAGGTGCTGCGGCTCCATCACTTCTTGGCGCCCTACAAGGCAGCAGTACTCCCGCTGTCGAAGAGCCTGACATCGGAAGCTCAAGGGCTCTATGAAACCCTAAGGAAGCACTTCCCCGTTGATTATGACGATTCCGGAAGTATCGGCAGGCGCTATCGGAGGCAGGATGAGATTGGGACTCCGTTTTGCATCACCTTTGACTTCGATTCCCGGGAGGATCAGGCAGTGACTGTCCGGAACCGGGATTCCATGGAACAGGTGAGGATACCCATAGGACAAGTAGTGAGTTACCTGGAGGACGAGTTAGCATTCTAGTTTGCAGACCTTGATATCAGCGATAAGCTGCGGACTGCAGCAAGTTGTTTAGAGGTCAAGAACTGCGGGTAAGAATGGAAGAACGAACACCTCTGTTGGAGGGGGAATCAAGTTGGCCTGGAAGGGAATCTCCGATGCGGTGATTCGGCGTCTGCCCGTATACCTGAGAGTGCTAGAAGAGGTAAAGGGTAAAGAGTCTTGTATATCGTCCCATGAACTCGGGAAAAGGGCCGGTGTAAGGCCGGCTCTGGTGCGCAAGGATCTGGCTTGGTTCGGCGAGTTCGGCAAGCAGGGAGTAGGGTATGATGTAGAGTTTCTTCAAGATGAGCTCCGTAAGATCCTCAATCTCGATGAGCCTCTCCATATGGCGCTGGTGGGGGTCGGCAGTCTAGGCCATGCCCTCGCCCGCTATAATTGGCGCCGCTTTCAGATCGATCCTCTGTTTACCATCAAGCTGGTTGCCCTGTTTGATGTCAATCCGGGATTGGTTGGCGGGTATGTAGATGATATACCTATCTATTCCGTCAGTGAAATCCCCAGAATTGTGCCGGAGGAGGATATCAGGCTGGCGATTATCACTGTACCGGCCGATGCAGCCCAGGAAACCTGCAAAGCCTTGGTAGAGGCTGGTGTGAAGGCTATACTCAATTTTGCACCAGTGACGCTGGATGTCCCCAAGGATGTGCAGGTGGCCAATGCCGACCTGAGCCTGGAGCTTCAGCGATTGGCATATTACATAGGTGCTGAGCAACTGTAAGGCAGCCCCTCTCTGATCACGTATCAAACTAAAAAAAGCCGCTGCGGCTGCTGCGCTCCATCGATTTGGAGGCAGGGTAGTGCAGCGGTTTTTTTCATCTTATGTCCCGTGGGCATTGACAACACCAGGTGAAGGAAGAAGTGGAGGAAAAAGGGTGGGAAGAAATGTGGCAGAACTGAGATTATGGGCAGGTATTTGTAACATTAAAGTCGAATCTAAGACGGGCGTCCATCGGCAGGGCGCTGCAAGGAGACTGTACCGCATCAGCAGCACTAGTTCGCCACGAGTATGCTTCCGTATTGGAGGGTGATCCATGTCCGAAACAGAGATCTTAAGGTACCAAAACATCAGCAAGCGGTTTGGAGGCGTTAATGCTTTAGTCGATGTGTCATTTGCAATAAACCGTGGCGAGATCCACGGCTTGGTTGGCGAAAATGGTGCTGGCAAATCAACTTTGATCAAGATTACCGGCGGAATTTACCGCAAGGACACCGGTCAGGTATATTGGAACGGTTCATCCATAGATGTAGCCAGTCCTATTGATGCCCAAAACCTGGGGATTTCCATTGTTCATCAAGAGATCCCCCTGTGCAGCAATCTCACCATCGCTCAAAATGTCTTCATGGGCAATCTGATTACCAAGGGCGTCACACCAGATTGGCCGGCTATGGAGAAAAGGACTGTTGAGCTTTTCCATCAGATTGGCCAGGAAGTCAACCCGAGACAGAAGGTCGGTGAACTGAGTGTGGCTATGCGCCAGCTTACAGCCATCGTTCAGGCCCTGCGCAGCAACAGCCAGTTCATTATTATGGATGAGCCGACCGCCGCGCTGACCCCCAGTGAAGTGGAGACTCTGTTTGAGGTGCTGCGCCGGCTAAAGGCTGAAGGCACTACCATAATGCTGGTCAGCCATATTCTCAGTGAGATCATGACCATTACCGACCGTGTCACTGTCTTGCGAAACGGGAGACACGTGGCCACTGTGAATACCGAGGATACCTCCATCCCTGAGATCATCAGCATGATGGTAGGCGATATACCTCTGCCGACCCATAAGGAGAGTTTAGCAAAGAAGGACGATGTTGTACTAGAAGTCAAGAATCTCAATAAAGCATCTTTAGGGCTGAGGGATATCAATTTCCGCCTGCATCGGCAGGAAATCCTAGGAGTAGCAGGCATCCAGGGAGCAGGCCGGACCGAGCTGGCTACCTGCTTATTCGGGCTCTACCCGCCGGACAGCGGAACCATTGAAATGGAAGGGAAGGCCGTCAACATTACAAGTCCCCGTGCAGCCATCGAAGCAGGTATGGGTTATCTAACTGAGGATCGCCGTAATCTTGGGATATTCTCTGATATGAATATCTGGCAGAACTCTACGGCAGTGATTATTGACGAGCTGACAAAGCCCGGGGCGGTCTTAGATCAAAAGGAGATCGATGAAGTTGCATCCCGCTCTGTAAAGGATCTGCGGATCCGCACTCCAGGGCTGGAGCAAAAGATTCGCTATTTGAGCGGCGGCAACCAGCAAAAGGTAATGCTGGCCCGGTGGCTGAACGCCAAGCCGAAGGTGCTCATCTTAGATGAGCCTACCCGGGGCGTGGATGTGGGAGCTAAAGCTGAAATCCGACGGGTGATCCAGGATCTAGTCAGTCAAGGCATATCGGTGATCGTCATCTCTTCTGATCTGGAAGAGCTGCTCAATATCAGCGACAGGGTCCTGGTGATGGCCAATGGGACGATTAGAGGCGAATACCTGGCTCACGAAGCATCAACAGATAAAGTAATGGCTTTGGCCACTCTCAAGTAGGGATAGGAGGACGATGGCAATGAAATCCACTAGCGGAAAAGTTATGGCAGAAGGGCCAGCAGGCCAGTCTACGGGAGCGGTGCCGCTTGTTCGACGGTTATTCCAGCGGCAGGAATTTGGCGTTTTCCTAGTACTCATTTTGATATCAGTATTTTTCTCGATTTCTACTACTACGTTCTTGACAATGCCCAATATGCTTAATGTGCTGCGCCAAGTTTCCATCAATGGAATCATCGTCATGGCAATGACCTTTGTGATCATTACCAAGGACATCGACCTATCGATCGGATCCTCATTTGCATTGGTCAGCATGTTGGTAGCAATCCTGTTTAATACCCACGGGATGAACATCTGGCTGGCCAGCTTCATCGGACTGATCGTCGGCGGAATTCTTGGGCTGATCAACGGAGTAATCACTGTCAAAGGCCAGCTGCCTCCGTTTATTGTGACTCTAGCTACAATGATGATCTACCGAGGCGCGGCCCTGGTTGTCTCTGGTGGAGTCCCGGCTGCAGTACGTCTGCCTGAAAGCTTCTTTATGTTCACAGGGGCACGGCTTTGGGGGCGAATCCCTGTTCCCAGCCTTTGGTTCCTGGGAGCGACCATTGTAGCCGCATTTGTACTCCATAAGACCAGTTACGGCTTCAAAGTCTATGCCGTTGGGGGTAATGCAGAAGCGGCCCGCCTGGCCGGTATCAATACCGACCGTGTTAGAATCACTAACTTCATGATTATCGGTGTGATTTCAGGTCTAGCAGGTATAATCTCCATGTCTTACCTAAGCAGCGTCACCCCCACTGTGGGACAAGGCATTGAGACGCAGGTAATTGCAGCAACAGTCTTAGGCGGCACCTCGATGCTTGGTGGTGTCGGCACTGTCTTCGGCTCCATGCTGGGAGCGCTGGTGCTGGGTATTATTAGAAATGGCCTGGTCTTGATGGGTACTAGTGCCTACTTGATCGAATTGATTACCGGTATAGTACTCGTGATGGCTGTATTGGTGAGCAGCTGGGCCCATAGGGAAAAACGCTAATCCCTCTTGAGCCCCGCGGGTGGTATCGAATGAGTCTATTGCGGGTTTTGATTCCCACGCTTAGACATATATGGGAGACAGCTTATGACGAGGAAAGGAGGGATATGGGAGTTTCCCAGTTATCAGTTCAGTAGCAAGTGATGCAGGCTAAGAGATTGTAACGGGATTGAGCGAAAGGAGAGTCAAATTGATGAAGAGACGATTATTCGCAGTATTGGGTGCTGCCCTTGTTCTGACTCTGTTGGCAAGCTTTGCGGTATTAGCTGCAGAGAAGAAAACCTACGAGTTTGTAGTAATTACCCACAGTGCATCAATTGATTTCTGGGTTCCGTTGGTAAAGGGTGCTGAAGATGCAGCTGCTATGATCAATGCAGCTAACCCCAATGTCGAGGTAACGGTAAGGCATACCGGCCCCCGTTTGTTTAATGTATCCGAGCAGAGAGATATCCTGGAGAACGTCATTGAAGCAGGTGTAGACGGCATCATTACTACTCTGCCCGACCCAACTGCATTTGACGAGCCGGTGGCCCAGGCTCTCGCCCGGGGTATCCCGGTGATAGCCACCAACACAGATGCTGGCCCGGACAATCCCAGAATGGCCTATGTAGGACAGGGCCAGATCGCAGCTGGCCGCGCTCTAGGCCGGAAGCTGATTGACCTCATCGGTACCGAAGGCAAGGTAGGTATCGGTATTGAGGACTTGGGCCACACTGCTCTGCAGGAAAGGCTCCAGGGTCTGACGGAAGTGCTCGACCAGACTGATATTAAGTACACTGTACTTGTTACCACTGCTGACCTGACCCAGGGCGCCTCTGTGCTGGAGTCCTACCTGATCGCCAATCCCGATGCCAAGGCCATTGTCAACGTCGATGCCAATACCCAGTGCCACGGCGTTGTGCTTCGCAACTTGGGATTGAAGGGCAAGGTTGTCTCCGCCGGATTTGACCTGGTTCCCGCAACGCTGAACAACATCATCGATGGCTACACTGCATTCACCATCGATCAGAACCCCTATGTGCAGGGCTTTTATCCTGTCCTGGCATGCTACCTCTATCATGAGTACGATATTGCCCCTGGCGATATCGATTCTGGTGTAGGTATCGTCGATGCCAGCAACGTGCAGCGGGTAATCGAACTGGCAGAAAAGGGCTACAGATAAGCCCCAACTGAGTCGATACAGCTGATTAGGGCCGGAGCTTCTAGCTCCGGCCCTTTCAATGGGATCTATTATGGCCGACAGGTCATAATAGGTTTCAACGGTGATGCGTGGAGGTCGGGCAAAGATCAGCGTGGTTCCCGTAAGGTTCTGCAACGGCTGAAAGGCTGTTGCGGGATCTGTAGGGAGTCACGTTGGTCGGAGCGAAGATCATTGCAGGCTCCTGTCATAATGCGAAAATCCCCGGCGGCAGCTGCCGCCGGGGATTGCAGTTTCGCCTGCGTCTGTCTGCTTTAGTCTCCAAACTCCTGGATGTAGGATTGCAGCCGTTCTGCTATTTCACTGAGGGCCTTAGCTTTGCCGGCAATCTGTTCGATAGATGCCGCCTGCTCTTGGGCAGCGGCCGCGATCTGCTGGCTGCCGCTGCTCAGCTGCTGAACGCCAGCGTTGATATTCTGCATTTGGGTAATGGACTCATCTACTTCATCCTTAAGTCCAGCAAAACTGTCGGCCATGGATCTTAATGTTTGGCTGCCCTCTTGAATTGCCTTGACATTGATCTCCAAAGCGCCATCGGCCCTGGCATCCCCTTCGGCAATATTGGCAACCACCCGCTGCACCTCATTGGCAGCTCTGCCTGACTGCTCTGCCAGCTGACGGACTTCTTCTGCCACAACGGCAAACCCGCGGCCCTGCTCGCCGGCTCTGGCTGCTTCAATGGCGGCATTGAGGGCCAGCATGTTGGTCTGTTCTGCAATATCGGTGATATCTCCCACAAACCGGTTGATCTGTTCATAGCGCTGGCTGAGATCCCTTCGAATGTTAGAAAGCTCCATGATTGCCGCCTCAATCTGGTTCATCTGGTTGACTACATCTTCGATTCTTTTCAGATGCTCCATGGTAGTCTCTCCGACCTTGACGGAGGATTCGGCCAAGAGCCGGGAAGTAGCACTGACTTGCTGGACTGTGCCGGCAAACTGGTTAGCTGTACTGGCTACCTCTTGGATAGACGCGTTGATCTCCTCTGACGTCGTCAGGAGATCTTCCCCACTTTGCACTAGCTCATTGACAATCTCTTTGGCATTGTCAGAAAACTGACGCAGCCTGGTGCCCAAATTGGTCAATTCCCGGCCCAGAGAACCGAGGATCCGGCCTTCACTGGATGCCAGCGCTTCGCTGCCGCTGAACTTGCCTGCCGCTAACTGTTCGATTGCCTCCTCGTAATCTTCAATTCTCTGCTTGCCGTAGTGGGCGCCAATTGTGGTGACCAGGAAGTTTATCAAGACTGCGCCGGCTATCCATGCCATCCGCTGCCACGAATCAGCGACTCTGAAAAACCAAAGGATACCTATGGAGGCCAGCATTACAGCGATGCCAAAAAGCAGCCTTTTACGATTATTTCTCATTTGAGCCCCTCCTCGATGGTTCAGTTAATCATTAAGGCGTCAGCCAAGTTATCTATGACTGTGTAATTCGCCATCAAGGGACTCATTCCTACACCGTTATGGGTGATTCTGCCAGCGCTGCCAGTTGCTGGGAAGCAAGAATGAAAAGGATCCTATGACTCTTTGTGGAAATAATGTCTCTGAGTGAACGGGTGTTGTCCAGGGCCAATGGACCCGGCGGATGCTGTGCCCGGCCAGAAAGGGAGCTGTATATGTTGAGCGACATCCAAATTGCCCAGGCTGCAAAACTGCGGCCGATACAGGAGATTGGAGCTTTATTGGGGTTAGATGAGGATGATCTGGAGCTGCATGGGAAGCATAAAGCCAAGATCGGAGCCCATGTCTGGGAGAGAGTTAAGGAGCGCCCCAATGGCAAATTGATCTATACAACGGCCATTACCGCCACTCCTGCAGGTGAGGGCAAGACCTGTACCGCCATCGGCCTGGCCCAAGCTCTAGGCAGGATGGGCAAGAAGGTGACGGTGTGCCTGCGGGAGCCATCCCTAGGCCCTACCTTCGGGATTAAGGGGGGAGCAGCAGGCGGCGGTTATGCGCAAGTAGTGCCCATGGAGGACATTAACCTCCATTTTACCGGGGACATCCATGCTGTGGGGACAGCCCACAATCTCTTGGCAGCTGTCATCGACAACCATCTTTTTCAAGGCAACGAGCTGGACTTGAATCCTAAGCGGATTTTGTGGCGAAGGGTAATGGATATGAATGACCGGCAGCTGCGGAACATAGTTGTCGGGCTGGGGGGCCCGGGAGACGGAGTTGTCCGGGAGTCCGCCTTTGACATAACTGTAGCTTCCGAAATCATGGCTATCCTTTGCCTGGCAGAGGACATGGAGGATCTAAAGCAGCGTCTGGGGCAGATGCTCATCGGGTACACCCACAGCAAGCAGCCGGTGTTTGCCCGGGATTTGGGCATTGTCGGCTCATTGGCTGTTCTGCTCAAGGATGCACTGAAGCCCAATCTAGTCCAGACCTTGGAAGGGCAGCCAGCCTTTGTCCACGGCGGGCCTTTTGCCAATATCGCCCACGGCAACAACAGCATTATTGCAACCCGTTTAGGATTGAAACTGGCCGATTATGTGGTGACTGAAGGCGGCTTTGCAGCAGACCTGGGAGCTGAGAAATTCTTTGATATTGTTCACGGGTACAGCGGTCTGACTCCCGATGCGGCAGTTTTGGTGGCCTCAGTCCGGGCACTTAATATGCACGGCGGTGTTCCCAGGGACCAGGTGGCAGAGACCAACCTGGAGGCTCTGAGGCGGGGCCTCGCCAACCTAGAAAAGCATATTGTCAATATTAAGAAATTCGGCCTGCCGGTAGTGGTGGCAATTAACCGGTTCCCCACCGATGAAGCACGGGAGCTGGAACTGGTCGAACAAAGCTGCCGGGAGCTGGGGGTTAGAGTTGCGGTCTCAGAGGTTGTCGCCAGAGGCGGGGAAGGCGGTATACAGCTGGCAGAGGCCGTGATGGAGGCGTTAGAGGAAGAAAACAACTTCCGGCCTCTCTATGATTGGAACTTGCCCATCAAAGAGAAGATGGGCATTCTCGCCCGGGAGATCTATGGCGCGGAGGACGTTGCCTATACTTCCAGGGCAGAACGGGATATCAAGGACCTGACTGCCATGGGCTTCAGCGGCCTGCCTCTTTGTGTAGCCAAGACCCAGCATTCCCTTTCCGATGACCCGAGTTTGAAGGGTGCTCCAGCTGGCTGGACTCTGACGGTGAGAGAAGTGAGGGCGTCGCTGGGAGCAGGCTTTCTAGTGCCTATCACCGGAGATGTGATGACTATGCCGGGCCTGCCCAAGGAACCGGCGGCCAATAGGATTGACATAGATAAGAACGGAACCATCGTCGGGCTATCATAAAGAACTGTCAGTGCAGTTGGAATCCGGTTGCAGTCAGGCTTGAGCTTTTGATGCCTAATACTGGAGGTAGTATAGCATGGCGGTTGAGCAGACCTTTGTTATCATCAAACCAGAAGCTGTAGAAAGAAAACTGATCGGGGAAATCCTCGGCCGCTTTGAGCGCAAAGGCCTGGAGGTTAAGAGGTTGGCTGTCACGGAAATCCAAAAGGAGACAGCAGAGGAGCACTACGCTCATCATCAAGACAAATCGTTTTTCCCGCAGCTCATCGAAGCCATCACCAGCGGCCCCGTGGTTCTAGTGGTGTTGGAGGGCGATAATGCCATTGAGCAGGTGCGGACATTGATTGGAGCTACCGACCCTGCTGCAGCCGCTCCCGGTACCATCAGGGGAGATCTGGCCATTAGACTCCCGTACAATATGGTGCATGCCGCGGACAGCCCAGCTGCCGCAGAAGCGGAGATTAAGCGGTTTTTTGGTGATTAAAGGCTTGGCCAGGTTGGGAGAGGCATTGTAAATATCAAGGGTAAGGCACAGCTTTGCCCTTTTCTTTGTTGGCGTTATACTCCAGAATCTGCCAATGGTGACGGAGAAGGAAGGCCGGTGGCCCGTTTGGGGAGGTATGGCGTGTGGCAAGAACTAGTGCCCGCCGGGGGAGAAAGTGGAAGGGAAGCTTAGAGAAGTACATCAGGGGAGTCTTACCCTGCCTGGGAATTGTCTTATGTTTGCTGCTGTCCCCGTGGGGCAAGGGGTGGGCGGCTCCGCCTTCTAGGGTGCTGCAGCTTCGTGACGCCGGTGGGAAACTGGCCGTTGGCCTCGGTGAAGCGGCCGGCACTCTCCGGGTTTCATCCAAGGATGGGCTGCGGATAACTACAGCTAAGGGCGGAGTTGAGGAGGCATTTCCTAGAGCCCTGCGCATAATCGGAGCTGCCGGCCGGGGACCGGCCCGTCCATCGACTATCTGGAGAGTACAAATTAAGGCTGTCCGTGATGAAAGCGCCGCTTTAGCTCTGCGTCAGCAAGTGGAGGCGGACAGCGGTGTCTCCAGCTATGTAGTTGAGCAGGCGCCTTGGTATAAAATCCAAGTGGGCAATGCGGCCAGCATGGATGAAGCAGAAATCCTGAAGGCAAAGCTCCAGGAGCTGGGTTACCAAGATGCATGGATCACCAGGGTTGAGATTCCCGGAGAAAACGCAGCGGACCAAACCGCGGGCGGCCAGCCGGCCTTCCGGCTGGAGGATGACAGCGGTACTTTATTGTCCTGGATTGAGGAACCCCAACTGGTGGTGGAACCTGTCAATGGCCACCCCATAACCCTGGAAATGCCGGGCAGCCCTTCCCGGAGCTATCGGGGGCACCTGCGGTTGACCTTTAAGGGAGAAGGGAGAATCCAGGCCGTCAACATCGTCGATGTGGAAAGCTACCTGTACGGAGTAGTGGGGGCAGAGCTTTACAGCAATAACAGTGAAGATCTGGCGGCACTGGGGGCTCAAGCAGTCGCTGCCCGGACCTACAGCATCAACAGCCTGGGCAAGCATGACAGCGAAGGCTTCGACCTTTGCGCTGAAGTCCACTGTCAAGTGTATCAAGGGACGGGGCGGGAATCGGCCCTGATCAAGAGAGCAGTCGATTCTACCGCAGGGCTGATTCTAGTATATGAGGGCCGGGCCATCAGCGCGGTTTATCACTCCAACAGCGGCGGAGCTACTGCAGGTGCTGAACAGGTCTGGTCTACCCGGTACTCGGGCTACCTGCGGCCTCGGCTTGATGAAGTCGTTGACCCCAGTACCAGCTCAGTGGTGCAGCTGGGCCAGGACCGGCCTGGATACAGCTGGGAGGTCCAATGGCAGGGAGATGTGCTGGATAGTATTCTGCGTCAGCACCTGCAGGCCGAGTTGTCCTTGAGTGTCCCTGAATCCGCGGAGTTGAGCGGCTTAAGTGCTGCTAAGCTGGATGAACTAGGGAGAGTCCAGGAACTTGTGATTACCTATACGCAGAACGATGATGCCGGCAGCAGGCAGCTGGAGTACAAGGTGACCAAGGACAAAATCCGGTGGGTGTTGCGGCAGCCCGACGGCCGTATCCTTCCCAGTACCCGCTTTGAGCTCACGGTGCAGGGGGTTGACGGCCAAGTCAAGCAAGCTGCCGCCGCGGGGAAGGGCAACGGTCACGGCTTAGGCTTGTCCCAAGCGGGGGCCGTCCATATGTCTCGCTTGGGGTTTGGATTCGAAGATATCCTGCGTCATTATTACACCGATGTGGAGCTAGTAACGCTGACCGATTACTTTGAGATGGCGGAGGCCCAGCTAGCCTGGGAAAAGAAGGGTTTTGTCTCCACTTGGGCAGCTGTCCTGGGACCAGAGCAGGGTATAGAGGAAGTCACAGACGTCTTGGAATGGTCTCCTGACGGCAAGTCCATCGCCTTCGTCACTGGGGGAGCGGATGGTGGGCTGTGGCTGTTTGACCTGTATACAGGCAGCCTGAACAAGCTCTTGGCAGAGCCAGTGGTGGAGATAGCATGGAAGGGCGACGGCTCGGCGGTAGCTGCCGTCAGTAACGCTGACCAAGACGGGCTGATGCGGCTGAGTTCTATTCAAGTGCCGAGGGATGCAGCTGGAAATGACGCTATCAGTGTCTCCATCTTGGCAGAGGGAGCTGATATCCACTCTCCCATATGGTCAGCCGACAGCGACCTGCTGCTCTTCAGCCAGAATGAGATGATCTATGGTGCTTTGGATGGAGTAAGCATACCGGTGATTACCGGTGCCCGCACGCCGGCAGTAAGTCCCAACAGCCGGCAGCTGGCATTCAGCAGGGATGGAGCTATTTGGTTTTACCAACTGGCCGCGGGTGACGCTGCAGAATTGGAGGCCGTGGGCAAGGTAGAGTCCTTGTGCTGGTCGCCGGATGGGAGATACTTGGCTGCTGCTGCCGGGGAAGATGTGGTAATAATCGATGTGCTGAACAGGGAGGCTGCAGCCCGGTTTTCCGGGTGGAGTCCAGTATGGTCTCCTGACGGCGGTTACTTGGCATATGTGAACCATCCGTCGGATGGCAAAGCAGAAGTGCGGTTGTGGGAGGCGGATTCGGCAACGTCGGCCGTATTGACCAGCGCCGATAACAATGGGGCCCGGGGAGGTGTCCACTGGGCAGCCTCCAGCCGGCAGCTGGCCTACAGTATTGATGGCAGGCTCCATCTCGCAGCTTGGTAGCTGAGGGAAGAACTAGTTTATTTTCTACAGCCCATCTGATATACTATCTCATGGCTCCGCGGGAGCGCTTTTCCCGGTATGTCCACCGGCTGACGGGTATGGGGGAATAGAGGGAGGTCATACCTTATGGAGCTTTGGTACACAGAGAAGCAGACAGAGTATGTCGGGATGACTTGTAAGGCCAAGGGCACACTCATGCGCAAGCGTTCTCAGTATCAAGACATTGCCGTTATCGATACGGAGCAGTTTGGCCGCATGCTCTTGCTTGACGGCATTGTACAGACCACCGTCGCGGACGAGTTCGTTTACCATGAGATGATTGCCCATGTGCCTCTAAATGCGCATCCGCATCCCCGCAAAGTGGCGGTAATTGGCGGCGGCGACGGCGGAACCATCCGTGAGATTGTCAAGCATGATACTGTTGAGAAGGCTGTACTGCTGGAAATTGATTCCGAGGTCATTGAAACCAGCCGCCGGTACCTGCCTGAGATAGCCTGCGGGTTAGATGATGAAAGGGTGGAGATCCTGATCGCCGATGGCATAGCCCATATCCGGGAATCGAAAAATACTTATGATGTGATCATCATCGACTCTACAGATCCAGTGGGTCCAGCTGTCGGCCTTTTCACTCCTGAATTCTATGGCAGTGTCTATGAGGCCCTCAAAGATGACGGGATCATGGTGGCCCAAACCGAGTCACCCTACTATGAGCCGGAGAGGGTGAGGCAGACATATCTCGGAGTCAATGCCCACTTCCCCATTACTAAGCTGTACTTAGCTTATATTCCCAGCTATTCCAGCGGCTTGTGGAGTTTTACCATAGGAGCTAAGAGGCACGATCCTGCGGTGATCAATAGGGAAAGGCCGCAGCCTCTGACGACCAGATACTATAATGTAGATGTACACAAGGCTGCCTTCGGCCTGCCGGAATTCGTGCGGGAGTTGGTGCAGCCTTAGTACAGGACCCCTCTGTGGTGCTGGCATAGAAGTGCTATCAGGAGCGGCAGGGCATTGGCCCCTGTCAGAAAGGTTAGTCTAACGAAGAAGGTGATTTGGCATGAGTGTTGCCCTAGAGCTGCAGTCCCGGATCAAGAAAGCCCTGCAGGATGCAGTAAACAAGGCCGCTGCCAGTGAGGGCTGGGTGATTGAAAATCTGCCTGCCATTGAGCTGGAGATACCCAAAGAAAAAAATCACGGAGATCTGGCAACTAATCTGGCTATGCAGTTGACCAGAGAGATCAAGCAAGCTCCCCGGCGCATCGCGGAAGTGCTCATCGAGAGCCTTGACCTCTCGGGTACCTTTGTCGAGAGTGTTGAGGTGGCAGGGCCTGGGTTCATCAACTTGCGCCTTGGCAATCAGTGGCTGTCCAAGGTCTTAAGGGACATTGAGGAGCAGGGCGGTGCTTATGGGCGCTCTAATCATGGACAAGGCAAGAAAGTACTGCTGGAGTTCGTCAGCGCCAACCCGGTAGGCCCTATGAATGTTGTCAACGCCCGGGCAGCAGCGGTGGGAGATACACTGGCCAATATTATGGAAGCTGCCGGCTATGATGTAAGCCGGGAATATTATGTCAATGACGCCGGACGTCAGGCATATCTTTTCGGCCTTTCTATCCTTGCTAGATACAAGGAGCTGGCCGGTATGGAGGCAGACTTCCCGGAAGACGGATATCCTGCTGAATACGTCACTGACCTGGCCAAAATCTTGCGGCAGGAAGTGCCGGACCTGTTAGAGAAGTCTCAGGAGGAGCAAGAGGCTTTCTGCAAGCGGTGGGGTACCGACCGGATGGTAGAGCAGCAGAAAGCAGACTTAGAAGCCTTTGGCGTTGAATTTGATTTGTGGTTCCGGGAACGGGATCTGCACCAAGGGCGGGAGCTGGACAAGGTTATCCAGTTCATGCAGGAGGCAGGCTTTCTGTATGAACAAGATGGAGCTGTCTGGTTTGCCTCTACCAGGTTTGGCGATGATAAAGACCGGGTGATGGTCAAGTCCGACGGGGTGCCAACCTATCTGACACCTGATGTAGCCTATCATTGGAACAAATACCGCCGCGGCTATGAGCACCTGATCGACATCTGGGGGCCTGATCACCACGGTTACATCGCCAGGATGAGTGCTGCTGTACAGGCTCTTGGCTATCCGGCAGATAGCTTTGAAGTCATCATTTTACAGCTGGTTACCCTCCTGCGCCACGGCGAGAAGGTGCGGATGTCCAAGCGGGCGGGCAGGTTTATCAGTATGCAGGAGCTCTTGGATGAAGTGGGCAAAGACGCTGCCAGGTACTTCTTCTTGATGCGGGCTCCCGACAGCCACTTGGATTTTGATATGGCTTTGGCGGTGGAGCAAAGTCAGGAGAATCCGGTCTACTATATCCAGTATGCCCATGCCCGTATCTGCAGCATTTTGCGGCAGGCCCAGGAAACCGGAGTCCAGCTGCCTACAGCCGCTGAGGCCCAGCTGCACCTGCTGCAGGCCGAGGCTGAGATTGATCTGATTAAGAAGCTGGCCCAGCTGCCAGAGGAGATCATCCAAGCAGCAGAGCGGAGAGAGCCCCATCGGATAGCCCGCTACTGCTATGAAGTGGCTTCTACCTTCCACAGTTTCTATACCCACTGCCGGGTCTTGGGTGAAGATGAAGCCCTGCAGGGAGCGCGGCTGGTGCTGGTCCAAGCGACACAGCAAGTGCTGCGGATAACACTGAAGATGCTGGGGGTTTCGGCCCCTGAGCAAATGTGAGTGGGAAAGGCCCACTCACTTACATAAGCGAGGAGGAGCGGTATGGCGGGGCAATCGATCTCTAAGTCATGGCTGATAATCCGCAGGGGCATTCGCTATTCCTATGATTATCTGGGGATGGTGATCGCGGCCAGTGCCCTCTGGTTTATTACAGGTTTCTTGCCGATGCTGGTAGTCACAAGCTTTAGCAAGTATCTACAGAGCCCAGCAGTTATAGGGGCAGCCATTGTGCTGACGGTGACAGCCATTGGCCCGTCAACCGCCGCAGTCCATGGGATCGTCGTCAGGATCCTGCAAAACGAGGATGTGAGGGTGCGGGAGTTCTTCACTTTTTTCCAGAAGTTTTTTTGGCGAGGTGTTGCCCTGATACTCCTCAATGTCCTCATTCTGCTGATCCTGGCCTCGGATCTGGTATTTACGCTAAACAGCCCCAATAGAATCATTCAAATGCTGTCCGGCATTTGGATTTACTTTTTCATTTTTTGGGTATTGATGAGTAATTATATTTTTCCATTCTTAGTCAACCAGAACATCGGCGTTTTCTTGTCAATGAAACGGTCGGCTCTGCTGGCCCTTGATAACCTGGTAGTCACCATTTTCCTATCGCTGGCAGTAATGCTGGTAGCAGTGCTAAGCGTGATTCTAGCTGCACCTGTACTGCTTTTGATGCTGGGTATCATAGCTTTTCTGCAAAACGTCGGTTTTCATGAGCTGATGCAGAAGTATGACGATGCACCTTCTCAGGATACAACCATTGAAGGTGAAGTTTAGCAGGGAACTCTACGGTGCCGCAAGCGGCCATTGCTTGGTGTTTTGATGCTGGCAGCTGACTAGACTAATAACAGAGCTTCCTTTCAGGAGGCTTCTTTTTTGTGGGAGTTCCTGTATCTTTACGGACTGATGGAGAAGATCTAAAATAAGGCAGTAGTCTTGCAGGAGAAAGGGGCATGCCCGTGGCTAAGTTCATTTTCGTAACTGGAGGCGTTGTGTCAGGCCTCGGCAAAGGTATCACTGCAGCTTCCCTAGGCTGTCTGCTGAAAAGCAGAGGCTTTAAGGTTACCATAGGTAAGCTTGATCCGTATATTAATGTAGACCCGGGGACCATGAGTCCCTTTCAGCACGGCGAGGTCTACGTTACCGAGGATGGAGCCGAAACCGATCTGGATTTGGGGCATTACGAGCGCTTTATTGATGAGAACCTCACCAGAGCCAGCAATGTCACCGCCGGCACCATCTATTGGACAGTGATTACAAAGGAGCGCCAGGGAGATTACCTTGGAGGGACTGTACAGGTAATTCCCCATATCACCAATGAAATCAAGGAGCGGATTCTCTGCCTTGATCAAGGCCAAGAGAATGATGTCGTCATAGTTGAGATAGGCGGCACAGTGGGCGATATCGAATGTCAGCCCTTCTTAGAGGCTATCCGGCAGCTGAAGAACGATATTGGCCGGGATTCCTGCCTCTACATCCACGTGACATTGGTGCCGAATATCAAGGCATCTCGAGAGCTGAAAACCAAACCTACCCAGCACAGCGTTAAAGAACTGCGAGG
Source organism: Clostridiales bacterium DTU087 (assembly GCA_001513495.1). Taxonomy (GTDB): domain Bacteria; phylum Bacillota; class Limnochordia; order DTU087; family DTU087; genus DTU087. The sequence continues at coordinate 22,270 of LFTN01000109.1, forward strand.
ATTGGGAATCCAGCCTGATATCATCGTGTGTCGTTCGGAGCTGCCGCTGTCGGAGGAGATCAAGGCCAAAATCGCTCTGTTTTGCGATATTGACAAGGAAGCAGTCATTCCCAACATTGACGCTGAAACCATCTACGAAGTGCCTTTGATTTTTGAACAGGAAAACCTAGCCAGGATAGTCTGCCAGCGGCTGGGCCTGGATGAGGGCAAACCGGACTTGAAAGAGTGGAAAGAACTGGTTGCCAAGATCAAGAATCCCAAGCGGCAGGTGCAGATCGGCCTCGTTGGCAAGTATGTATCCATGCCCGATGCGTACATGAGCGTTATCGAAGCGTTGTACCATGCAGGGATAGAAACTGAGAGCGAAGTTAAGGTCAAGTGGATTCAATCAGAGGATCTGGAAAGTGAGCGTGCTGACCTGGACGCCATCCTAGATGGCTGTGACGGGATTCTCGTTCCAGGGGGCTTCGGCCATAGAGGCGTTGAAGGCAAGATCAAAGGGATTAGGTATGCTAGAGAGCGGAAGATACCTTTCTTGGGAATCTGCCTCGGTATGCATTGTGCTGTGATCGAGTTTGCCCGTAATGTCTGCGGCATGGATAGAGCCAACAGCTCTGAGTTTGCCCCTGACACTCCCTATCCTGTAATCGATCTGATGCCCGAACAGCGGCATGTAGAGGACTTGGGGGGCACAATGCGCTTAGGCAGTTTCCCCTGCGTGCTGGCGCCTGACTCCAAGTCCCATGAGGCTTACGGAGAGCTTGAGGTCAATGAACGCCATCGACACAGGTATGAAGTAAACAATGCTTTTCGAAAGGCCCTCGAGGAAAAGGGAATGTCCATGGCAGGAATTTCCCCCGATGGGCGGATGGTGGAAGTAGTGGAGGTTCCTGACCACCCATGGTTTGTGGCATGTCAGTACCATCCTGAGTTCAAGTCCCGGCCTAATCGGTGTCATCCTCTCTTTAGGGAGTTTGTCTCAGCTGCCCTAAAACAGCGGGAAAACAGATTGGTCGAATGAAACTGCAGGCCGCTGGTCTGTGCCGGCTAGAGTGCTGGTGGCGCGAATCTTAGCCTTTTGATATAATGGTCGCGAGATTAGCTGAGGGCGACGTTCATCCATGGGCGGCCAGATTATTGAAAGCTGCCGCAATGGATGAGTCATCACCTTGGGAGACGAGAGAGGTGGAAGATATGGTTCGGGTCAAGGTGAAGTTAGTCGGTATCGACCAGGTTGCCATGTGCCCGGTTGTAGTAGTGACTGACATGGACGAACAGCACTTCCTGCCAATCATGGTAGGACCAGCTGAGGCCAACGCTATTGCCATGGAACTCGAAGGGATTAGGCCGCCTCGACCACTGACCCACGATCTGATGCGGGATCTCCTGAGCAAGTTGGATGCTCAGGTAGATCGAGTAGTGATCTCGGACCTCAGGGATGAGACGTATTATGGTTGTATTGTACTCAAGACCGTAGCTGGGAAAGTTGAAGTAGATGCTAGGCCAAGTGATGCCATTGCCCTTGCACTGCGTACACAAAGCCCGATCTTCGTTTCGGACACCGTGGCTAACCAAGCCATGATTGCCGATCGCGGGACTGCTGATGAGAAGGCTTCTGCGGACAACCATGACCAGGAGGCGGAAGAATTCCGCCGCTTCTTGGATAATCTCACTCCCGATGATTTTCGCCGCAATCTCCAGTAGGCAGCGCAGCGGTTAACTAGTCATAAAGTCTGCCTCCCCGGTTCATACTGGAAAGGATGGAACGGGGAGGCGATTTTTGTGAGGGGCGCTGGCAGCACCTCCCTTGGGAAAATAAACTAACGGTTCCTAAAGGAGTTTGTTTCTAGGCAGCGAAACTTTACAACTGGACCGCCGAGGGAGTGGACATAGGGTGTTAATTGATACTAGTCGAGTCGTGGCTGTCAGGTGTCCCCAATGTGGCCGGCTCGAACTCCGTGATTATTCTCTATTCGAGTTACATAGCAGTCAACCCACCGCAATCAGCTGTCAGTGTGGATATGCCCTGGTAGAAATTGGACGGCGCAGCCGTTTATACAGACTGGATATTAGCTGCATTGTCTGCGAAACCAGGCATGAGATCCTTGTGGATGCCAAGGGCCTTCTGCAAAATGATGCCCTGGTGATTTTCTGCCCTGAAAGTGATATTGACCTAGCCATGATCGGAAGGGCTGAACGGGTGCAGGAGCTTCTGGCCGCTGAGGGAGATCTGCTGGCGAATGTGGTGATGCCGGGAGCCATCGATTCTGCCTTTGTGGATATCGAGATTATGCGAGAGGTATTGGAACGGCTTCAAGGCTGGGCCAATGATGGCCAGTTGTACTGCAGCTGTGGGAATCATCAGCTGGAGCTTGACCTCTTTGCTGAGAAAGTTGAAGTCGTGTGTTCCCAATGCGGCGGCACATTGGTCATATACGCTGAACGGGAAGAAGACTTGGTCGCCATGGAAGGGTTGCACGAGGTCGTCCTGAAACAGGGGGCTTTTACCTGTATAGACTCGGCTGATTTCCGTTATCGACACAGAGTATAGGGAAGGGTCATGGACGATATGGCCCGGCAAGTGGGAGGAGAAGAATTTGGCTTTAGTCACTGTCGCTGAATTGACCAGAGCCGCTGCCGAAGGCGGCTATGCTGTAGGAGCGTTTAACTTAAACAACATGGAGATCCTGCAGGCTGTGATCGCGGCCGCAGAGGAGGAGCGGTCGCCAGTTATTTTGCAGGCCAGCCAAGGCGGCCTTAAATATGCTGGTATTGACTATATTGCAGCCATGGCACGGGTAGCCGCTGAAAATGCTTCTGTACCGGTGGCTTTGAACCTAGACCACGGCACCAGTTTTGAGCAGGCCATGGTCTGCATCCGCAAGGGTTTTTCAGCTGTGATGATCGATGGCTCTCAACTGCCCTTTGAGGAGAATGCCTCTTTGGTAAAGCGGGTTGTGGATGTAGCCCATTCAGTGGGAGTGTCGGTGGAAGCCGAGCTTGGCAAGATCGGCGGTACCGAAGACGATATTGTGGTTGCCGATGAAGATGCCGCAATGACCAACCCCGATGAGGCTGCTGAGTTTGTGCGGCGGGCTCAGCCTGACCTTTTGGCTGTAGCCATCGGTACAGCCCATGGAGTTTACAAAGGTGAACCTAGGATAGACTTTAAGCGCTTGGAAGAGATCAAGAAACGAGTAGACATCCCCTTAGTCCTCCATGGTGCTTCCGGCGTCCCCGATGAAGCTATCCGCAAGGCTTGTCAGCTTGGGATCAGTAAGATCAATATCGATACAGAACTACGGGTAGCCTTCACGCAAGCTGTGCGCAACGTTTTGGAAGCTGCTCCCGCTGAGATTGATCCTAGAAAAATCTTAGGCCCGGCAAGGGAAGCTATGCAGAAGGTTGTCAGGGAGAAAATGCGTCTGTTTGGCTGTTCTGGGAAAGCATAAGAAGGCTGCTGACGAACCGGGCGGGTGAACCATTCTTCCACCCGCCCTCCATTCTCAACTTTGGTTTACCATCATCGTCTTTCTGACCTTGAGCGTTGCCAGCATGTTTTTGAGTACTCTCCTACTCATGCATTCAGCTATTATTTAGAAGGAACAAGCATAAGAATTGTGTCAGCCTTCGGTGACAGGCGACAGCTGTACTGTTTGCACTGTCAGACACAATAGTCCTACTGTTTTGACAAGTGGCAATTCAGCACAGAGGGTTAAGGAGTGGAGTTATGAACATTTCCCAACTGGAAGAGAAGACATCGGCAGAGTTGCAGGAGATCGCGAGAGAGCTGGAGATCCCCGGCTCTACACGGCTCCGCAAGCGTGAGCTCATTTTCGAAATCCTCAAAGCGGAGTCTAACAAAGAGGGCCTGGCGTTCAAAGACGGGATCTTGGAGATCCTCCCTGACGGTTACGGTTTTCTGCGGGTAGATGGCTATACTCCCAGTGGAGAAGATGTATATGTTTCACCATCTCAGATCCGGAGATTCAACCTGCGAACCGGAGATTCGGTCCTAGGACAAATAAGGCCTCCCAAGGATAATGAAAGGTACTACGCTCTCCTGAGGGTGGTGGCCGTCAACGCCGTCGATCCTGAGAAGGCCATCAGCCGCCCCAACTTCGAAGACCTCACTCCCATTTATCCCCGCGAGCGCCTGCGGCTAGAAGTCTCCCAGGAAGATACAGCAACCAGATTAATAGATGTTGTAGCACCTTTGGGAAAAGGTCAAAGGGGCTTAATTGTGGCGCCGCCGAAAGCCGGCAAGACCACGGTTCTTAAGAAAATAGCCAACAGTGTTACCCACAATCATCCGGAAGTTGAGCTGATGGTGCTCCTCATTGATGAACGGCCGGAGGAAGTTACCGATATGCAGAGGTCGGTTGATGGCGAAGTGGTCAGCTCCACCTTTGATGAGCCTCCCGATAACCACGTCCGGGTAGCAGATATGGTACTGGAGAGGGCAAGGCGTTTGGTGGAGCATGGCAAGGATGTGGTCATCTTGCTGGACAGCATCACCCGCTTGGCCCGGGCCCACAATCTGGTGGTGCCGCCCAGCGGGCGCACCCTGTCTGGAGGCGTCGATCCGGCTGCACTGCATCGCCCCAAGCGGTTTTTCGGTTCCGCCCGCAAACTGGAGGAGGGGGGCAGCCTCACTATTATAGCTACTACCCTGATTGAAACAGGTTCACGAATGGATGACGTTATCTATGAGGAGTTCAAAGGCACCGGCAATATGGAGCTCCATCTAGACCGCCGTCTCGCTGAACGGCGCATCTTCCCGGCCATTGATATTTACCGGTCAGGTACCCGGAAAGAGGAACTGCTCTTGACAGAGCAGGAAATGGAGATGATGTGGCTGTTGCGCAAAGCTTTTAGTTCGGTGGGAACCGCGGAGACAACAGATATTCTCATTGACCGGATCATGCACACCAAATCCAATGCCGAGTTGATAGATTTAGTCATCAACTCCACATTTGCAGAGAATGTCCGTTCATCATAGCCTAAGGCCCGGCGCAGCATTGCCCGTGGGTGGAAAGGCCGGGATTGGCTGCTGCTGCTGGGAAAATAAACCTACAGAAGAATTTCTCAGCAAAAAAAGGATTTAGCCCTGGAGGGCAAGAAGATATCGAAATGATTCCATAGGATTGGAGTGGGTAGCATTGGACGGCAATCGCACCAGCCGCTGGCGTCCGGGATGGACCCTTTTAATACTTATGATATTTGTTGCTTTGACAGTCTCAGACGAGGCTGCGAGGCTTACCTCAGATGCTCCGGTTCAGTTTACGTGGAACCAGAGCCTGCTGGGAGCAATTGATCAGGGCGGCCCGGAACCAGAGGATGCGGAGTTTGCTTCATTGCTGGCTAATGACGTCCAAGAGCTGGCTGCCGTGCTAAGCTCCGATAGTGGCCCCGCGGTTTCTCTCGGTGAGATTGATATATTACCTGCTGGGGATGGGGAGACTAGTGAAGAGTTGCCGGTGGATGCCGTCACTCTCGCCGCCGGAGTTGAAGCTAACGCTCAGCAGGCGGAGCAAGCGGCGGAAGAAGCCCCCGAACCGGAGAAGCCCGCTGTGCTGACCCATGTAGTTGCACGGGGACAAACCCTCTGGGATATTGCCAAGATCTATGGAATCCATATAGATACCATCGTCGCGGCCAACGGGATCAGTGATCCCCAGCGGCTGCAGGTTGGCCAAGAGCTGACCATCTTGAGCATCGATGGAGCCCTCCACACGGTAAGAACTGGGGACAGCGTCTGGAGCATAGCCAGGGCTTATCAGGTTAAGACGCAAGATATCGTTGAGGCCAACAACCTATCGGATCCCAGCAGCCTGAAGGTAGGGCAGCAGCTGTTGATTCCAGGCGCCCAAGCGGTTGCTGCGCAGCGGTACCAGCTGATTGGACCCAATGGCCAGCTGCGGAGAGCTTTCGACTGGCCGGCTAGGGCCCGGATATCATCTAGGTTCGGCTCTAGGTGGGGCAGCATGCACTATGGATTGGATATTGCCATCCCTATAGGCACGCCGGTGCGGGCTGCTGCAGATGGACGGGTGACATGGAGCGGAGCCAGGGGTTCATACGGCAATCTTGTCATCATCGATCATGGTCAGAAGGTAGAGACTCGATACGCGCACAACTCCCGGCTGGCAGTTAAAGCAGGAGATACTGTAAAGCGCGGACAGATCATCGCTTACAGCGGCAACACCGGCCGTTCAACCGGTCCTCACCTGCATTTTGAGATCCGCTATCGAGGGACAGCAGTTAATCCTGAGAAGTATCTCGTGCCTTAGCATTATTGGTCCTGGCTGATGTATGATGCTGATTTGATAGGCAATGGCACAGGCTAAGAAGGGATTTCGCGCACCAGGTGTACAACGGCGGCTTGCGTCCATCCCAAGAGTCATGTTATAATTCTACGGTGTGCAGACTGCATATGGGATGTTTATAGTACCAAATGGGGAAAGAGGTGACAGGCCGTGAAGGAGAAGATCCATCCACAATACCATCAGACAACAGTAACCTGTGCCTGCGGTGCCAGCTTTGAAACTGGCTCCACCCGGGAAGATCTCAGAGTGGAAATCTGTTCCCAGTGCCACCCATTCTATACAGGACAAAGGCAGAAGCTCGTTGATGCCGGTGGCCGCGTAGAACGGTTCCGGAGAAAGTACAATTTGCCGGAAGAGTAAGCACAGGAGCACAGGAAAATTTAGGTTGTAAAGGCAAAGCAGGGCACAGTCCTGCTTTTCTGCTTACTGGGGGGTTGGAATGAAGGCAGTAATGAGGATAGGCGATGTGGCTGTAGATAATCCTGTAGCTTTGTCCCCAATGGCCGGCGTGACCAATTCCATCTTCCGGAGGATCTGTAAGGAGATGGGGGCCGGCCTAGTGGTTACAGAGATGGTGAGCTGCAAGGGGCTCCTTCACAACAACCAGCGCAGCCAAGAGCTGTTGGCTTTCCGCGAGGAGGAGCGCCCCATCGCGTTCCAGCTATTTGGTTCTGAACCGGAGGTAATGGGCAAAGCTGCCCGGTTGATAGCGGCCTTGGAACCGGATCTCATTGACATCAATATGGGCTGCCCCACCCCGAAGATTGTAAAGAATGGGGATGGGGCAGCCCTAATGCTGGATCCAGACTTGGCGGCCCGGGTGGTGGAGAGCGTCGCCGAAAATGTCCCCTGTCCAGTCACTGTTAAACTGCGCCGGGGGTGGGATGAGGCTTCGCCCTCCGCTGCTGACCTAGCGCCGCTGTTGGCCGCGGCTGGTGCCCAAGCCTTCACTATCCATGGGCGTTATCGGGAGCAGTTCTACCGAGGCGAGGCCGATTGGGAGAGTATAGCAGCAGTCAAGGCTGTTGTAGATGTGCCGGTTTGGGGCAACGGAGATGTGGATTCCCCCGATGCCGCCCTCAGGATGCTGCAGCAGACCGGCTGCGATGGGGTGATGATCGGGCGGGCGGCTTTAGGGAACCCTTGGATCTTCCGGGAGGTCCACAACTTCCTGCGCTGCGGTGAATACTTGCCCAGGCCGAGCCTCAGAGAAAGGTTGGAGCTAGCCTTGGCACATCTAGAGGAGGAAGTCCGGGCGGTGGGTGAGCCGGCTGGGGTGCGGAAGATGCGGTCACAGCTTGCTTGGTACACCAAGGGATTTCCCCAGGCGGCGGCCATTCGCCAAGAGCTCAATACGGCTGAGACCGTTGAGGAGGTCCGCCGGCTCTTAGAAGGTTGCCTCTATATGGAAAAGACATAAGGGTTTAGGTGGAGAAGATGCAGGGATATATATGGGGCAGCCGCTGTCCTAGTGATCTGAGATCTAGTCCGCTGGCGGATGGAAGATGAGAGTCACTGGAGGATAGATTGCGGCAAGAGGGCGGAGGGATGACATGATGCACAGACATAGGAGATGGAATACTGCCGGACTAGGGACATTGACAAAATCCCTGTGCTTCGCAGTGCTTCTTGCAGCGGTGGTGGTTCTAAACGCTGCAGGAGAGCCGGCAGCCGCCAGTGTGGGAAGTGCCGTTCCAAGGGTTGGCTATAGGGCCCCTGATATCACGGTCAAGACACTGACGGGCACTGAGGTCACCTTGGGGGAGCAGCTGGGTACTCCCATCTTCATCAACTTCTTTGCCACTTGGTGCTATTTTTGCAGGGTGGAAATGCCGCATATTGAATCTCTGTATGAAGAGGTTGGCGACGAAGTCAATTTTATGATCGTCGACATTGGGGAAAGCAGGGAGACGGTTACTGCTTACTTTGAAGCAGAAGGATGGACGGTACCGGCATACCTGGATTCCACCGGAGCCGCAGGCAACCGCTATGCTGTCCGGGGGCTGCCGACATCATTTTTCATTGACAGTGACGGAGTCATTCGAGATATGGTGATTGGCGCAATGACCGAAGCGAGGCTGCGGCAGGGGATTGAGTCTATCCTGTCGGCAGGTTCAGATTAATGAGGCTAAGCTAATAGGCACATGAGCACGGTTGAACCCCTGTAGATAGTCAAGACTATAGGGCGGTATTACATGGCGATTCGCCTCCTGCGGGGCGATCGCTTTTTTTGTGTCTTGTACCCTTGCACCGGATGGTTCGGTTTGGTAATATGGGACTGAGCACAAAACTGTGCACAATGCAGCGGCAGACCTACTGCCGCCGAAGGTGGTTGGTAGCGTGGGCCTGATGCGGATTGGGGAGAAGCTTGTCAGTACCAGCCGAATTCATAGGGTGGTGGACCAAATCCTAGAGCTGCGCTCCCAAGGGCAGTCTCAGCAGGAAGTTGCCGAACAGATCGGGGTTGACCGTACCTTTATTTCCAGAATGGAGGGCCTCGGGGAGGTTCGCAAAGGGGAGCGCATAGCGGTAATTGGCTTTCCCATCGGCAATAAGGAAGAGATTGAGGGTATTGCCCAGGAAGAAGGCGTGGATTTTGTATGGGTGATGACTAATGAGGAACGCTGGCAATTTGCCGAGGATCGCAGCGGGGCCAAGCTGGCCAACGAATTGATGGTCCTCTTCTCTCGGCTGCGGGATTTTGATACCATCATCTTTCTCGGTTCCGATATGCGGATTAAGCTGGTGGAGGCCATGCTGGCCCCAGAGACTGTACTAGGTATCGAACTGGGAAAATCGCCAATCCGTGAAGATAAGTATGTGGATCCGACAGAGTTTCGAGCCTTAATTCGCTCTTTGAGCACCTAAAGGGCAGTCAGCCCTGTGTCTTGGAACAATTCTCTTTCCGATGGAGGCGCTACTGTGAAGCATGTAGTGAGTATCAGCATTGGTTCCTCTAAACGGGATCATCGAGCAGAGCTGGAGATCTTGGGTGAGAGGTTTCTCATTGAACGTATTGGTACCGATGGCGATATGGATAAGGCTGTGGAACTGATCCGCCAGCTGGACGGCAAAGTGGATGCTTTCGGCCTCGGCGGCATGGATATGTACATCTATGCGGGAAATCGTCGGTATACTATTCGGGACTCTAAGCGCTTTTCCTCGGCGGCGGAGCGAACCCCTTTGGTTGACGGCTCGGGGCTCAAAAACACCCTAGAGCGAAAGGTCGTAGATTTCCTGCAGGAAAAGATGCAGCTAGAGCTGAAGGGACGCCGTCTGCTGATGGTGGCTGCAGTGGATCGTTTTGGCATGGCAGAGGCCTTTGCCTTGGCTGGATGTGACATGGTGATTGGAGATCTGATGTTTGGGCTGGGGATACCAATCCCCTTGCACAATCTGAGAACCCTTGCTGCGGTAGCCCGGGTTGCAGCTCCTGTTGCTGTGCGGCTTCCCTTTGAGGTACTGTATCCTACCGGCAGCAAGCAGGAGCAGTCCAAGGTCAAGTACTCCAGATACTACCACTGGGCAGATATCATTGCCGGGGACTACCTGTTTATCAGCAGGCATATGCCGGAGGATCTGCGAGGGAAGATAATTGTGACCAATACCGTTACCGAGGATGATGTCACCGGATTGAGGCGCAGGGGTGTAGAGATGCTGATCACCTCGACACCGAATCTCTGTGGGCGTTCCTTTGGTACCAACGTGATGGAAGCGGTGCTGGTGGCATTGATGGGCAAGCGGCCGGAGGAGATCATGCCGGAGGATTATCTAGCCATGCTGGATGCCCTCAACTTCACTCCCCGAGTGGAGTACTTACAGGCCAGTACCCGTTGTTAAAAAAGGTTCAATAGACAACCGATGAGGTGATATTTTTTGGAACGGTTCGCATTCATTATCCACCCACTTGAGATTGAAGATGTTGCTCGCAAATTCCCTTCAGCCCAGCGGATGCCGGCGTCCTGGCTTGAGAGCCTGCTTAGGCATAGCCCGCCCATCAAGGCATCCCACATTAAAGGTGTCCGTTCCCTCCAGGGCACGGAGGCAGAGGGATGGTTCATCGGCTGTCTGTTGACCTCCAAGCAGATGATGGAGCTGCCGGAGCAAGATGTATTGGATAAGATCATCAAGTCGGCAAGAAAAGCGGAGCAGCTCGGTGCTGGGATTGTAGGCCTGGGCGCCTTTACGGCGGTGGTTGGCGATGCAGGTGTGACGGTAGCTGAGAATGTCGGCATCGCAGTGACCACTGGCAACAGCTACACTGTCGCGACGGCTTTGGAAGGGATACGCTATGCCGCCGATTTAATGGATGTTTCCATTGCTGATGCGTCGGTTACCGTCCTAGGTGCCACCGGCTCCATCGGTTCTGCATGTGCCCGGATACTGGCACGGGACGCGGGCAACATGACAATGGCAGCCCGTTCCCTAGACAGGCTGGAAGAACTGGCGTCCAGGATTGAGGCAGAGGCCGGCTTGCGGCCTCAAGTGACCATTGACTTGGCTGCGGCTTGCCGCGGGGCAGACATAATTGTGGCTGTTACCAGCGCTACAGGCGCCGTGGTGGAGCCGGAATGGCTGAAGCCGGGAGCAATAATTTGTGACGTTGCCAGGCCCCGGAATGTCTCCCGCCGGGTAGCAGATGTCCGCCAGGACGTATTAGTCTTTGAAGGCGGTGTAGTGGAGGTGCCGGGAGATGTCGACTTCGGTATGGATTTCGGCTTTCCGGCCAAGACCGCCTATGCCTGCATGGCTGAGACGATGATTCTAGCCCTTGAGGGCCGATACGAGAATTTTACATTGGGCCGGGATCTGTCAGTGGCACAGATAGATGAGATTAGCCGGTTGGCTGCCCGCAACGGCTTTCGGCTGGCTGGGCTCCGCAGCTTTGAGCGAGCTGTCAGCAGGGAGTGGATTCAGCGGGTCAAAGAAAATGCCGACAGGGCCAGCAGGGGGGTTGCCGCGAAAGGCATGTGACTTTCTTCGGCGGGTTTATCCAAATCCAGCACGGGTTGACATCACCTGGATCACTGGCTATAATAGGAGCCGCAATGCAGGGGTCAGGGTGGTTGACCGCCTGATTGACACTTAAGTACCCGGCAGCAATTAGCCGGGTACTATGGTGCGCAGTTGGCTTAGAACTAAACGACTGTCCTGGATGGGAGCCGGGGTTATCAGTCAGTATAAAAGTATAGGGCAGCACAAATATTAAGTTTTGATTTGGCTGCCCGGTGTTCTAAGTTAGCACGGACGAGGGAGAGAGCTGTATGTCAGAAAAAGAGGTTCTCTTGACCAAAGAAGGCTTGAGTAGGCTGGAGGATGAACTGGAGCATCTGAAGACGGTCAAACGGCGGGAAGTTGCAGACAGGATCAAACAAGCTTTAGCCTTTGGAGATATCTCAGAGAATTCCGAGTATGATGACGCCAAGAATGAGCAGGCGTTTGTTGAAAGCCGGATTGTGAAGTTGGAAAAGATGCTGCGCAATGCCCGGCTGATCAGCGAGGATGATATCCAATCAGAGGTAGTTGGGCTGGGCACCAGGGTGAAGCTCAAGGATCTTGAGTATCAAGATGAGTTTGAGTATATGATAGTCAGTTCTGCTGAAGCTGACCCTGGAGAGGCTAAGATTTCAGACGAGTCGCCGGTGGGTGAAGCGTTAATTGGAAAGAAGCCTGGGGACATTATAGAAGTGGAAGTGCCTGCCGGCATCGTTCGGTACCAGGTCATGGCGATTAACGGTACGCAGTAAGCAGACAGGTATGGTGGAGAAGGATATGCCGGTATTTTCCCATCGGGGTGAACCTCGGGAAAGGGCAGATTGACGCGCGGGGAGGGGGAAGGCCGTTGACTATTCTGGGAGAAGGGGCTGCTGAGAGCTTGGAAGAACTTAATGACCAAATGCTGGTTCGGAGGCAGAAACTGCAGGAATGGCGGTCAGAGGGTATTGACCCATTTGGCCGGAGATTTGACCGAACCCATACGGCTGAGGAGATCCGGTCCCAGTTCGAAGCGCTGGAAGGGCAGACAGTATCTATCGCTGGGAGAGTAACTGCCGTGAGAGGTCACGGCAAGGCGAGTTTTGCCGACCTTTTGGATGGATCGGGCACCATTCAGCTGTTCATTAAGATCAATACTGTTGGTGAGGAGCTCTACAGGCAGTATCAGAGGCTGGACCTGGGCGATATTATCGGCGTCAGGGGCACTGTCTTCCGAACCCGCATGGGTGAGATCAGTGTAGAAATCAAGGAATTCTGCCTATTGAGCAAGGCACTGCGGCCTCTCCCTGAGAAATGGCACGGCCTGAAGGATGTTGACTTGCGCTACCGGATGCGCTATCTGGACTTGATCGCCAATCCCGAGGTAAGAGAAGTGTTTATTACCCGCAGCAAGATCATTCAGGGGATCAGAGACTTCTTGTTGGCCCGGGGCTATCTCGAAGTAGAGACGCCGATGCTAAATGTCATTCCCGGAGGTGCCAACGCCAGGCCCTTCATAACCCACCACAATGCCCTCGATATGGATCTGTATATGCGGATTGCCCCTGAGCTCTATCTGAAGAGGCTGCTGGTCGGCGGGCTGGAGAAGGTTTTCGAGCTGGGCAAGAATTTTCGTAATGAGGGTATCTCCACCAAGCACAATCCGGAATACACCATGGTGGAAGTGTATGAGGCCTATGGAGACGCTGACACCATGATGGCCCTTACCGAGGAGTTGTTTGCCCACGTGGCTGTGGTGGTAAAGGGTACAACCACAGTGGAGTTCCAAGGGAGGGTTATCGATCTTGCTCCGCCCTGGCCTCGCCTGACCATGCTGGATGCGATCAGGAAGTACGCAGGGGTGGATCTCGAGGGAGTCAGCGATGAGGAAGCTGTGAAGCTGGCTGAGGAGCGGGGTGTGGAACTGCCCGCCGGGGCAGGCAAAGCCCAGGTCATCAACGAACTGTTCGACACCTTTGTGGAGCCGGAGCTTATAGGCCCTGTGTTCATCACAGAACATCCAGTGGAGATCTCCCCACTGGCGAAGCGCAAAGCTGATAATCCGGCGGTGACAGAGCGGTTTGAACCCTTTATTGTCGGATGGGAAATGGCCAATGGGTTTAGTGAACTAAACGATCCCATCGATCAAAGGGAGCGCTTCAGGCAGCAGGTGGAACAGCGGCAAGCCGGTGATGATGAGGCCCACATGATGGATGAAGACTATATTACAGCATTGGAACACGGCATGCCTCCGGCAGGCGGATTGGGAATTGGCATTGATCGTCTGGTGATGCTGTTGACAAACTCGCCGTCCATTCGGGACGTACTGCTCTTCCCCCATATGCGGCCCCGGATAGATTAGCGACGGGGCTTGACAATGTGCGGAGCGGCGTGGTATTATCAAAAAGCCGCAGGGGCGGCAACAGATTCTTAACATTAGATTGGCTGGTGGATGGAAGCCTTGGGGCAGTGAACAGTGCCGACAGGCCTGTTGCCCGAGGGGAAATTCATCAGCGGGACACCGCAAGTAAGAAAATGGTGTTGACAGGTTAAGAAGAGGCTAGTATAATAAGAACTTGCCGGATGGTTGAGTCCGGCGGGGAACCTTGAACCTTGAAAACTAGACAGCGTACAGAAAGCTTGTGCGTCAAGAATTAATTAGCCAGAATCGAATCCCGTCAGGGATTTGGATAATCTTTAACGGAGAGTTTGATCCTGGCTCAGGACGAACGCTGGCGGCGTGCCTAATACATGCAAGTCGAGCGAAGCAGATTAGTGGAGCTCTTCGGAGTGAAGCTGATTTGACTGAGCGGCGAACGGGTGAGTAACGCGTGGGCAACCTGCCCCAAAGACCGGGATAACAGCGGGAAACCGCTGCTAATACCGGATGTGTTACCAAAGCCGCATGGTTTTGGTAACAAAGGCGATAGCGCTTTGGGATGGGCCCGCGTTCCATTAGCTAGTTGGTAAGGTAACGGCTTACCAAGGCGACGATGGATAGCCGGCCTGAGAGGGTGTACGGCCACACTGGGACTGAGACACGGCCCAGACTCCTACGGGAGGCAGCAGT
>LFTN01000057.1 GCA_001513495.1 Clostridiales bacterium DTU087
AAAGTCGCGTAGCGGATGATCGAACCGGTCATCGCGCCAAAGGCTGCCCGCTCCATCAGCGGATATACCGGCCGTCCCTCATCGTAGATATCTATGGGAGGCGCGCCTAGGCTGGGCCCCCCCACAACGGAGAAGCCGTCAGCTCCAGCTTGCTCGCACTGCTCTGCCACCAGACCGGGGTCAAGGGCTGTGGGAGTGAGTTTGGGGATGACCGGAATGTCTACACTATCCTTAACCCACTTGGTTATCTCTGCTGCCAGCCGGGGGTTTTGCCCCGTGACGGCACCGGTCTCAATATCATCTTCGGTTATGGCTTTTCCTATTTGCCTTTTCGTCAAGCTGAAGTTGGGGCAGCACAGATTGATTTCGATGGCATCAGCTCCAGCCTCTTCAAACTTGCGGGCCAGGCGGCCGTATTCTTCAATCTCAGGCTCCTGGGAGGACAAATTGACGATGATGGCCATTTCCAGCTTCCGCCGTTTGGCTTCTCTGACCAGCTCTAGGCCTTCTTCTACATCTAACCTTCTGTCGATGGGGAAGATCATCACATGGTCTGGCACAGAATAAGCCCGCAGGTTGCCCCGAAACGTCTGTCGAGTCATCACCTGCTTGATACTAGCCGCAGCAGCACCTGCCCGATCCGCAGCCTCCAACTGTTCAATAGTTGCACTAACCGGTCCCGAGGCGATTACTACAGGGTTTCTCAGCTTTAGTCCACCGAAGTCGATCATGAATTCTGCCTCCTTGTTAATCAACTTGGCCAATGGATAGATCAGCCGTGTGCCACTGACATATTGAAGATCTGCTCATCCTTGGGCTGACAGCCTTCTCCTAGTATCATCCGCACCCATGTCCTGGTAGAGATAAGGCCTGCCTTTTGGCAAAGCTCTTGAGCCAGCTGATTGGCATCCATGAAGGTAAAAGTCCGGCGGGGCCTGCCTTCCAGGGGCATGGTCAGCGCCTCAGCAAACAGCGGCCCTGCAGCATCGGCTTCAGCCACAAAGGGCCCCAAGCCCAAGGTTCCCCCCAGGACATATCCGGCTAGCTCACCGTCTGACCGCCGGGCCAACCGTGCATCCCCTGGATACAATCGATAAAATGAGGCCAGGAGGTCACCCCGGTCATCGCCGAAGCGCAGGGCATCGAATGCAGCGATTTCCGGCAAATCAGCTTCCGTGATCCCAGTGACTTGGATGTCTGGATGTTGGGCCCAGCTGCTGTCGACTTTGATTCGGCCTCCATCTGGAATCTCCCACCGGGTTAAGCCGCCGTCCAAGACAAAGCCGAACTTGGCATAGAGCGGTGCTCCCATCTCGGTGGCAGTCAGATAGATAGGCCATCTGCCGGCTTGCTTCAGCTTTTCCAACAGCTCTGTGAACAAGCGGGTGCCCAGGCCCAGGCCCCGGGTCTCGGGCCTTACCACAAGGTGACCCAGCCAACCCGTTTGTTCAAACCCCAGGCCAAATCCTACTCCCAGGGCGCGGCCGGTTTCATCGAAGCCGAGAATATATCCTTGGGGATCGAGGGACAGCACCAACTCAACACATTCCAAGGTGATCCCCCACCTGGCTGTGTCGATAACTTCATGGATAATGGCACTTTCATCGGGTCTGCTCATACGGGTCGTGATGTTCAACAGTCATCTTCCCTCCCTGTTGGTGGATCCGCACCATTATCTGACTGCTTTTTCCTGCCTCCAAGGTAAGCAATCTGTACTGCCTCGTCATTGAGGAGCTCTTGACCGGGGCCCTCTTTGACGATTCGCCCTTGCTGGAGGACGTAGGCATAGTCAGCGATCTGCAAAGACTTGCGGGCATTCTGGTCGACCAGCAGAATGGTCACACCCTGCTGATTGACTTGGACAATCAAATCCAGAACCTGACTGACCAAAAGCGGGGCTAGCCCCAAGGAAGGCTCATCTACCAGCAGCATGCGGGGCCGGCTCATCAGTGCCCGCCCAATAGCCAGCATCTGCCGCTCTCCTCCCGAGAGAGTCCCGGCATACTGGCTGGCACGGTCTTTGAGCCTAGGAAACAGTTGATAGACCCTGTCCAGGTTTTCCTGGATCCCGTTCTTCTCCCATTTCGTATAGGCACCAGCCATGAGATTCTCATAAACCGTGAGGTTGGCAAAGATACGGCGCCCCTCAGGTACATGGACTAATCCTTTGGCTACTATTTCATGGCTCCGCTTTGGCAGAGGCTCTCCGGCATAGGTGACTGTACCTTCGTAGGGCACCAGGCCGGATATGGCCGACAGCAAGCTGGTCTTGCCGGCACCATTGGCTCCGACCAAGGCGACAATCTTCCCTGCCGGCACATCTACGCTGATGCCGTGCAAAGCCTTGACAGCTCCATAGGAGACATGCATGTTTTCAACTTTCAGCACCTAGTCCACCCCCAGATAGCAGCGAATTACTTCTTCATTGGTTTGGACCTCTTCCCAGGAGCCTTCGGCTAGCTTCTTGCCGAAATTCATCACAATTACGTTGTCACAGATCCCCTCGATGACCTCCATGGAATGTTCAATGATCAGGATGGTCATGTCCATTTCCTCCCGGATCTTGTGAATCAGCTCCATGAGTTCAATGGTCTCCCCGGGATTTAGGCCTGCAGCCGGCTCGTCTAAGAGCAGCACTTTCGGGCTTGACACAATGGCTTTAACGATCTCCAGGCGCTTCTGCATACCATAGGGCAGGCTATCGGCACGCTCGTGGGCAGTCCCGGCAAGATCAAACCGATCCAAAAGCTCCATAGCAAGTTCCGTAATGGCCCGCTCTTCGCTCCTCAGCCTCCTGCTCCACAGCAGGGCATCGACTAGGGAGTAATCCATCTGCCGGTAGGCTGCGGACTTGACATTCTGGAGCACCGTCAAGCCCCGGAAGAGGTGGATCTCTTGAAATGTCCTCCTCATGCCCAGCATAGCCACTTGGTGGCAAGACTGTGAGGTAATGCAGTTGCCGTCTAACAAGATCTTGCCGCTGGTTGGAGGTATAATCCCGCTGATCAAGTTGAAGACAGTCGTCTTTCCAGCTCCATTGGGCCCGATAATCCCCACAATTTGCTGTGGATCTACACTGAAACACATATGGTCGACTGCCACGAGGCCCCCGAATTGTTTGGATAGGTCTTTGACCTCCAACATGGTATCAGTTGAGGTGTTCATACCCCTTCACCTCCCTTTGCCAGTCCATGTTTGGCCCGCCGCCGAGGATTCAATGAATCAAGGCTGAACTCCCAAGTACCGAACAACCCATTAGGCCTAACCAAGATGATGATCAAAATAATGGTGGAGTAAGCGATCATCCGCCAGGCCGCCGTGGTCCGCAAAAGCTCCATCAATACAGTAAGCGCCGCAGCTCCCAGCACGGCACCGGTCTGGCTGTAGAGGCCGCCGAAGAATACCATGATCAAGTACTCCGAGGAGACCGGTACAGTGAACATATCTGGGGATAGGTATCCTAAGTTGAAGGCCAAGAGGCCGCCTGCCAACCCGGAGATTGCCGATGCCAGCGAAAAGGCAATCTGCTTGCTGACAAATGTCTGGATACCATAGGTTCTAGCCGCCAGTTCATCGGTCCGCACAGACAGGCATGCCAAGCCGAACCGGGACAGCTTGAAATTCCTGACTATCCATACTGTAGCAACTACCCCCAGCACTACATGCCACCAGCGGGTGACGACAGGAACCCCAACTAAGCCGATGGAGCCTCCAAAGGTCTCGGAAACGGTCAGGATGGCCTGCAGTGCATAACAGTAGGCGATAGTGGCCAGGGAGAAGTAGACGTGCCGCAGCCGCAGGCTAGGAATACCGATAATAAAGCTCACCAGTATAGACACCACTATGCCGGCTAAGATACACAGAAGCGGATGCATTTCAAACCGGGTTGCTAAGAATCCAGCTGTATATGCACCCACAGCTACGAAGGATGATTGGCCGAGGGAAAACAGTCCGGTGAGTCCAGTTATCACGTATACTCCTTGTGCAATGATGATCATGATCCCGACATTGACAAATACACTCTCATAGAACGACACTCAGCTCACCTCCTATATCTTGTCCTCGACCAGCTTGCCGGCAATACCCTGCGGTCTCACAAGCAGTATGACAACCAAGAGGCCAAAGGTAATCGCTGGGCTGATGGCTGCGTTGATATAAGCATTGGAGATCGTTTCAATCAGGCCGATCAAAAGGCCTCCAAAGATGGCTCCCGTGAGGCTCCCCAGGCCTCCCACCATACACGCGAAAAAGGCCCTGTACACCATGTCGCCGAGCTCGGGATAGACAGCGTATTTTGCACCCAACAGGGCACCGCCGATGCCTCCTAGAAGGCCGGCCAACAGGAAGGTAGTGCCGATCACCAGGTCAGGGTTAATCCCCATCAGCTGCGCGGCTCGGCTGTCATAGGAGCAGCAGCGGATCGCCAGCCCGATTTTCGTTTTATAAAGTACCGCAGATAACGCCAGCAAAGATAAGACAGCTATTCCCAACATGAGAACATCTAGTTTGGGAACAATCACATTTGCCATCCTTATGCTTCCATAAATCAAAGTCCTAGGGTAGGATGTGATGTTGGCTTTGGAAACATAAATGATGATGGCGGTTACGAGGTTAAATACAGTCAATGAGGCAATGAAAAAGAAGATCTGGGGCTGTCCTTTGCGGCGCAGCGGGTGGAGCGTGATTCTCTCGATCAAGGCACTGACCAGTCCGGCTATGGTTACAGACAACACCATAGACAGCTCCAGGGGCAGCCGCAAGTAAGTGGAAAGCCAATAAGCACAGTAAGCACCCAATGCAATTGTGGCTCCATGGGAGAAGTTGACAATCCCCAAAATGTTGTACACGATGGCAAAGCCAACTGCCAACAGTGCATACATGGAGCCAAGCGAGATACCGTTTACCAGTTGCTGAACAAACATAAGTGCATTCCCTGCCTTTGTCTGGGGCCGGGTTCACCGGCCCCAGGAATTCCACTATCCACTTCAGTCTCAGTCTGCGGGAGGATATACCAGCTGTACAGGAACAATCTCCCCAGCTTCGTTCCACTGCATAATCCAGGACGGCATATTCCGGGTCCTGTGGGTCTCTGCATCCATGGTGAACTTGCCGTCACCCAGCATGATGGGCACATCGGTCAAGCCTTCGATGGCTGTCCGGATTGCTTCAGGCTCAGCTGCGCCAGCGTTCTTGATGGCTTCGCAGATCAGGGTGACATCATCATAACCGAACAGGCTGTGGTAGGTCACAGGCTTCTCGCCATACTTGGCCTCGTAGTTATTGATGAACGCCTCGAATTTCGGCTCTGACCAGTTGACGTTGAACAGGAAGTACAAACCTGCCACGTTCTCCGCACCGCCGGCAGCAGCTACGAATGGCGGGTCAGACAAGCTGTTGGAACCTAGGAAAGTGGCTTCAATACCCAATTCCTTGGCCTGCTTCACCTGCATGCCGCCGGGCTGTGCATACTGGGGCAGGAAAATAACCTCTGGGCTGCCTGCCTTGATCTGGGTGAGGTGTGCCCGGTAATCCACGGTGCCAGCTGCGTACTCTACGAAATCAGTGACTTCTCCACCGCGGCGCTTGAAATACTCAGCAAAGTGCTCCGCCTGTGAAATGGAGTAGGAGTTGGACTTGTCAGCCAATACGGCAGCCTTGCGGGCGCCGAGCTCCTCAAAGGCAAACCTGGCCATCATCTGTCCCTGCTCAATACAGCTGGGCTGAGCCAGGAAGTGATACTTGTTCAGCTTCCCAGGAGCAGGAATGGTTACCTTGGGCTCTACTGCCTGTCCCAAGACTGGAACCTTCTTCTGTTCTGCTACCGGGGCGATGGCAAGGCTGATGTTGGAAAAGTGGGTACCCAGCACTGCCACTGCCTTGTCTTCGTCAACGAGACGGCGATAAGCCAAGACTCCCTCTTGCGGGCTTCCCTTATGGTCGTACACAATCAGCTTCAGGGGCCTGCCCAGCACTCCGCCAGCAGCATTGATCTCTTCTGCCCGCAGCATGGCACCATTGGCTTCCTGCGTACCCCACAAGCTGGTGGATCCCGTAAGGGCAGTGATAAATCCGATCACGATAGGCTCATTGGCATGGGCTATTGAACCAAAAGCCACGAGCAAGATTGCTAGAATTACCGCAAACCGCTTCATTTCTCCATCTCCTCTTTTCTAAGATAGATACATTCCGCACAATCTGCTATGGACATGAAGGCCTTGGCGTTTTTTCGCCTTCAGCACTCCACTATGGAGATCGCCCCTACTGGGCAGACTCCAACACAGATACCACAAGCTACACATTCTTCCGGTATGACAACAGGCATACCATCAACTTCAACAATGGCGTCACAGTGTGCTAAGCCTACACACTTGAGACATTGTGTGCATATATCCTCATCGATCACCGCCTTTCCAGGTACAAGCTGTAGTTCTCTTGCTGGTTTCAAATACGGGAGAGACAACCCGATAATATCCTGCCAAGAGCTGTAGCCGGAATCGTTCATATAACGCTCCATGCCATCTACAATATCCTTGATTACGCCGAAGCCTTCCCACATCATGACTGTACAAGCAGTCACGAGAGTGGCCCCCCACATCATGAAGTTGATCCCATCTTCCCATGTGGTCAAGCCGCCGCCCGCCATCACCGGTACTTTCAAAGCCCGGGCGAGCTGAGCTGTGAGGGCAAAGGACTGATAGATGATGCCGGGGCCTCCCATGCTTCCAAAGGAATAGCCATCGGCACAGTAGGCTCCCAGGGGCCTGCCGCCGTCATAGAGGTCCACCCGGGGCAGTCCCGACTGGCCGCCTGCCATCACAATACCGGAAGCTCCAGCCTTTTCGGCGGCCTTGGCCGTTACTGTGATATCATTCACATTCGGAGTGAGTTTGACCACTACCGGGATATTAACAGCTTCACATACAGCCCCCACCACCCGCTCGATGATCTCTGGGTGCTGCCCGATCACTGCTCCATGGGACTTGTCTGTACCTTGGCCCATGCGCCGCTCAGAAAAGGTGATATTGGGGCAAATGAGATTCATCTCAATGGCATCGGCACCAGCCTCTTCATACCCTTTGGCCAGGGTCTGCCAGCCTTCCAGGTCCTCTGATGGATGGGTGATATTAGCCAATAGCTTCAGATCGGTCCGTTCCTTACCCTTGCGAACCAGCTCAAAGCCTTCTTCCATATCCAGCCGCCGGTCATGGCAAACGATGGAAGCATCCCCCGGGTTAGAGTACATCCGCAGCCGTCCATAGAAGGGCTGCTTAGTGAAGGTCAGCTTCACCGATACGCCTGCAGCACCGGCATCTTCAGCCTTTACCAGGCGCTCCACAGTGGCTCCCGGCGGGCCCGATGCTACTACAAAGGGATTCTTGAATTTCAACCCAGCAAATTCAATCTCTTTAAACATAAAATTAGCCTCCCGTCTCACCATAATT
Source organism: Clostridiales bacterium DTU087 (assembly GCA_001513495.1). Taxonomy (GTDB): domain Bacteria; phylum Bacillota; class Limnochordia; order DTU087; family DTU087; genus DTU087. Next base: position 7,443 of record LFTN01000057.1, read on the forward strand.
CTCTGGGGTCTACCGGGCGTCCTTCTGCCGCTGACTGATAGGCAGCTTTGACAATGGCCAAGGTCGCCAGGCCATCGATGCCCCGGGCGCCCTCCGGCACCGGCAGATCTTCTTTGACGCAGCGAACGAAGGCAGCCAGCTCTGTCTCATAACCCAGCGAGTAGAACTCATCGATAGCCGGCTTGGTCCATCCTGTCGACAGATCTGCCTTCTCCAGCACATAGGAATAGCCCCGTGAGCTGTAGACTGATAACGGCGATCCAAAGGTCAAATCTACCTTGACGACACCCTCGGTACCGTATATCTCCACACAATCGTCCATGCCGCCCTGGGTCACATAGTTGCCTTCGATGACGGCCCGGGTTCCATCAGCCAGGGTCAACAGGGCAACACCGAAATCTTCTCCCTCTAGGCCGTGGTGGACCAGGTTCTTCTCAAAGCCTTCGGTAATTGATGCTACTACTTCCACTACTTCCTGCCCGGTGATATAGCGGACAAAGGAAGCAGGATGGCAGCCGAGGTGCAGCAGGGCCCCTCCGCCGCAGTAATCCAAGGTCTGGGCAAAGGGCGAATGGGAACCATTATGGGACTCCTTGGCACGGATATACAGAATGCGGCCAATAGCCCCTTCATCCACGATCTCCTTAGCCCTCACCAGGGCCGGAGCAAAGTTCCAATCCTCTGCATACATCAGTTTGAGGCCTTTCTTGTCAAAGGCTTCTACCATCTCCCGGGCATGCTCCATGGTGGTAGCCAAAGGCTTTTCACACACGACATGCTTGCCGGCTTCACAGGCTGCCATGGCAACAGCATGGTGCAGGAAGTTGGGCACACAGATGCTGACAATGTCTATCTCCGGGTCTTTCATCATTTCGTGGTAATCCGAATAAGATTTGTTGATGCCGAAGCGGGTTGTAAACTCCTCCAGCTCATCAGGCCGGTTAGAGCAGGCCGCTACAATCTCAGCGTCTGCACAGCGGGAGTAAGCGGTGGCATGGAGTTCACCGGCAAACTTTGATCCCACAATTCCGATTCCTACCTTACCAGCTTTCGTTGGCATGTATCGAAACCTCCCTTTCTACTTCCCAAGCAAGGACTGCGTCTTGTCGATGCTGGCAGATCCCGGTATTGCTCCCATCCCTGATCCCAGGGGGCTCTCAATGGCTGCCGCATTCTTACAGCCGCACTTGGCTCTCTTGTAGCCCCAGCAGCTATACCCGCACTGCTGCATTGGCAGCCCATTCCTCCAGGGAAAACACCTTTTCCAAGGCTAGGGCATATGCCCCCAGCAGGGGGCCGGCTCCCCGGAGATTGGACAGCTGGATACTTGAGCTCTTATGCAGCTCTTCCAAAGACCGCAGCTTGACTTCTTCTTCTACCTTCCGCAGCAGCGGGGCGCCAAAGGCCGACAGCTCACCGCCGAGGATGATGATTCTTGGATTTAAGAGATTGACCAAATTGGCCACCAAGATGCCTACAGCATGGCCGGTTTCCTCAACTACCCTCTGCACTGCTTCGGACTTCACCAAGGGTGAGTTAAGGAGTTCCCTCAGCTTCACTGTGTCCTTTGACAGGCCGTACTGGGCGAATTCCTCCTCGCCGACTGCCGCTTTGATTCTCTCCAGTACTGCCCTGGCGCTGCAGACTGCTTCAAAACAGCCTCTGCGCCCGCATGCACACCGAGGCCCGTTCTCTGGAATATAGCTGACATGGCCGATCTCACCGGCATAGCCTTGAACTCCGCCGTAAATCTCACCATTTACCAAGATCCCGGCACTGACGCCCACCGACAGATTGACAAAAACCAGGTCACTGTAGCCCCTACCGAGGCCGTATTCCTTCTCTGCCAAAGCAGCCGCATTGGAGATGTTCTCGACATGGACCGGCATCCCGCCCAGCCGTCTTCCGATCATTTCGCCCAGCGGGACCTTCAGCCAGCCTAGGTTTGAAGACCGCTCGACGACTCCCCGGTCAGAAGACACTAACCCTGGACAAGCCACACCGCACCAGAGCACGGTATCGGGATCGATGTCAGCCTCCCTAACCAGTTGTTCAAAGCACAGTCCGATGGTCTCTACTACCTCATCTGGAGTGTCAGTATCTAGATGGTAGGTGTGCTCTGCCAAGCTGTTGCAGGTTATGCCAAACATAGCGGCAGTCGCCTCACCCCGCTGCAGCTGCACCGTGAAAACATGGGCAGCGGTGGGGTTGAGCTCCAAAAGCACCGGCCGCCGCCCGCCTGTGGATTCACCGTGACCTGCTTCCCTGATCACACCGGCTTCCAAAAGCTCCGCCGTTATAACGGTAACCGTAGATGGGGTGAGGCCGGTTTCCTGCGCGATCTCATAGCGGGCAATCGGGCCAAATCTCCGGATGAGATTCCTGACCAGAAGCCGATTCTGTATTTTTACGTCCTTACTGTTCGTACCTGTCCACATTTTCTTATAACCTTCTTGATCTATTGAGCTTTGCATCAGAGACGCCTAGTACATCCCGCGCTCTGCTGGCCTTCCACTGTTTACAGCCTATTTGTCCTCGATGAGGCCCGCCGCATCCCGGTCAATAAACAGAACAGCTGCGTCGTGGCGGCGCAAAATGGTGGCTGGGCAATGGGTGCTAATGGGCCCGTAAAGCGTTTCTTTCACTGCCTTAGCCTTGGTGGGGCCCGGTACCATGCAGTAGATATTCTTGGCTGCCATGATCGCGGGGATAGTCATGCTAAGGGCTGTTTTTGGCACGAGATCAATGGATGAGAAAGCTCCATCGTTGACCTGCTGCTGGCGGCATACCTCATCTAGTTCAACGATTTTCACAAGGCAGGGGTCCTCAAAATCCGCCACCGGCGGGTCGATGAATGCCAAATGGCCGTTTTCACCAATGCCCAAGAAGGCAATATCTATAGGATACTTCGTAAGAAGATCGGCATAGCGCTGGGCCTCTCCCTCTGGTGAGTCTGTATCTCCCCGCAGATAGTGAATTTCTTTAAACTTGACCTTACTGAAAACCCGCTCATCTAGATAGACGGCAAATCTCTGGGGTGCATCGCTGGGCAGGGAAAGATACTCATCTAGATGAAAAGCCCGCACCCTTTCCCAATCGATACCCGGTTCACTCATCAGAGTCTCTAGAAATTCGTTCTGGGACGGAGCAGCGGCAAAGACTACATTAATTGAATCCCGTTCCTTAAGGAGTTCCCGCATTTTCTCTGCTGCGCGAGTGCCTGCTGCCTTCCCCAAGGCCTGCCGATTCTCGTGGATCTCCACTGCCAGCTTCTCCACAACAAATGACCTGACTGGATTGAGCATTTTACCCCTCCTGAATTTACCCTTGGTAGACTATCTCTCCGCCGACTATCGTGTACATCACAGAGAAATCCTCCCGCAAAACGACGATATCGGCGTATTTTCCTTGATCAAGACTGCCTAGTCTGTCATCCACTTTCAGAATCCGAGCCGGTGTTGTAGTTGCCATCTGCACAGCATCGGGCAAGGGAACATCGGCCAGCTCTACCATTGTCTTAAGGAGCTGGCTGCCGGCTACCACACTGCCTGCAAACGCTGACCGGTCTAGCAGCCAGGCAACACCGTCATCCACAATCATCTGATAATCCTCGCTGCCCATCTGGTAGACGCCCTCCGGCATCCCAGCGGCCCGCAATGCATCTGAACATAAAGCCATACAGCGGGCACCCTTGCATTTGTAGATTAGCTGCAGCAAAGATGGCGGCAAATGCTTGCCATCAGCGATCACTTCCACCGTTAGATCATCCAATAGCAGGGCAGCCTCTACTGTGCCCGCTCGCCGGTAGCAGTTGACCCTTCGTACACCCTCCATGCCTGAGTACATATGGGTAACATGGGTGTAGCC
>LFTN01000205.1 GCA_001513495.1 Clostridiales bacterium DTU087
ATAATGGGCCTTGAATCCTCAGCTTCCGCTATATCCAAACATGTCCCCAAATCATGGGCTTCGGTGGTAAACACAAATTTATACCTTCGATCCCAAATCTGCTGGGCCAGCCGACGGGCTTCTTCAAGCCCTAGCGCTGCATCTTCCTTAGCCGTTACGGCTAGAGTGCTGACACAGCTGTAGGGGACATCTGCCCAGGGGAAACCGAAGAAAATCGATGATGAGATGATCCCTCCGCTGCCGGGCATATGTACCAGCTGGGCAATAATCTCCGATGTCGGGGGCACCCGTGTTTCCGAATGCTCCCCTGAGATGAGCATGGGGATACTGACCCATTCCGTTGTTAGTTCTATGGACTCCCTCACTGCCCAGATCGCCAGCTCACAGGCCCGGCGGCCGGTCTCTACTTCATCCACATGGGGAGCAGTCCTATAGCCCACAAAGGCATCGGCATTTTGTATCATCTGATCAGTGATGGTACCGTGAAGATCCAGGGCGCAGACGATTGGAATCCCTCTGGGGGCTGCTGCCCGGATGGAAGCTAATAGATCACCGTCTGCATCGCCAATGCCGTCCACATACATGGAGCCGTGGAGTGCCAACACAACAGCATCAATTCCATCGCCCCCGGCAAGCCCATCCAGGAGCCTCCGTTTCATCACATCATAGGCTTCCCGTTCAATGATTCCCGACGGCAGTGTCCGGGCAAAGAATGTAGGAACCACCTCAATCCCCTGCTCCCGGCACACTTCAATGATGCCCTGCAGTGAGGTGCCCTGAACTCCGGGAGGAATGTCCAGCATCGCCTCCCCTTCCGCCTGCAAGAAGCCGCTTAAGGGTGTAGTCAGCGTAGTGAAGGTATTGGTCTCGTGCTGCATGCCTCCAATTGCTATCCTCATTGGCTTGCCCTCCTCTCCGATCTCTCGGAGTGTTTTCCAGCCTGTGACCTGATTCTCCTCCCAAAACCTCCCGATGAGGACTCCGACGGGTTTCTATACAAGCCGGTTTCTCTCCCTATAAACCGGTTTCACCTCTTTTGCATCATGAATCGCAGCTGGCATCAGCTGAGGGGAGCATCAACGCAGATCGGTCGCCCCACCGGAGGGTCAGGATCACCAACTGCTGCACCTCTGCTTCTGTTAGATTGGCAGTCTAGCTCACGAATCCACCGTTTCACAGTGGTGTTCCACACCCACTGATTGATCAGCCCCAAACTGCCCTGCAAACGGTCAACGATTACCGCGGCGATGTTTTCATCCCTCCTCCCGACAAGCACCGGCTGACAACAATAGAAATCTGCCCATAGACTTTCTGAGACTTGTACCGTAGAATATACAGAAAACGTGATGGATGATCGTGCGTTGAGAAGGATGTGGTCTGTTGAAAAAGGTCTATCTGGTCAGTGCCTGTTTAGCTGGGGCAAGGACCCGGTTTGACGGCGGGGCCCGTCTCGACCCTGAGCTCCTCCAGCTGGTGCGGGAGGGGCGGGCTGTTCCGGTCTGTCCCGAACAGCTGGGCGGCCTTGCCACCCCCCGTCCCCCAGCGGAAATCTTGGGCGGCGATGGTTTCGATGTACTGGCTGGTACAGCCCGGGTTGTAACCTGTGACGGGCAAGACGTCACCGCCGCCTATCTTAAGGGAGCTGAGGAGATCCTGCGCCTGGCTCAAACCTGGCAGGCAGCCGGAGCCGTGCTCAAGGCCAGGAGCCCCGCCTGCGGCAGCGGCGAGATCTACGATGGGTCTTTCCAAGGCAGTCTCAAACCAGGCTTTGGTGTTGCAGCAGCTCTCCTTGCTCAAGCAGGATTGCCGGTGTTTTCCGAGAAATCTTGGAGGGATAGCCACGGCTCAGACCAATACGAAGGGAAAGAGGATCATGATCACCATTGAAGATATCCGCAACAATCCAAACTTCCGCTTGATGATCAAGAAAGCCCATGACTATTTGACCGAGCGGGGCTATACCGAACACGGCTTTCGCCATGTTACCTTTGTCTCCCGCACCACTGCCCGGATCCTAGATGAGCTGGGCTATGATCAGCGAACTGTGGAGCTAGGCGCCATCGCTGGATACCTCCATGATATCGGCAACATGCTTAACCGCAAGTATCACGGGGTTTCTGGTGCCGGGATTGTCTATACAGAACTCAGACAGATGGGTATGCCCCTAGATGAGGTCTGTGACATCACCATGGCCATCGCCAACCACGAAGAGGAGATCGGCCATCCTGTCAGCCCCATCACGGCTGCCCTGATCATCGCCGATAAGAGCGATGCCCACCGCACCAGGGTTCACCGCCGCAATTCCAGCGACATCCACGACCGGGTCAATCTGGCTATCCTCAACTCCCGGGTGAAAGTGAATCAGCAAGCCCGTACCATCTCTTTGCAGATCGATTTTGATACCAGCAGGTGTGAGATCATTGATTACTTTGCCATTTACCTCAAACGCATGCAGATGTGTAAGGCTGCAGCTGCCCATCTAGGCTGTGAGTTTCACCTTTTCATCAATAACTTGGAATTGATGGGGATGGTGGAACAATGGCAGGCAGCCGGAGAAAAATAAGGAGGCAAGAGCTATGCGCCGTTTCAACCTAATTGAGCCCCAGCGGCTGGTTGAGGAAGAAGTACCAGCTCCAGAACCCGGGGCTGGGGAAGCTGTGATCGCGGTAAAATGTGTAGGGGTCTGCGGTTCCGACATCCACGCCTATTACGGTGAACACCCATACATTTCCTGCCCCATAGTGCCCGGCCACGAATTTGTAGGCATCGTCACCAAGGTGGGAGAGGGTGTCGATGAGGGCTGGCTGGGCAAGCGGGTTACCGTTTTGCCCTCCCTGGTCTGCGGCAAATGCTATAACTGCCGCAATGGCCGCTTCAACATCTGCCAGGAGCTGAGAGTAATCGGCTGTCAGAGTGATGGAGCATTTGCCGAGTTTGTTACAGTCCCTGCAGACAAGCTGTTCTCCTTACCCGATGACATGTCATGGGAAGAAGCGGCAATCATCGAGCCGCTGTCAGTAGCTGTCCATGCCGTCAGGACTGCAGGGGAGGTTGTCGACCGGCGAGTAGTCGTCTACGGCGGCGGCCCCATCGGCCTTTTGGTCATGCAAGTGGCTAAGGCCTATGGAGCGAGAGAGGTAATTTTGAGCGAGCCTGACAGCTTCCGCCGCAGCCTCGCCCAAAAGCTGGGAGCAGATTATGTCCTCGACCCCGGCACCGTCCAGCCTTCCCAGTGGCTCCTGGACAAGTTCGGGGCTGAAGGGATAGATCTATCCTTTGAATGTGTGGGGATTGAAGCCACCATGCGGGAGGCCATCCTCTCTAACCGCAAGGGGACGACCATTGTGGTAGCCGGCGTCTTCCCCAAACCGGCAATGGTGGATATGGGCTTGGTTCAAGACCGGGAACTGAGGCTCTTGGGTACCCTGATGTATGTCAAGGAAGACTACACCGAAGCCATTGAGCTGCTCTCCAGCGGTAGAGTTCAGGGACTGCCTTTGATCACTCACCGGCTGGATTTCGCCGACACAGCCAAGGCCTTTGAGATTATTGAAAAAGAGAAGGGAAACTGTGTGAAACTGCTGATCAAGAACAGGTGAGGCAGCATCAGCGGGCAAGGCAGTTTTGATGCAGTGTTCTTGATTGAAATTGAAAGGGATCGGCTGTCCTAGTGGGTTTCAGGATCAAGCCGGTCCCTTATTCCATCTCCCAGGAGGTTTAAGGCCAGCACTGTCAGGAAAATCGCTGTACCCGGCGCCAAGACAGACCAAGGAGCCCTGCCCATCTGGGGCTGTGCTTCTTTGAGCATCCTGCCCCAGCTGGCATCGGGCGGCTGGATGCCAAGGCCCAAATAGCTCAAGGATGCCTCAGTCAAGATAGCAGCCGAAAAGGTCACAGCGGCCTGGACAATAATCGGGCCGATGCCGTTAGGCAAAATATGATACAGGATGATGTCCCAAGTCCGGGCTCCCAGAGCATGAGCTGCCTCTACATAGAGGGCATTGCGTCCGGTGAGGAACACCCCTCGGGTGATCCGGGCAAAAACCGGCACATTGGCAATGCCGATGGCGATAATAGTATTGGCTGTGCCGGGCCCCATGACGGTGACCAGCATGATGGCTAGGAGAATGCCGGGAAAGGCCATCAGCCCGTCAATGAACCGCATGATCACTTCATCCCACCAGCCGCCTTTGTAGCCGGCCCAAGCCCCCAGCATTGCACCCAGTAGGGCGGCCAGCAGGGTCGATCCTGCCCCCACCTTTAGCGCAATGCGGCTGCCATAGGCGATCCTGGCGAAAATGTCCCGGCCAAAGTGGTCTGTCCCCAGCCAGTGGCCCCGGCTGGGCGGCACCAAGCGCTCCCGTATGTTCATGGCATTGGGTTCTAAGGCTAGGCCCCACCAGCTGGCTGCTGCCGTCAGGCAGATGGCCACAAGCAGCAAGCCCCCCAGCCAAATATTCAGCCGGCGCCTCCTCAGCATCCGGGGTTTGAAAAAGCGCCGCAAGCCCTCAAAGGGCCATCCGTTCATTGTCAGGTGCTTAGTCCGCCATACTACAGCCAAAGCCCCATTCTCCTTCCTGTAAGTCCAAGGCGCCCTGCTGGGACAAGGGGCATGTCCCAGCAGGGCGCCCCTATAGCCCTCAATTAATCGTATCGCACCCTGGGATCCAGGAGCAAGTATAAGATATCTGTGAGGAAGTTGATGATGACAACTGCTAGGGCAATAAACAGTGCGATGCCCTGTACCAAGGGCAGGTCCCGGTAGCCAATGGCCTGCAGGAGCAGCCGGCCCAGCCCCGGCAAGGCAAAGACCTCTTCGGCAACGATGCTGCCGGCCAAAAGCCCTGCAAACTGCATGCCCGCCACCGTTACCACCGGAATCAAGCTGTTTTTGAGTGCGTGCTTGTAGATCAGCATCCTGTGGGAGACTCCCTTACTCTTTGCTGTGCGGATATAGTCCTTGCTCAGGGCATCCAGCATGGCCGTCCGGGTGATCCGGGCAACCAGTGCGACCCGATGGCTGGCTAAGGCCGCAGCCGGCAAGAGCAGTGACAGGAAAGCCTGCCAGGGATTCTTCGCCCATGGGACGAACCCACCCGGAGGCAGCAGCTGCCACCGCAGGGAAAAGAGCAGTATCAGCAGTATTCCCAGCCAGAAATGGGGAATCGCAAGGCCCGCCTGGGTCAAGATACTGACCAGATAATCTGACGCCCGCCCCCTGTGGGTTGCCCCATAGGCACCCGCCGGCACTCCCACCATCAATGTCAGCGCCATGGCCAGCACTGCCAGGCTGGCGGTAACCGGAAGCCGTTCCCAAATCAAGCCGGCTACAGGCCTGCCCAAACGAACAGACGTACCCAAATCCCCGGCCGCCGCACCCCAGAGCCAGCGGAAGTATTGAACATGTAAAGGCAGATCCAGGCCCAACTGCTGCCGTAGGTTGACCATTACCTCTGGATCTGCCTCTGTTCCCAGCATCAGCATTGCCGGGTCCCCCGGGATTATGTTAAATACCGCGAAAGTTATCGTACAAGCGATTAGTAAGGTGACCACCAGCGCGACAATGCGCCGCCATAGATACTGCAAGGGAACCACCAGATTTTCCTAATTATTGTTCAAAATATACATACCGCAGATCATCGACATACTTGGGATAATACCGCCAGCCGGCTACATCTTCCCTCATGGCCACCAGATCATTGGGGTCCATGATATAAACGGCGGCAGCCTCCTCCGCCAGGATCTCCTGGCAGCGGCGGTAGATCTCCTGCCTGCGGGAAACATCACTTACTCGCAGCCCTTCTGCAATCAGGCTATCATATTCCTCGTTGCGGAAGTTATTGAAATTCCTGGCATAGCCAGATTCATAGCGGTTGAGCACTGTATGGGGGTCCAGCTTGCCGGTCAGCCCCACGATGGTCATGTCGTACTCCCGCCTGGTATAGATCCGATCAAGCCATGTCCCCCACTCCACCAGTTCGATTCTTACCCGGATCCCCACCTCGGCTAACATGGCTGCCACCATCTCACCGGTCTTGACATGGAGATCGTATGAAGAGGGCAGCGACAGAGTGATGTCAAAGCCGCCGGGATATCCAGCCTCTGCCAGAAGCTCCCTGGCCCTCTGGGGATCATACTGGTAGTAATCAGCTAGGTCCAGATAGTAGCTTTCCATCACCGGACTCATGTTGCTTCCCAGTTTCGTCCCAAATCCCCACGCAGCCCCTTCGATGAGCAAGTCCTTGTCAACGGCATAGTTGATTGCCTGCCGCACCCGCTTATCCACCAGGGGCTCCCGGTCTAAGTTTAAAGCCATGAGCTGCACCACATTCATAGGGCCTTGGACCAGCTTCAGCCCGCCGGCAGCCTCCACATCCCAGGCTACATCCGGCGAAAGCCTGGGAATCACGTGGACTGTCCCGGCTTTGAGATTGAGTATAGCTGTTGCCGGGTCAGGGATGATCCGGAAAGTGACTGCATCAAGATACGGTACTCCCTCTTCCCAGTAGCCATCAAACCGCTCCAGCTCAACATGGTGGCCGTTCACCCATTCCACAAAGCGGAAGGGGCCAGTGCCCACCGGCCGGACGGCAAGACTATCCACCGCTTCAGGGGGAACAACTGCTGCATCTGCCAGTTCGCTTAAGAAAGGCGCATAGGGCTCATCCAGCCTGATGAGTACAGTTCTTTCATCGAGGGCAGCTGTCTCCACTATCCGCTGAGGCCAGGCTAAAGGGAAACCTGTGGCATCATCCCTAATCCTATCCATACTGAAGAGAACATCGGCGACAGTTACCTCCCGGCCGTTGTGAAACAGCACTCCCTGCCTCAGCCGGAAGGTATAGCTCATGCCGTCCTCGGAGATCTCCCAGCTTTCCGCCAAGCAGGGGATGATCCTGCCATCTTGATCAAAGCTGACCAGCCCTTGATAAATATTAAAATCGATCTCTTCTGTGGCCGCCGCCACCGCCTTGTGGGGATCAAAGGTGTCGGGATCTACGGGCACAGCCACCACCAAATGGCCGCCCGGGGCCGGTGCAGCCTGCGCCAGTTCAAGGCCGGGCCCTCCAGCCCACAAATGCAGGCAGAGGCTGACTAACAGCACCGAGAAAAGGACTGCCGGCAGTCGGTGAACACGCTCTAGGCCGCCTTCCACTTGTTTCACTCCCCTTCTTTGGTCTTGCTTCAATTATACGCTTAAGAGGCGTCAATGAAACAAGAAAAGTCATAAAGAACGGGCTCCATATGTTGATATAGCGTTAATTCTAGGCTCGGCCCAGGCGATCAATTACCGCTGAAGTAAACTCCTTGGTGCCTGCTGTACCACCTAAATCCCGGGTGCGGATGCCTTCCTGGAGGCAGTCCAGGGCGGCTCTTTCCACTGCCTGCCCCACATCCCTGGCCTCGCCTTCGGGAAAGGCCTTCAAGAGGGCAGCGGCTGCCAGGATCATGGCCAAGGGATTGGCCTGGTTCTTCCCTTCCAGGGCTGGAGCTGTCCCGTGGGGAGCTTCAGCCATCACTACCTTTGGAGACAAATCCTCGTTAAAGCCCAGCACTAATGACTCTGCACCGGCAATGGAGCCGAACATCGGCAGTACCAGATCAGACAGGCAGTCTCCATCCCTGTTAAGAGCAGGAATCACCAAGGGCTCACCGTGGACTTTGCAGAGCAGCGCATAAGTAGTATCGATGAGCTGGGGCTCATAGGGCACATGGGGATACCTTTCTGCCGCGGCATCCAGTTCTTCCTTGAGCATACCTTCATAGACAGGGCTCACTGTATATTTGGGGCCTCCCAAGACCTTGCCGCCCAGAAGCTCAGCATGGCGAAACGCGTACTCGGCAACATAACGGCAGACCTCCCTGGAGATACACTCTCTCCGGTATGCCTTCTCCTCGGCACCTGTACCTTCCCGCCACTCGTCAGCCCCATAGGCATCGCCCACTGCCATGCGGACCACAGCAATGGGAAATTGCAGGTCCAGCACCGGTTCTACCCCCGGCAGCCGCCTCCCTGACCGCACGATTACCTTGGCTTCCAGGGCTTCCCGCAGGATAGCATTGGGGCTCCCCACATCGTTCTTGGCTTCAGGGGTGATGGTCGCGGCCTTCAAACCGTAGCCTGCCTCCATCATGGCCCGGGCTGCCTCCCACACCACCTGATTTGACGTGCGCCGCCGGTTTTCCAAACTGAGATCAAAAGACTCAAACTGGATATCTATCCCGGTTACCTTGGGATCTAGAACCCGCAGGGCTTCCTCTAACAGCTCCTGACCGGTCTGGTCGCCCTTCAAAACTATGACTGTCTGGCTCATGCTCTTCTCCTTCCCTATTCCCTGTATGTAAAAGCTTACAGTCAGTGAAGAGACATCTGGCTTACCTTCCCACATATTCGCTGTACGGATCCCAATCCCTGCTGTTGGACCTGGATACCAGTCCGTGGGTATGATATACTCACTTGGGTGGGGACGAGGGCACCCAAGTTTCCCAGTCGGCCATTATCTTACAGCTGCTGCAGGATAGGTGATCGGTAATGAAGCAAAGGACGCTAATCTGGATTATTGTCATCGGCTTTTTCGCCGCTGCCGCCCTGGGTTTGGTGCTCACTCGGCCCCGCACTCCCCAGGATATATCCGATACCCGGGTGCTGATGGACACTTCAGTTGAGATCCGCCTTTTTGGTTCCAAAAAGGCCCTGGAGGCTGCCTTCCAGCGGATTCAGGAATTGGATGACTTGATGAGCCGCACACGCAAGGGCAGCGATATCTATACAGTCAACCAAAAGGCCGGCGGAGAACCGGTTAAGGT
>LFTN01000084.1 GCA_001513495.1 Clostridiales bacterium DTU087
TCCAAAGCGACACCCAGCATTGTCGATATGATGCAGACATTGACAGAGTGGCCGAAGGTGTAGTCATCATGTTTCCTGATATCGGCTAGAGGCAGGATAATCTCCCGATTAGACACAACCTCATCTACGATGTTGTTGACTACCTGGGCAATGGGAGCTATGTTGAGGCATGAACCGAATTTTACTTCATCAAAGCATCCCTGTACCACTGCAATAGCCCGGCGCCGAGTAGATTCGCGGACTGCTTCCTTAAAGGCCCCTGCCTCTTCAGGATCTCCAACATACACTGCTGGAAAGCCCATCCTCCGCAGTCGTTCAATATACGACTCTTTAATGACAATACCTGCACTCAGGAGTACTCTACCGTCGGCACTGTATACACTCCGGGCCAGCTGCATGCCTGGTTTTAGATGTTCAACCCGTACAATCCTTATCTCTATCACCCCTTGTGACGGCGGAATTCTCCCCAGCCAGACGTACCGGAGTATATGAATACCGGTGCACAGGGCTTGGACCATGCTCTCTTAGCGCCTGTAAATGTTGAAAAGTGGGGTAACCTTTGTTGGCGGCAAACCCATAAAATGGATAGACACTGTCCAGCTCCTCCAACAAGCGGTCCCTGGTAACCTTCGCAATGATTGAAGCCGCAGCTATGACATCACAGCGGCCGTCACCTTTGATGATGGCCCGCTGGGGACACGGCAGCTTAGGAAGCGTAAAGCGTCCATCAATCAAGCAAAGATCCGGTACCTCCTGAAGGGCTGACAATGCCCTATACATAGCCAGTAGACTAGCATTGTGAATATTGAGGGCGTCTATCTCTTGGGGCTGGGCGATACCGATGCCCACAGCAGCCTCTGTTTGGATCTTGTCATAGAGCTGCTCCCTTTGGGACTCAGACAGCCTCTTAGAGTCATCTAGCCCAAAAGACGGCAGGCCTTTAGGCAAGATCACAGCTGCTGCCACAACTGGGCCTGCCAGCGGCCCCCTACCCGCTTCATCGACACCCGCGATGTTCTCAAAACCATGACTGTACAAAACCCGCCGCAGCCGGTAAAGGCGGTGGCGGTGGGCCAAGGCTTTCTTCTTAGAGGCTTGGCTCCTCTCCCAAGAGGCAGCCAGCTTTCTGACTGAGGCTCTGGCGTCGCTCCCCAGTACCCCGATCTCCTCTGGCGAGAGACAGCCCTTACTGCTTATCCAGTCTTTGATCTCCCTGACAGTCAGGTTCTTTATGTCCATCATCATACCACCTAAAGGACGGCAGGGATACGCCCTATATCATTTCTGCCGCTGCCGCAATTTCCCTGCTGGAAATGGGTGATGGACACGTAATTATTACAAATCCGGAGGCAGGTCAAAGGTAAAGCGGCCCAGCAGCCCTTCCCGAAACTCTCTGAGCAGAAGGAGTGCTGCTTTTTCTAAATCCACACTGCCGCCGCTCACCAGAAATCCCCGGCGCTCACCGATGGCCGTAAGAATCTCAATGCCATCTGCATTTGCTGACATATTCTCCAAGTTGTATCTGTTTCCAAGGGCTTGAGGACGCTGGGCATGCAGGAACTCCGCCAGCTTGGCACTCACCTGAACATAGTTGAAGACATCATCACTGATTGCTCCAGTGACTGCCAGATGGAATCCAGTGAGAGGTTCTTCGAACTTAGGCCAGAGGACTCCGGGAACATCCAGCAGCTGCAGCCAGTTTCCCACCCGAATCCACTGTTTCCCCCGGGTCACTCCCGGCCGGGCTCCGGTCCTTGCTGCTGCCCGCCTAGCCAGCCGATTGATCAAGGTGGATTTACCCACATTGGGTACCCCAACTACCATCCCCCGCATAGTGCGGCCCTGTCGGCCCCGCTGGCGAAGTCTTTGATTCATGAGCTGGTGCTGTCTGCGGAGCTTCTGCTCCAGCTCCCTAAGGCCCCGGCCGCTTTTCAGATCTACCGCCGCCGTGGGCAGTCCATCCTTTTCTAGAATCTTAACCCAAATCTTGGTGGCTTCAATCTCTGCCAGGTCTGCCTTGGCCAGGACTGTAATCACAGGCTTTCTGGCCACGATCTCAGCCAGGTCGGCATTATGGCTAGTGACAGGTATTCTTGCATCCCGCACTTCCAGCACCATATCGACTACAGCCAGGTTCTCCTTTAGTTCCCTTTTTGTCTTGGCCATATGGCCTGGATACCATTGAATATCAACTGACACTGAACTCAATTCCTTCCAGGGGCGTGCTTAGTCATTTGGCAAAGATCTCCGGCGTCCTAATGATCCCAACGGCGGCGAGGGGCCAGTACCTGGCAACAGCCCGCCCCATGATTAGTTCCCGTCCGACAAAACCTACATCGGGAAAACGGCTGTCATCGCTGTTATTGCGGTTATCACCTAATACAAAATAGCTGTTTGTCGGGACTTTCCTTGGCCCCCAGTCACCGTAGGTGGGAGCACTGATGTAGTTTTCCTGCAAAGGCTTACCGTTCACATAGACCACAGTACCCCTGATCATGACTTCATCTCCGGGAACCCCAATGATCCTCTTGATGAATTTCCGACTGGGGTCGGCGGGGTAGCGAAAGACGATGATCTCGCCGGCACTGGGTTGACGGAAGCGGTAGGTGAGTTTATCCACCAGCAGCCTCTCTCCATCGAATAAGGTAGGTTCCATGGACCGCCCTTGGACAATGAAAGATTGGGCAATAAAGGTAATGATAAATAAGGCCAAGACGACGGCAATAGCGAAGGCCTCCAGGTACTCCCGCAGGGCCGATTTCTCTGCAGCCATGCTCACGTTCTCCCTTCAACCGTGGAATTGGCAAAAAAGGGACTGGACCAGTCCCTTTTTTTCTGCAGCCAGCTTACCAAGTACGCCGCTCCTTAATCCGTGCCGCTTTGCCCACCCGCTGCCGCAGGTAGTACAGCTTAGCCCGCCGTACTCGGCCGCGCCGCACAACCTCGATCTTCTCGACTCTGGGCGAATGCAAAGGGAATTTCCTCTCTACACCAACGCCCTGGGAGACTTTCCGAACGGTGAAGGTCTCCCTCACCCCGCCGCCGGACCGGGCGATAACTACACCTTCAAAGATCTGAATCCGTTCCCGCTCGCCTTCTACTACCTTGACATGTACCCGTACAGTATCACCGGGTCGAAAATCGGGAACATCGGTCTTCATCTGCTCACGCTCAATAGCCTGCAGAACATCCATAGCTTTCTGCCTCCCTTCCATACCACTAATCCGAACTGCTATCGGTCTGCTTTAGCTCTTCTCTAATAGCTGCTAAGAGCTGCAGGTCTGCTTCACTCAGCTCAAGTCTATCCAGCAATTCTGGACGCCGAAGCAGCGTCCGCCGCAGCGCCTGCTCCCGCCGCCACCTGGCAATCAGCTGGTGGTTCCCGCTCACAAGCACCTCTGGAACTTCCATACCTTCGAACTCCCGGGGCCGCGTATACTGCGGGTACTCAAGGAGCCCTTGAGCAAAGGAGTCGCTATGAACCGCTTCCCCATCTCCCAAAGCTCCCGGCAAGAACCGGACAACGGCATCGATGACCACCATGGCAGGCAGTTCGCCCCCTGTCAGCACATAGTCACCGATAGAAATCTGCCGAGTTGTCAAAGCCTCCCTGATCCTTTCATCTACCCCTTCGTAATGTCCGCACACCAGCACCAGCCGTTTCTCCTGAGAAAGCTCCTCTGCCAACTGATGGCTGAACACTTCACCTTGGGGGCTCATCAGGATCACGGGGGCTGCCTCACCGCCCAACACATGCCTGACGGCATTAAACACCGGCTCAGGCTTCATGACCATGCCGGCTCCTCCACCGAAGGGATAATCATCAACCTGACGATGTCTGCCATGGGCAAAATCCCGGATGTTCCAAAGATGTATCTCAACTACCCCTGCATCCCGGGCTCGCCCCAGTATGCTGGTATTAAGGGGGCCTTGGAACATCTCTGGAAACAGTGTGAGGACATCGATTCGCATCGTGCCGGCACCTCCCGCGTTCACTATCCTTCCAGCATTCCGGGGAGCAGCCTCACCAGCATTCGCCCTCCTAGCAGATCTACATCGAGAACAACATCTTTGATGGCTGGCAGAAGAATCTCGCCTTCCCCATCTGCCGGTTCCACAATGTAGACATCGTTGGCACCGGGCTGCAGTACTTCCTTTAGCCTTCCCAGATGCTGTCCGTCCTCGGTATACACCGCCAGGCCCACCAGGTCAAAGATGTAGAAGTGCCCTGGCGGGAGCTGTACCGCTTCTTCCCTGGGGACCAGCAGCAGCTTCCCCCGGAGCTTCTCGGCAGCATCCCGGGAACTTGCTCCGCCTATGCGGCAAATCAGCTGATCTGTTTGCTTGCTAACCAGAGAAAAACTCATCAGCTCAGGTTCGGAGTCATCTGCACCTACGTACACTTCAGCTAAAGAGTCGAACCGCTGAGGATAGTCGGTGTGCGGAACTACCTTCACAGCCCCCCGAACGCCGTGGGGTCTGGTGATCTCACCGATGACCACCCAAGCCCTTGAACCATTCACGCCTCTGGCCGCCCTTCCCGCAGTGCTATGACTTGATCATCTTTGGTAACTATCTCCACGTAGAGCTTCGCACTGAGATCATCACCTACCGAGACTTCCGCCCAGCCCTCCAGTGTGCCGCGGGCTATCTCCTCGCCAGTCTCCAGCTTGTCTACATCCAGCATCTGCTCATTGAGCTGCTCTAGAGCCTGGCGGCGCTTCTGCTTCTCTTCTTCGATCTGCTGGCGCATCTCTATTGCTCTTGTGAGGTTCTGCCTCTCAAGCTCCGGCAATATCCGCTTACTTTGAAACTCCAGCTGCTGTATCTCCATGTCCAACCGGTTGATGGCCCGCCTCAGTTCCTGACGCAGCTCTTCTCTCAACTGGTCAGTCACTACAGCTTTCCAAATAACTGGTCGCTTGATGGTGATCTTATCCATGCAATCACCTCCCTAAGGCTAGGCAGGGGCCGCCTTAGAGGTAAGCTGTGAGATCTCCCTATGCTCAGTCGATAATCTCCACGTGTACCATTTTCCCCTCTTTGGTAGCAGCAGCCTTGACGACTGTGCGGATGGCCTTGGCAATCCGGCCTTGTTTGCCGATTACCTTACCCATGTCCTCCGGTGCCACCCGCAGTTCCACGATCAGGGATCTTTCACCCTCAACCTGACTAACCTGCACCTCATCGGGTTGCTCGACTAGTGCTTTGGCTATAAACTCAACAAGCTCCCTCATCATATACAGCCCTCCTACTGCGCTGCCTTGCGCAATGCCGTGAACTTGTCCATAACGCCCACTTGGGACAGTAGGTACTTGGCGGTATCCGAGGGCTGGGCACCTTTCTTCAGCCAATCAATGGCCTTCTCTTCGTCTACCACTATTTTTGCTGGCTCCTGCAGGGGATCATAATATCCCAAGATATCGATGAACCGGCCGTCTCGGGCCGCCCGCGAATCAGCTACCACCAAACGATAGAAAGGCCTCTTTTTGGCACCCATTCTCTTTAGTCGGATTCTTACAGCCATAGAATAGATCATCCTCCTTCCTAGCTATTATCATCTATATCGGCAGGCTGAAGGTCAGCTTTCAGCCCCCGCTGATTAACCAGTCCCGCCGGGCTCCCCGGCAGTACTAGGCAACCATTCTCACAACTTAGTGAAACAGGCTGAAGGGCCGGGCCCGCTTGCGGCGCTTGGTCTTCTTATCTAGAGCACCCAGCTGGCGCAGCATCTGCCGAGTTTGGCTAAACTGCTTCAGCAGCCTGTTCACATCCTGGACTTTGGTACCGCTGCCGTTGGCAATGCGCCGCTTCCGGCTGCCGTCAATGATCTCCGGCCTGAGGCGTTCTTCTACTGTCATCGACTTGATGATGGCCTCAATCTGGCCAAACTGCCTTTCATCAACTTGCAGCCCCCGCAGGCCCTTCATTCCCGGAACACCAGGGAGCATATCCAGCAGCTGATCAAGGGGGCCCATATTCCTAACCTGGTCCAGCTGCTCAAGAAAATCTTCAAAGGTAAAATCAGCTGTTCGCAGTTTATCAGCCATTTCCCGGGCTTTCGCCTCATCGATCTGGGCTTCTGCCCGTTCAATAAGAGTAAGCACATCGCCCATCCCCAAAATCCGGGAAGCCATCCGATCCGGATGGAAGGCCTCTAAACCGTCCAACTTCTCACCGGTGGCGGCAAATTTGATGGGCTTGCCGGTGACGGCCTTGATAGACAGGGCGGCACCGCCCCGGGCATCGCCGTCGAGCTTAGTCAAGATGATGCCGTCAATATCTAGATTCGCATTGAAGCTGCTGGCGACATTCACAGCATCCTGACCGGTCATGGCATCGACTACCAGCAGCACTTGATGGGGCGACACTGCTTCGTCAATGGCCTTGAGCTCTCCCATCAGCTCTTCATCAATGTGGAGCCGGCCTGCAGTATCCAACAATATGATATCATTGCCGTAGCGCCTGCTGTGCTCCACTGCTGCCTTGGCGATATCCACGGGACTTACTTGATCCCCTAGGCTGAAAACCGGGATCTGCAGCTGTTCTCCCAGCACCTGGAGCTGTTTGATGGCCGCCGGCCTGTACACATCAGCTGCCACCAACAGCGGCCTGTGCCCCTGCTTCTGCAAGAGCCTAGCCAATTTTGCACAGCTTGTGGTCTTTCCTGCTCCCTGGAGTCCCACCAGCATTAGAATGGTCGGAGCCTGTGAAGCCATCTCCAGCTTGCTTTGACTACCCCCCATGAGCTCGGTCAGTTCCTCATGGACAATCTTGATTACCTGATGGGCTGGCGCCAGGGAGGTCATGACTTCCTGTCCCACAGCCCTCTCCCGGACCCGGGCTGTAAAGTCTCTCACCACTTTATAGTTGACATCTGCCTCCAGAAGTGCCAGCCGCACTTCCCGCAGGGCATCTTTGACGTCCTGTTCCGTCAATTTCCCCCTGCCCCGGAGCTTGCCCAGAGTATTCTGGAGTTTTTCTGCCAGCGAACCAAAAACCGCCATACTGGCCCTCCTCAATAGTTATGCCGCCAGCGTTCCCGTGAGGCTGGTTTGCCCATATCCCGCTGTGCCGATACCTAAAACTCGTCAATCACTTCTGCCAGGAGCCTCTGCACCTCTGCCAGCTGGCTCAGCCACGGCTCATGGACATCCACAAGGGACAGTCCGTCAGCCAACTCTCTAATCTTTGCTTGGAGCCTCTCCAACTGCTCCCGCTGACGAACATGCCTCTGGATTAGGCCAAGCTTCTCTTCGAAATTGCTCAGGGTCTTTTGTGACCTCTGGATTATATCGTATACAGCTTGGCGGGTAACACCGTACTGCTCTGCGATCTCACCTAAAGACAAGTCGTCCTGGTGATACAGGGAAAAGAACAGCCGCTGCTTTTCAGTCAACAGCTGACCGTAAAAATCGAATAGTAATCCCATGTGTACGGTCTGATCAATCATTCCCGCAGCCCCTGTTAAGCAAAATTGGTTTACAGCAGTAGTATACTAAGCTTACTTACTTCTGTCAATATCACCGCCAACAGAAAAACCTCATGGGGAAAACCAGGTCATTGCTGGGTTAAGCATCAAAGAGTGCCGCAACAAAGCCTTCTGGATCAAAGTCCCGCAGATCATCGTAGGCCTCTCCGATACCGATCAGCTTAACGGGAAGGCCTAGTTCTGCGGCAATTGCTACGATAATGCCTCCCTTTGCGGTTCCATCGAGTTTAGTGAGGACTACTCCGGTGACGTCAACAGCTTCACTGAAGAGCTTCGCTTGAGAAAGCGCATTCTGCCCTGTGGTGGCATCGACAACCAGAAGTACTTCCGCAGCCCTGCCTTTCAGCTCCTTCTCCACTACCCGCCCGATCTTTTCCAGCTCCCGCATCAGATTGGTCTTTGTCTGCAGTCTGCCGGCTGTATCGATAATCACGACATCACAGCCTCGGGCACGCCCTGCTTGAATGGTATCATAGGCAACTGCCGCCGGATCAGCCCCCGGCTGATGTTTGATGATCTCAACTCCTACCCGGTTTGCCCAGACCTCCAGTTGCTCAATGGCAGCAGCCCGAAAGGTGTCGGCTGCACCCAGGATCACCCGCTTTCCCTGGGATTTAAAACGATGGGCCAGCTTGGCGATGGTGGTAGTCTTGCCGGCTCCATTTACTCCGACCACCATAATCACCGCCGGTGTCTCTGCCGGCAGCTCCAAGGCACCGGTGTTAGCTCTTAGGACATCTAGGATCGTCTGACGCAGGATGGGCCTCACTTCCTCCGGGTCAGTGATGCCTTTCGCCTTTATCCTCTCCCGTACCTGGTCAACCAGTTGGAGGGTGGTATCTACTCCTACATCTGCCTGGATCAGCGCTTCTTCCAACTCCTCAAAGAGTTCTTCATCAATGCGCTTATGACTGGACAGCAGAGTGTCAACTCGGGCCACGAAGGATGAGCGAGTCCGGCTGAGGCCTTCCTTTAGGCGGGCAAATAAGCCTCGAGCACTCTCCTGTTGATGATCTGGTCCCTCCTGGGAGGCTGCTTCTGCCTGCTTCTCCGGCGCTTCCTCTCGCTTTTCAAGGGCATCTGTCCCAAGTGGGGCAGTATCTTTCTCTTCTTTCTTGCCCCGGCGCCGGAGCCAACCTGAAATTCCCATATTCAACTCTCCTCTCTACAGCAGTGCACTGCCTGGTGCCGCACTTTCCAACACAGCGGCTGCTTCATCGAGCTGCACTGAGACTAATTGACTGATGTGGGCCCTATTCATAGTGACTCCATACAGCCGGTCAGCAGCTTCCATGGTGATGGGCCGATGGGTAATTACAATAAATTGGGTGTCTTGAGCAAAGTCCTTGAGCAGCTGCGTAAATCGCTCAAGATTGCTCTCATCCAGCGACGCGTCGATCTCATCGAGGACGCAGAAAGGGCTGGGCTTAACCCTCAACAGTGCAAAGAGCAGGCTGATAGCAGTTAGTGCCCGTTCGCCCCCTGACAAGAGGCTGATGCTTTGAGGCTTTTTCCCCGGCGGCTTGGCGGAAATATCAACTCCGGCATCCTCCAGCTGGTCAGCATCCATGAGCACAAGCTCAGCGCTGCCGCCGCCGAAGAGCTTGGCAAATACTGCTTGAAATTCCTTCTGCACTGCAGCAAAGGTCTCTTTAAATCTACCTTTACAGACTGTATCCATCTCAGCGATCACTTGTCTCAACTGCCGCTCTGCCTCTAGGAGATCTTGCTGCTGCCGCTGCAGATAGTCATAGCGCTCCTTGACTTCCTCAAATTGCTGAATGGCTCCGGTGTCCACTGGACCTAAAGCCTGGATCTGTTCCTTAAGCATCCGCAGGCTTCTCCTCATTTCGGCAGCATCACCCCTGTGGATCCTTACATCGCTGACTGCCTCTGGGGCAAGTCCGTATTCATCCATCATAACCTCACTGAGCTGCGACTTCTTCAGTGCTATCTTATCCAATAGACGCCTGGTATCTGCCAAACGTTCCTGCAGAGCCTCTTTCTGCTGCTGTTTGGCTTTGTGGGCTTTCTCTCCATCCCCCAATGCGCTTTCCACGGCTTCCCGCCGCCTGCTGCCATCCAAGAGCTTTGCTTCAATATCTTTCAGGTTTTCTATCAGCTGGTTATACTTAATGTCCAGCCCATCTATCTCCCGGGCCAGTTCCCCCTGTTCCCGGGTGAGATGGGACGCGGCGGCTGCTGCCGCCTCGGCCCGCTGGTCAGCTTCTATGAGGGCCGAACGGTATCTTGATGCCGCTGCCTCGTCGGCCTCAATCTGACTTTCCAATGCCGCCAGATTGACCTTCGCCGCCGTATAGCTCTCCTGGGCACTGAGGGTTTCCCTCTCCAAGCGCTGCAGCTCGGCCTGCAGGACGGAAAGCTGCTTCTCCTGTTCAGCTATCTCTTTGTCCAGTTCCTCCATGCCGGCCAACAGCTCTTGTCTCCTGACTGCTTCACTGGCAAGCCTTTGCTCCAGCCCCTGCATCTCACTCCTTACCTGGCCGGCTTCCCTTTCCCAGTGGGAGATCTCATTCCTGCCCAGGGTGACAGCCTTCTCCAGCTCCTTGGCCTCAAGTTCCAACTGGTGGGCCTGACGAGCCGCGTCCTCGGCCCTGGCCTCAGACTGCCTCAGTTCGTCCCGCAGATCTGCTGCCAGCTTCTCCTCCTGCTGCAGACGCTCCCGGCTGAGGCGAAGATCCCTGGCTAACCGGGAAACTTCTTGGCGTCTCTGTAAGAGGCCGCTCCGCTCACTTTGGGGCAGGCTGCCGCCGGTAATCGCCCCTCCCGGAGTGACTAGATCGCCGTCGAGGGTAACGATACGGCTGAAGCCCCGCCAGTTGCGGCTTAAAGCCACAGCACTGTCCAGGTCCCTAGTGATCACAACCCGGCCTAGCAGGTACTCCATCGCTGTCTTGTACTTGGGATCATACTCTACCAGCCGGGATGCGATACCGATGACTCCATCTTGCTCCAAATGCTTTAAACCTCGCCCCTCAATGGAGCTCGGCCTCAGCTCTGACAGGGGCAGGAAAGTAGCCCTGCCGGCCTTGGCTTCCTTCAAGAAGGCTACCGCTTGCCTCGCTTCCCGGTCAGTCTCGGTGACGATATTCTGAAGGCTGCCCCCCAGGGCAACCTCAATGGCAGTTTCAAGTTCCTTAGGAACTCCGATCAGCTCCGTGACTACTCCACAGATGCCGGGGAAGCGGTCTCTAACTTTCATAACTGCCTTAACTCCCCGGCCATAGCCCGCATAGCCCCTTTCCATCTCTACGAGAGCCTGATACCGTGAGTCTAAGAGCTGCACCTTCTCTGCACAGGAGTCGACGACCTGCTCCTGAGCTGTGAGGCGGGATGTGAGATCCTGCTGGAGTCTGGCGCAACCCTCCAACAGGGATGCCTTGGCCAGGATCTGCCGGCGAGCCTCCTCCAGGGCCGCTTCCTGCCTGGCTGCTTCGTCGCTGATAGCCTTAAGCTGCCTGAGGATCTCTTCTAGCCGGCGGGAAAGGACCGAATGCTGCTCCTGCCACAGTAACTTGCGGCTGTCTCCCACCTCTGTCTCTGACTGGACTTCAGCCCGCCGCTGGCGGATCTCTTCCAGGGAGGATCTAAGCCCTTCCATCTTCTCAATGAGTTTTCCCCGCCCCTCCTCCCGCTGGAGGCGGGCAGCATCCCATGCTGATAGAGCTTTTAGCAGATCAGCCCGACGCCGCCCCAGGGTGCGCAGCCGCCAAAGGCATTCGGCTAGATCCTTCCGCACCTGCTGTCTTCTAATGTCCAGTTCGGCCAGCTCATCAGCCAGCCGCCGCCCGTCGGCCTGTGAATACTTTAGCCTCTCCCGCAGGGTGTCCTGGCGCCGGCGCACTTCCCCCATATCCTCAATGGCCTGGGCCCTAAGCTCCTGCAGCTTCGCAGCGAGTTCTTCCAACTCCCTTGACTCTCGCCGCAGAGCAGCCATGGATTTCTCTACTTCCAGCTGCTCTTCATCGATCTCAGCCAATGCCGCTAACAGCCCCGCTTCCTCTGCCAGGCCCTTCTCATTCTCTTTAGCTAGCTCCAGCCACTCCAGGGCACACAGAGCTTGTCCCATTTCTTGGTGTTCCTCTACCAGGCGCAAGTACCTTTCGGCTTTGGCTGCCGCCTTCTCAAGGGGCTCAAGCTGCCTGCTCAGTTCCAAGACGATGTCATTAAGGCGGACCAAGTTTGCTTCAGTATCCGCTAACTTCCTGACTGCTTCCAGCTTCCGGGTCCGATACTTGCCAATGCCGGCGGCTTCTTCGATGATCAATCGCCTTTCCTCCGGCCGGCTGGATAAGACCGCGTCAATTTGGCCTTGAGAAATCAGCCAGTATCCTTCCCGGCCCAGCCCAGTATCTAGGAAAAGGTCCCTAATGTCCCGGAGGCGGCAGGGAGATTTGTTGATCAAGTACTGGCTCTCACCGGAACGGTAAACCCGCCGGGTGACAGCTACTTCATCGAAATCCAGGTTGAGATGGCCCTGACAGTCACTAAGGGTCAAAGAGACAGAGGCCATCCCCAGGGGGCCCTTGCCCGAGCTGCCGGCGAAAATAATATCCTGCATAGTATCACCCCGCAGGGAGCGAGCGCTCTGCTCCCCCAGGACCCAGCGAACGCCATCAGCGATATTGCTCTTACCACTGCCGTTGGGCCCAACTATCGCGGTAATGCCCCTGCCAAACTCTAGTTTGGTTCTTTCGCCAAAGGATTTGAATCCATGGATTTCCAGTCGTTTAAGATACAAGGGGCCACCTCCACTCACCAGGGCCATGGCCTGTCCCGATGAACTCGCTTCAATAAAAAGGCCGGCCAACCCGCCGGACCCCTGTAATATTCTATGAGCATCGGTTCTATCCCTTTTTCGGGGAGTGATTTTGCCTTGCCTCTACTCTGCCCGCAGCTCCAGCTTGGGAAGCTTCATGTACAGATCCTTCCGCCGCCTCACCCTGACCGGTACCTTGGGGCTGAGCAGAGACCCATGTTCACTGAGAATCCGCCTCAGTTTTAGGCGCACCCTGGTGCGGGCATTGTCTACGGCCTTAGCGCTGACACCGATGGCTGCTTCAATCTCAGCACTGGAGTAACCTTGCAGAAACATTGAGATCACGGCATATTCCAGGATTGACAAGTGATTCTCCAGCACGATCTTGAGTCTTTGATTGACCATCCTCTCAGCAACAACTTCCTCCGGATCAACGGAGGCATCATCCAAAGGGACGTAGTCTAAAATAGTGCGGGTTTCCTCTTGATTGACAAAGGCATGGATAGAGACAGCATCATTCAATGCCTTGTGCTTGTTGCCGTTGGTCTGCTTGATCACATTATAGATCTTCCGAAGGATGCAGATATAAGCAAAGGAAGAGAACTTGACATTTTTCGCGGGGTTATACTCCTCAATGGCGCCTAAGAGGCCGATCATGCCCTCCTGCATCAGGTCTTCAAACTCCAAGAAACTGGCATAGTGACTGCGGGCGATGCGCTTCACCATGGGGATATACTTTTTCACCAGTTCCTCCCGGGCTCTCCTGTTTCCTGTTCTAACCTGCCGGATCAATTCTAAATCCCGTTCCTGGTTCTTTCCAGCCAAGGCGTTCCCTCCTTGTCCAGCAGTAGCTCCCTTTCATATATATTGCTTGTCTACCCGGAATAGAACAGGAGGGATCATAAAAGCCCCTGCCGTAAGCAGGAGCTCTGGATGAGTCATATAACATGACTGGCATGGACTAGCTTACCGCTCTTCATCTTTGCTATTTTTTCTGGCAAGATACGCCAACGCGCTGCGGGCAGCATCCTGCTCCGCATCTTTCTTCGTCTTTCCCTGCCCCCTGCCTAGAACCTGCCCCCGCCACTTAACTGCAACCCGGAAGGTCTTGTCATGGTCGGGGCCCTGTTCATCATAGACAGCATAGACAGGAGTATCGGAACTGCACTGCTGTACCTTTTCCTGCAGGGCGCTCTTAGGATCAACAAAGTCCCTGGTCTGCCAGATATCCTGCACATCAGCACCCAACAGCCCCAGGATAAAATCCCGGCAAGTATTGTAGTCCAGCTCCAGATACATGGCGCCGATGACGGCTTCCAAGGCATCACTGAGCAGTGAGTCAAGATTGCGTCCGCCGGCGTGGGCCTCCCCCCGGCTGACCAGCAGGAACTCTCCCAGCTTCAAGCTCCGGGCCTTCTCCGCCAGGCTGTGCTCACTTACTACAACTGAACGCAGCCGCGCCAGTTCCCCCTCGGGAGCAGAGGGAAAACACCGGTAGGTATGCTCACTGATCACCAGCTCCAAGACCGCATCACCTAGAAACTCCAAACGTTCATTATGATACCCGGAAAATCCCTGCTCATTGGCATACGATTTGTGGATTAAGGCTTGATGCAGGAGCTCATAAGAGGGAAAGACTACCCCGAGGTGGGCCTCCAGCCGCTTCAAAGCTGCAACTCTTTCTTGACTCAACCCTTTCGTCATGGTCCACCTCTTTATTCACCGGTCAGTTTCTTGGCAACTAACACTGCATTATGCCCACCAAAGCCGAAGGAATTGCTCATGACTACGTTGAGCTCCTTGGGACGGGCCGTATTGGGCACATAATCCAGATCGCAGTCGGGATCTGGTTCCTCGTAGTTGATGGTGGGCGGAATCAAGTTGTGCTCCATGGCAAGCAGGCTGGCAATCAGCTCAACTCCCCCGGCCGCGCCGAGAAGGTGACCAATCATTGATTTTGTCGAGCTGATGGGTACTGAGGCTGCCCACTGGCCGAAGACCCGCTTTATAGCCACTGTTTCGAAGAAGTCATTGTACTTGGTGGCAGTCCCATGGGCATTGATATAATCCACATCTTCAATAGACAGGCCGGCATCCTTCAAAGCCGCCAGCATAGCCCGGGCGGCACCCTCGCCTTCTGGGGCGGGAGTTGTAATGTGATACGCATCGCCGGTTGCGCCATACCCTGCCAGTTCAGCATAGATCTTTGCACCGCGGGAGAGGGCATGCTCCAGCTCTTCTAAGATCACGATGCCACTGCCCTCACCCATTACGAACCCGTCCCGGCCTGCATCAAAGGGACGGGATGCCCTCTCAGGCTCGTCGTTGCGGGTGGAAAGGGTCTTGGCTGAGCAAAACCCGCCCATGGCCAGCTTGCCCAACGGTGCCTCTGCACCACCGCTGATCATGATATCGGCGTCTCCCCGTTGAATAACCCTGAAGGCATCGCCAATGGAATGGGCGCCAGAGGAGCAGGCCGTTACTGTGCAAGCATTGTGCCCCTTAGCCCCAAACTGGATGGAAACCTGCCCAGCTGCCATATCGGCGATCATCATTGGCACAAAGAAAGGGCTAATGCGGCTGACACCCTTGGTAACCAGGGTGACAGCCTGTGCTTCCAGTGTCTCGATCCCGCCTACACCGGAACCGATCAGTACACCGGCCCGTTCCCCTAGAGGAACATGCTCATCCAAACCTGCGTCAGCCAAGGCAAGGGCGGCAGCAGCCACAGCAAACTGGGTAAAGCGGTCCATGCGGCGGGCGTCTTTCCTATCTATATAGTCCAACGGTTCAAAATCCGGCACCTCTGCTGCGATCTGGCAAGTGAGGTCACTGGCATCGAACCGGGTAATGCGCCTGACACCGGAACGGCCATTGGCTATACCTTCCCAGAAGGCGTCTTTGCCAATGCCCAGAGGAGTGACTACCCCGATTCCGGTTACCACTACTCGCCTCATATTACGTCTCACCTCAATTGGGCCGCCCCCAGAGGGGATGAGTCCCGTATATACGGGACTCACATTCCACAGCCTACTCAGTCTTATCCTTAATATACTTCACTGCATCCCCGACATTGGTGATCTTCTCTGCATCCTCATCGGGGATCTCCAGATCAAACTCTTCTTCCAATGCCATCACCAGCTCAACCAGGTCTAGTGAGTCGGCACCGAGATCATCAACGAAGGAAGCTTCATTGGTCACTTCGTCTGGATCTACTCCCAGCTGTTCGACAACGATCTCTCTAACTCTCTCTAAAACATCCATTCTACCCAGTCACCTCCTTATTAGCCAAGGCTGTCATAGCACCGGCTCCAGGTATGATTTGCTGCTCGGTGGACACAATGATGCAAGACATCAGTCCATAACCAGTCCACCATCAACGTTTATTGTCTGACCGGTAATATAACGGGCATCATCACTGGCGAGGAACGCAACTGCCGCCGCAACATCTTCCGGAAGCCCGATCTCACCCAGCGGAACTTGATCTAACAGAGCTTTACGCTGAGCCTCACTTAGTGCATCGGTCATATCTGAGGCAATAAACCCCGGAGCGACGCAGTTGACCGTAATGCCGCGGCTGGCGACTTCCCTGGCCAGGCTTTTGCTGAAGCCAATCAAACCGGCTTTGGAAGCCGCATAATTGGTCTGTCCGGGATTGCCCATCAACCCTACAATCGATGCGATACTGATTATCCGGCCCCGGCGCTGCTTCAGCATCGGGCGCAGGACAGCCCGACTAAATAAGAAAGCCCCTTTTAGATTAACATCTAGAACCGCGTCCCATTCAGATTCCTGCATCCGCATCAGAAGACCGTCCCTAGTGATGCCGGCATTATTGACCAAGATGTCAACGGCACCCCACTCAGAGAGGATTGTCTCCACGGCTTCCTTCACCTGGGAGTCTGCGGTGATATCAACCTTAAGGGCCAAAGCAGCGCCACCCAGTTCCACTATACGGGCGGCGGTCTCCTCACTATTCTGCACATCGCAGATGGCAACCTTCGCTCCTTCTTGAGCAAGGCGTAAGGCAATGGCTTGACCAATGCCCCTGCCACCGCCGGTAACTATGGCCACCTTGTTTGCTAGTCCCATATTACTATACCCCCTTAGACCATTTCAAGTACTTTTTCCAGCTCTTCCATCTCCTGAAAGCCAACCACTTTAACCTTGCGAGAGATGCGCTTGATCAAGCCAGCAAGTACTCTTCCGGGTCCTACCTCGACGAAGGCCTCTACTCCATCGGCAACCAACCGCTGGATTGTCTCCTCCCAGCGCACCGGGCTGTAAAGCTGCTTTACCAATACACTCCGAATACCAGCGGCATCACTGACGTAATCAGCCGTTGCATTGGCTGCAAAGGCCGCCTCTGGATCCCGGAGCTCTACCTCAGCCAAGTGCCGGGCAAAGGCCTCAGCTGCCGGCCGCATTAAGGATGAGTGAAACGGGCCGCTCACATCCAGTTCCACAACCCGCCTGGCCCCCCGCTGCGCGCCTAAAGCCATGGCCCTCTCCACTGCTGCCCGATGGCCAGAGATGACGATCTGCCCCGGGCAGTTGATATTAGCCGGCTCTACAACTTCTCCTTGAGCTGCCTCCTGGCAGATGGCAGCTACCTGTTGGTAATCAAGGCCCAACAGGACTGCCATCGTACCTCTGCCGGCAGGCATGGCTTCCTCCATCAGCTGCCCTCTCTTAGCCACCAAGGCAACAGCTGCCTCGAAGTCGATGCTGTCGGCTGCCACCAAGGCAGAATACTCGCCGAGACTGTGGCCGGCGACGACATCAGGCGCCCTGCCCTGGGACCTCAAAACAGCGCTCAGCATGGTACTTACGGTCAGCAGGGCCGGCTGCGTGTACTCAGTCTGCTTCAGTTTCTCCTCGGGCCCGACCCAGCAAAGTGCAGCCAAATCATAGCCAAGCAGCTCGCTGGCCCTGTCCAGCAGCGCCTTGGCTGCCGGCTCCGCCTCAGCAGCACTGCGGCCCATGCCTAAGTACTGGCTTCCCTGTCCGGGAAAGACCCATGCCGTCTTACCCATATTATCTACCCCACCGCAGAATGGCCGAAGCCCAGGTAAGGCCGGCTCCAAAGCCTACCAAAGCTACCACATCATCGTCTTCTACCTTCCCGGCCCGCACAGCTTCATCCAAGGCTATGGGAACTGACGCAGCCGATGTATTTCCATACCACTGGACATTAACCAGCACCTTGTCCTTGTCAAGGCCCAGCCGCTTAACCGCAGCATCGATAATCCGGATGTTGGCTTGGTGGGGAATAAATACATCGATTGCCTCAGAGTCAAGGCCGCATTTACTCAACGATGTCAGAGTAGTCTCTTCCATAATCCGCACAGCGAACTTAAACACATCGTTCCCCTGCATGGAGATGTAGTGCTTCCGCCCCTCTACTGTCTCGATTGAAGGGGGCAGGAGAGAACCGCCAGCGGGAAGGCTAAGCAGGTGGCCTTGGGCTCCCTCTGCTCCCAGGTCCGAGCTCAAGAGCCCCCGTCCTTCACTGACCGGCCCCACCAGAGCCGCTCCGGCACCGTCTCCAAAGAGGACACATGTCCCCCTGTCGGTCCAATCAGTGATTCTGCTCAAGACTTCGGCACCAATCACCAGCACCCGATCATAGCCTCCGCTGGCCACACACCGTGCGGCAACATCAAGGGCATATACAAAGCCCGAACATCCAGCGGATAGGTCAAAGGTCGCTGCCTTGCCGGCTCCCAGCTTCATCTGCACCAAACAGGACGTAGCCGGGAACATCATATCCGGCGTCACTGTCGCTACGATGATTAAGTCCACATCTTCGACAGACACACCAGCTGCCTCCAGGGCTTTCCTGCCCGCTGCCGCCGCTAGGTCGCTGGTAGTCTCACCTTCGGCCGCAATCCTCCGCTCCTTAATCCCTGTACGGGTGGTAATCCACTCATCGCTGGTGTCTACCATCTTTTCCAAATCAGCATTGGTCAGTACCTTTTCCGGCACCGCTGTGCCAGTCCCCCAGATACCAGCTGCCCGTAATTGCTTAGTCACTGTTCTCACCGCCTAATCTTGCTGCCATACTCGCAATACTATCCGTAAGCTCTGCCCGTACCGCGTCCTCTGCTACCTTCAGTGCATTTTGAATGGCAGTTGCGTTGGAACTGCCGTGGCTAACGATAGAAACCCCGTCGACTCCCAACAAAGGAGAGCCGCCATATTCCGTATAGTCCAGCCTCTGTTTTACCCGGTGAAGGGCCGGCCGGGCCAGCATGCCGCCTAAGAGCGCGAGTTTGCTGGCTGTCAGCTCTTCCTTGATGGTATCAAGAACCATCATCCCCAATCCTTCCGCCACTTTCAGCACGACATTGCCCACAAACCCGTCGCAGACCACTACATTGGCCCGCCCCGCAAACAGTTCCCTTCCTTCAACGTTGCCAACGAAGTTGAGCCCGCTCTGTTCCAGCAGCTGATAGACTTTGACCGTCAGTTCATTACCCTTGGAGGCCTCTGAACCGATGTTCAACAGCCCCACAGTGGGCTCCTTAATGCCCCGGACCTTTTCCAAATAGGCCTGCCCCATGGCTGCAAACTGAACTAGATGGCTGGGCCTGCAGTCTACATTGGCACCTACGTCCAGCAAGATTGCCTCACCTGCATGGACTGGTATTGGACAGGGAATCGCTGGCCGTTCGATGCCAGGTATTCTTCCCATAGTCAAGAGTGCGGCTGCCATCATCGCTCCGGTATTACCTGCGCTGACAAAGGCTTGGGCTTCACCTTCCTTGACCAGCCGCGCTGCCACTACCAAGGATGAATCCCGCTTCTGCCGTACGGCGCGGACGGGATGGTCTTCCATCCCTATGATTTCTGTAGCTGGTACAAGCACTAGCCTGTCTGTGTTGTATTGTCTCAGCAGAGGTTCTATCTGGTCAGGATCCCCAACCAACAGAACCACTGCATCAGTGCCTTGGACAAATGCTGCTGCTCCAGCCACAGTGACCGTGGGGCCAAAGTCACCGCCCATTGCATCCAATGCTATTTTCATGAGCTTTCCGTCATCCTTCCGGATTGGCTGTCTCCCCGGCGGCAGCATCCCGTGTCTCGATGGCCGCTACCTCAAAACGTCCCACAAACACTTTCCTGCCGCTTACTTTGCTGTTCACATGCACCGTGGTGCGGTTGCCGCTGGCATTTGCGACTTCCGCTTGACAGAAGATGGATTCCCCGACATACACCGGGTGGCGAAAATGGATCTCCGCTCTGGCGGTAAACACCACCGGCGAATCCACCAGGGCAACAGCAAGGGAATTGGCCTGTGCAAAGATATGATGCCCCCGAACGACCTTTGTCTTACTGAAACCCATTTCTTCAGTTGTCTTCAGCAAAGAACTGCCCCTCTTGCCCAGCTCCACATCGAGGAGCTGTCCCACCAGTTCCTGGCCGCTCATAGCTTTGAGCTGGCCGTAGGCAGCTTCAGCCAGAGCCTTTGTTCTTTCCCGCATTTCCGGTATGGATAGTTCCAGGCGATCGAGCCGGATGGTCTGTACACTAACTCCAAATTGATCTGCCAGTTCTTCATCAGTAAGAAACGGTTGCTGATTCACCAGTTCTATCAACTGCTCTTGGCGTTTTCGCTTGTTGAGCCTTCGGACCATATACCTACGCAGCCCTTTCTAGACATCTGCCGGGGTTAAACCAGGGCCCTTGTCCTTTTGCCTGCCAGTCTGCTACGGGTTCATCCTAGGACCTGGTCTTAGTAACTCGTAATCATAGTTTACCTGATCTAAACAGATTTGGCAAGTGGTGCCGCCAGCGCTGATCACTCCCACAAATAAAAAAGACTGAGTAGAGCAGCAGCCCCTCAGTCTTCTTATGTTCTCCATTTGGAAAAGCTATTCAGCACTCACCTCAACCACTTGGCGGCCTTTGTAATACCCGCAGTTGCCGCATACCCGGTGCGGCAATCTCGGCTCATGGCACTGAGGGCACTCTACCGCACCCACAGCAGCCAGCTTCCAGTTGGCGCGGCGTTTCCGTGTACGAGCTCTTGCCTGTCGACGTTTAGGTACAGCCATGAATTGTCACCTCCTGTCAATGTGTGCTGCCGATGCCCCAGAATGGTTCATCCCCTTCCATTTAGGAGCAGGCCCAACTGGGCCATGCGGGGATTGATGTCATCGATAGCACAATCACACTTACCTTCGTTTAGATCCTTGCCGCACTGGGGGCAAAGGCCTTGGCATCCTTCCCGGCAGAGGACCTTGACCGGCATCGATACCAGCAGATTCTCCAACACTACATCATCTAGGTGGATGGTCAAACCCCGGAACTCTTGCACGTCTTCCTGATACCAATCATCGTCCTCATCGTCTTGGTCAGATGCCGAGTTTGTACTGCTGCCATGGGATGCCATACGAAACCGCTCATCCACATCTGCCTTAATGCTCACTCGGACAGGACTCAGACATCTTGCACAGCTAGTCTCGATGTCTGCAGCTGCGGTACCCCTCACTAAGAAGACTTCACCGGCCGCAGTCACCCGGCCGTTGAATACTACCGGACTGACCCAGTGGAGAGACTGTCCATCTAAATCCAGCTCAGCCCAATCCTCCACGAAACGGAACCGTATCTCCCCACCCCTAATGTCCTTGATCTCACCAATATTCACTTCCATAGGGTCTCACCCCATAAATTATAATTACGGCATCTACGGCTGTCAAGCAGCTCCCGCTCTGAGGCCTTCTAGTCCCGACACCCTTGCCTTTCGATTAGAGGGATCGCCATTTTCCCACCTATACATGCATCAATATCTCAAAGCCTGCATCACCGCCCGCTGATGGTCTGGATCCAATCGGTTCCCGGAATGCAGCCGGCTGTCGTAAAAGTGGATGCAAAAATGGCCAGGGAAATTGTTGCCCTCAATGCTGCTGCTGCCGTGGGGCATTCCATTCATTGATGCAGCAATATAAAGGCCGTCGCACTTTACCGCTATAGGTCTTCTTGCCCATGACCAGCTCCCGCCCACTGCCCTTTTCATGATCTCAGTATCGGCAGCGGTGAGAGGCTCCACATCAGCATGGTTGGTGCCGAACAGGCGCCTGACCTGGAAGTGGAGGCCGGACTCCAGATCAATCACAGTGGCTGTTCCCTGCCGCGGAAAAAGCCGATCGGCTTCACTCCAGGGCACTAAAGAGATGGATGGGGCCACCAGTCCCCCTTTGGGAATCTTCAATACCTGTCCGGGGGCTATCCTGCTGGGATTGGAAATGGCATTGACCCTTGCCAGATCTGAGACGGCGAGATTATGGCTCCTGGCTATGCCCCACAACGTGTCACCGGGCTTTACGAGATACGTACCTGCCCCCCCGATCAGCAGCTTCTGCAGCGCTTCCCATGTGGCTCGGCCGACAATGCCGTCAGTTTCCAACCCTTGCGCCTGTTGAAAGGCCGCCACGGCTTGGCGGGTCGCAGGGCCAAATATTCCATCAGCACACTGCGTCAGATATCCCAGTTCTGCCAAGCAGTTCTGCAGAAACATGACAGCTGCACCTCTCATGTCCTGCCGCAATACGCCCAGGTCGGACAGGGACCATTCGCTTGCTGCTTCTAAGCTCTGGGCTGATGCAGCAATCGAAAACAAGATAAAAAAGACTAAGATGAGTGCCCGTACAGGCCGCATGCTTCCCCTTCCTCTCCTACAGCTGACTAATACCCCTAGCTGCCTGCTATCTTTTGTCCAATACCATAAAGACATATTCCATCTTAACCATCATATACATATACGGATTTTGGTCTTGTACCAGCTTCATCTATCGGGGGGAGTCAACTTGCCAAAAAAGAAATCGTCCTTTTCCAGATGGTATGCTTACTTCTCCGGGGCCGCGGCATTACTGGTAACCGTCACCATCCTCCGCTATCCCGAAGCTGCCTTTGCAGCTTCCTTGGATGGCCTTCAGATTTGGTTCGACATTGTACTCCCCGCCCTCCTGCCCTTCTTCGTCATGTCAGAAATTCTTATGGGCCTTGGGGTAGTCCACTTCATTGGCGTACTCCTGGAGCCCCTCATGCGCCCGCTGTTTCGAATACCGGGAGTAGGAGCCTTCGCTGTTGCGATGGGCCTGGCATCGGGGTATCCCATCGGGGCTAAGATTACGGCCCAGCTGCGGCGGGAGAACCTGTGTAACGGCGTGGAAGGCGAAAGGCTTGTTTCGTTTGCCAATACTGCCGACCCCCTCTTCATGGTAGGTGCGGTGGCCGTCGGCATGTTTGGCATCCAAGAAATCGGGTGGACCATTGCTGCAGCCCACTACCTGTCGGTGGTCATTGTGGGGTTCTTGATGCGCTTCATCCCCGACAAAGGGCCGCCTACCGTCAGTCCCTCCGCCCCGAGCCAACGGGGAAACATCATCTCCCGGGCATTCCGAGCACTGGAGGATGCCCGGGTGAGAGACGGCCGCTCCTTCGGGCAGCTGTTTGGCGATGCCATCAGAGAGACATTTTCCTCTATGCTGTTCATCGGCGGCTGCATTATGGTCTTTTCAGTCCTGGGCCGTATCCTGGATGTTGCAGGTATAACCCAAGCCCTGCACAGCTGGGTGGCAGCCCTTATCCGGCCGTCTTCCATCAATGATGCAGTTATTCCGCCGCTGGTGCGAGGAATCATAGAGATAACCATTGGATGTGAAGCCATCAGTCAGGCCAATGCTTCACTGCTCCTGCGGACAGCTGCTGCCAGCTTCATAATTGGCTGGAGCGGCATGTCAGTCCACGCCCAAGTCGCAACCATGGTTCGGGGGACCGACATGCGCATGGGCCCTTATATCATCGCCCGGGCACTCCACGGCACACTGGCAGCAGTGATGACATTGGTTCTTTGGCGGCCCATCGCTGCGGCGACAGCTGCAGGCCTCCCGCTGCCCTCCATGGGCCTCGGTGCAGCATCCTTTCTCGCCCGCCTGGGCATGTCCTTTAGGGCTGTCTTAACTGCCACCGGCCTCTTGGCGGGGTTAGCCGTCATCTTCAACCTGATTAGAAGCGTGAGGGTGGTCTTTTTCCGGGTGAGGCCTTAACAGCGCCAGAGTTACCGCACCTACTCCTTCAGCCGTTTTTGATACTTCTTCCTGAACTTGGCCAGTTTAGGGGCAATGACCGTGCGGCAGTAGGGCTGATTGGGGTTCAGGCTGTAGTAGTCCTTATGGTAATCCTCTGCCGGGTAGAACACAGTAAAGGGCACAACCTCGGTGACGATGGGCAAATCGAATACCCTATCGACTTCCAGCTCAGCTATGAATGATTCCGCGATTTGCCTTTGCTTTTCTGTATGGTAAAAAATCGCTGAGCGGTACTGGGTTCCTATATCCGGTCCCTGCCGATTGAGTGTCGTCGGGTCATGGATACTGAAAAAAACCTCCAACAAGTCCCTAAACGATATGACCTCCGGATGGAAAGTAATGTGGACCACCTCTGCGTGGCCAGTGGTGCCTGTACAGACTTCTTTGTATGAGGGGTTGACTGTCGTTCCCCCACTGAATCCAGATGAAACAGCAACTACACCCTGGAGACTGTCAAAGACGGCTTCCAAGCACCAGAAGCACCCACCAGCTAAGGTGGCAGTCTCGGTGCCTTGCCCAAGGGACATCTGCATCCCTCCACTTCCCTATATGATTAGCCTTAAGCATTCTCCCATCAACTATTCCATATGCTCGAGATGATCGAGTCCGTTCTCCACCACCGACAGATTTTCTGCCAGCGACTTGTGCAGGATCTCCAGCAGTTTCTTGGCATAGCTCTTAGCTCCAGATTCCATTTCATAGGCCTGCCTGCGGGCTTCCTCTACAATCCGTTCGGCCTCCGCTTGGGCCAGCCTAATGATCTCACTTTCCCGCAGAAGCCTAGCTGCCTGTTCCTCAGCCTGGGCAATAATCCGCTCCGCCCTTCTTTGCCCATCCTCAAGGATCCGGTCCCTCTCGGAGGCCAGAGCCTCTGCCCTGCGCATCTCCTCCGGCAGCGCATTGCGGATCTTGGCAATTAGATCTAAGACTTCATCTTCATCGACCAGACTCCGGCCCGAAAGGGGGATCTTCGGTGCCACCTCCACTACCTCTTGCAATCGGTCCAGCAGGATAACGAGATTTCTTCGATTCAACCCAATAGCCCCCTTCAATGGTCAACATTCGGTGCTCAGTCTCTGTGAGCCTGCACGAATCTCTTAGTTAGGGCCTCGGCAACACAAGGTGGAACCCAAGCGCTAATGTCACCACCGAGGCTGGCTACCTCTTTGACGGCGCTGGAGCTGAGAAAGGACCATTCGTTGCTGGTCATCATGAAGACAGTCTCAACATCTTTATCTAGATGGTGATTCATCGATGCCATCTTCAGCTCATATTCGAAATCGGTGACCGCCCGCAGCCCCCGGACAATGGCCACGGCGCCCCGCCGCTTAGCGTACTCCACCACCAACCCGCCAAACTGCTCACAGACAACAATATCCAGGTGCTCTGTAGCCTTTCGCAGCAGCTCGACCCTCTCTTCAGCAGTAAACAGAGCTTGTTTTGCTGGATTGTCTAAGACTGCCACATAGATTCGATCAAACAGATCGCACGCCCGGGTGATGATGTCTAGATGTCCGTAAGTTACGGGATCAAAACTCCCAGGACAAACCGCGATTTTCATATATTTCCCTTCTTCCCTACAAATTCCTTCATCCCTCTAGTAATCTATAGAATCCTGCCTCAGCAGGAAACTTATCTTTGTATCGCCGTAGGCTTGAACCCTACAGAGCCGCAGGCTGCCGACTCGCTCAGGCACTTCTTCCTGCCGCCCGTGTTCTACAATCACTAAGGTATCGGGCCCAGCCAAGCTAGACTGATCAATGGCTGCCAAGGTACCGGCTGCCCTTCCCGAACTGTAGGGCGGGTCCAGGAAGATGCATGCAAAATCCAATCTCCGCTTGGCTAATATGGAAACAGCCCGTTCCACATTGGTCTGATAGACCTCTGCCAGCTCAGCCAGGCCTGTCCGCTCCAGGTTCCGGCGGATTACTTGAACAGCTGCCCGGCTGTGATCAACAAAGACTGCGGCTGGAGCGCCCCTGCTCAAGGCCTCAATGCCCACAGCTCCTGAACCGGCATATAGATCTAGGAATCTCCCCATGGCAACTCTCTCACCTAAGATGGAGAACAGAGACTCCTTGACCCGATCAGAGGTAGGCCGTGTCTTAAGACCCTTGACACTGTCTAATCTACGGCCCTTGGCTGCTCCAGCAATTACCCGCAACTAAGCCACCTCCATTCCAGTTTTTGCCAAGAGCTTATGCAAAGTGACGAGCATACTGTTTCCGAAAAAAGAACACATTAATACCGGAGTACGGTTTAACCCTCCCCCAAATCAATAGGAGGCGCAATTGGTCTTAAGTTACCAATTTGCTCTTCCTCCGGTTTCTCCTCTCCCCCGATGGCGGTCTTTCAGGCCGCCATCGTGCCTTGGCTGCCCTTCTTCCTGCCCGCTTGCCTTGGTGTCCAATATAGAAAAGGACCGGGCAGCGGCTGCACCCGGCCTTCTCTAGCATTGTTTCAGTTCAATGGATTCCTTACAGCCAAATCTCTATGGCAAAGCCAGATGCCACGTAAGCCCCAAGACTCCAGGCCCTGCATGGGCGCCGATGACCGGTCCAACCCAGGTAAAATAGGTCTCTGCACAATCCACTGTCTGCTGGACCTCCTCCAGCATTTCCCGTGCTTCCTCTTCTGCATCAGCGTGGAGGACGGTGACATGGACCTTGTTTTCTCCCACCTGCTCTCGGAAGATCTCCAAGAGGCGGCGGCGGGCCCTTTTCCTGCCCCGCAGCTTCTCGACCACCTCAACGGTTCCCCTTGATATCGTCAGCACCGGCTTAATCTGCAGCAGGCTTCCGGCAAGAGACGCTGCCTTGCCGATTCGGCCGTTCTTCTCCATATACTCAAAGGTATCCGGTATAAAGAGCAGGCCCAATGTGTCCTTGACCTTAACCATGGCCTCTTGGGCCTCTGCCAATGAGCCGCTGCGGCGGGCGGCTGCCAGGACCATGAGGCCGGCACCCATAGATACTGTCTCAGAGTCTATCACTACAATGCTATCTGAATCCACCATCTCTGCGGCCAGGCAAGCGGCCTGATAGGTCCCGCTCAGCTTGCTGGCGATATGGATTGAAAGCACCTGCTTACCTGCATCCACAGCCTCCCGATAGACCTCAGCGAAACGGCCGGGAGCTGGCTGAGATGTCCTGGGCAGGACATCCATAGTGCGGAGCTTATGATAGAACTCGTCAGCTGTCAGGTCTACTCCATCAGTATAGTGCTCATCCCCAATCGTGACAGACAAAGGCACGATGCGGATATCATACCGCTGTACTAGTTCAGGGCTTAAATCACACGCACTGTCGGCTACTATCTGAATACCAGCCATGCTTCTCCTCCCTCTGCCATCACCAGTCTCCTAGGTGAAAACACGGCTGGGGATACTGCCCCAGCCCAAGACTAATGTCTTCATTGTCACTCGACAGCCACCAAGTAATAGTACAGCGGCTGTCCTCCTTCATATAGTTCCCATTCGGGGTCTGGAAATTCCGCCCGCAGCTGCTGCAGCAGCTCTCGAGCCGCCGTCTGGATGACATCCCGGCCGTAGAACAGACTGACGATCTCGGCCTTGCGCTTGGACAGCAGCCTTCTGACCAGTTCCTTGGTGGTGGAGACCAAATCCTTGCCGGCCACCATCACCCGTCCCTGCTCCAAACCAATGTAATCCCGTTTATTGATCTGTACCCCATCAGTAGTTGTATCCCGCACTGCATATGTTACTTCTCCGCTGATTACATCCCGGCTGGCAGCTTCCATCCTCTTCACAAGCTCGCCGAACTCTAGGCTCTCGTCAAAAACAGCTGCTGCCGCAACTCCATGCTGCAGGCCGGGAGTGTGAACCACAGCCACCTGCTTATTCACCACTTTGGCAGCCTGCTCCGCAGCAAAGATCACGTTCTTATTGTTGGGCAGCACGATTACCCGGTCAGCGGGGACCTTCTCAATTGCCTCAATTAGCTCTTCAGTGCTGGGGTTCATCGTCTGGCCGCCGTTAAGCACAACGTCCACGCCCAATCCCTGAAACAGGGTTTTCCAGCCATCGCCCAGGGCAACAGCTACTATACCCATCTCTTTCTCTTCTGCCATGCCTTCGGGACCTTGAGTAATACCGGGATCAATATCAGGGGATGGCGGCCTGCTGCCGTTAGTTTCAGGCTGCTGACTGCGGCGGCTGGCCTGACGGTTTTGCTCTGCCATATTGTTGACCTGAATCTCCAACATTTCCCCATATTCGCCGCAGATCTCCAATGCCCGGCCGGGATGATTGGTGTGCACGTGAACCTTCGCGGCCTCCCGGTCCCCCACCACCAGCAGCGAATCACCCAGGGCGGCCAACTTGTCCCGCAATGCGTCAAGGGGGATGTCACTGCCTGTGACAATCAGTTCGGTGCAGTACCTAAACTCAATGGACTCCACTTCTCTGATGCCTATCTGGGTGGTGGCCGGTACTGCAGCAACCTCGCTCATGCTGGGAACACCGTCTGCGGCGGGACTTTCTCCCCGGGCCAGGGCGGCGTAAGCACCCCTGAGAATGGTCACGACTCCCTGGCCTCCAGCATCGACAACGCCGGCATCGGCCAGAGCCGGAAGCATTGTCTTGGTCTCCGCCAATCCCTCTTCCGCTGCCTCCAGGACCAGTTTCCACCACGTGACAACATCAGTCTCTTTCTTGACGGCCTGCTTTCCAGCTTCCGCGGCATAGCGTGCCACCGTCAGCATGGTGCCCTCCACCGGCCGCATCACAGCCTTGTAAGCTGTGGCAGAGGCGTCCTGCAGGGCCTTCGCCAGATCAGATATGGCAGCCTTGTCTCTATCCTGCAGCGGCTGAGCAAAACCCCTCAGGAGCTGAGACAGGATCACTCCTGAATTGCCCCTAGCCCCCATTAGGGAACCTTTAGCTGCCGCTGCGGCCAAGTCACCCACCGAATCTGAACTGCACCTTTCCACTTCCTTGGCAGCCGCTAGTAGGGTCAGCGCCATGTTAGTACCAGTATCACCATCAGGTACAGGATACACATTCAAGAAATCGATCTCTTCTCTTTTTTCATTCAACAGGGTAGCCGCTTCGAAGATCATACTTCTAAACAGGCTGCCCCCTAACCAATCTCTCTCCAATCCCAAACCGCTCCTCCTGCTAGTTTCCAAAGGTTATCGGCCTATTTGCTGCCTTCAGGCCGTGTGACTCTCACACCTTCAACCCGTACATCAATCTGCCGTACAGGGATTCCACAGGCGGTCTCTACCGCGTATTTCACCCGCTGCATGACATTGTGGGCGACCTCCGAAATCTTGGTGCCGTACTCCACAACTATATGCAGCCTGATGATCAACTCTTCCCCCTTGGCCTCAACTTCCACACCCCGTTCGTAGTGCTCCTGCCGCAAGAGGTCAATCAGTCCATCTTGTACATTACGGGCAGCCATACCGACTAACCCATAGCATTCGGAAGCGGCCGTTCCCGCGATAATCGCGATTACCGAATCGGAAATTTCCACCTTGCCTAACGCGGTCGTAAAATTACCTGCCAAGCCTCTCCCTCCAAACTATGTGCTCACCTGTCCGTTCTCGCTGGTTCACCATACCGATCTCGAATAACTTGGAAAAAACTAAGCTACAGTATTCGCCAGAGTTTGAGTATTTCCTTGTGACCATTGGTCATTTCCCGTCCCAAGTGAGCGTACAGGTGACAAAGTTAATTCCCGACCAATATTATCACAATGGTGAGCTGATGCAAAGGCCCCTGTATTGCTGCCGGCTTGAAAGCCGGCGTCAGGGGCCCCGCCGGTCACCCATATTCTACTTTAGAACTATCAAGGTTATTCCTACTGCTCACCCAGGAGCGTACCCGGGACAAAGCCATCCCCGGTACAGATCGCTCAACAAAGCAGGTTAAACAGATTCATTTCGTCAAGATCCGTTTTAGGCTCTCAAGATCCCGGATAATGATGGACCTATGCCCCTGCAGGGCCAGCAGCCCCTCGGCCTGGAGGGCATTAAGACGGCGGCTGACGGTCTCAATTGTTGTTCCCAATAGATGGGCCAGCTCCTCCCTGCTGAGGGGTGAGCTAATCTCAATCTCACCATCCCGATGGATCCCTGTCTCCGCCTCCATCATCAGCCATGAAACCAACCGCTCCTCAACGCTTTTCAGTGCCAAGTCCCCAATAAACCTCTCTGCTTGGGCAAGGCGGGCACTGACTGCCGCCAGCAGGGCCGCTGCCACCGATGGCTTTTTCGTCAGCAATGCATTCATATCGGAACGGCTTAGGAGGCAGACCTGGCTAAACTCCATTGCTTCAGCGAAGCAGTTCTGCGGTGCGTCCTGAAACAGTGCCAGTTCTCCAAAGAAGTCTCCCGGCTCCAATATGCGAAGGATTTGCTGCCTTCCATCGGCTGATACTGTATAGAGCTTAATTCGGCCGTTCCGGACAATATACAGGTTCGTGCCGGTGTCGCCCTGGCTGAACAGGAGCTCACCCTTCTCATACTCTACTGAACGGATAAGGTTATTGATCTCCACCAGTTCATCAAGGCCCAGAGACGCAAAGATCGGCACATTCCTGGCACACACATGGCCATGGTCATGACAGTTGGTGCAGTGGTTCATCAGCTTCCCCCCTCACCGCTCTGTTTATCTGTACATCAGGCACTGCCGCTTTGCAGGCCATCGCAGTCCATTATATCGGGTCCCAACCAGTATAAATGACCGCAAGTGATTATTCAATATAAGAAGGGGCACGATAATCCCCATCAGGAGCCTTGCCTGCAGCTAACGCTTGTGCTACAATGGGAAAAGACTGTGACAGAAACCTTAACAAGGTGCTTGTTTACGTGAAGCAAGGAGGTGCGAAACTATGGCCCGACGCTGTGTCGTATGCAATAAGGGTACTGCCGCAGGCAATAACGTATCCCACTCCAACAGAAAGACCCGCCGCCGCTGGAATGCCAACCTGCAGCGGGTTAAAATTCACTGGAATGGGACTGTTGCCCGAAGGTACGTTTGTACCAGATGCCTTAAGGGAGGCAAAGCCAGCCGCGCTATCTAAGGCATCCCTTGCTTCTGAGTGCGGCCCTAGTCTTACTCGATTTATGCATCATAGTCAACAGGCGACAATCTGTCGCCTGTTTTGCACATAATCCCCTGTCCCCAAGACGTTCTTCAGCCTCACCCTTGATTGTGACAGACCTATCCTATTGACCTTCTTTCCTTTTGGTATGGATGACAATCAGAAGGCCCGCCGCCAACTCCACCCAACCCGTGCAGGAGACCAATTCGTTGCTCAATCCCCTGGTATCACCACGGTAGAGTGTCTCTCCCTTTAAGGGGTAATAGAGGCCGTTAACAGCTACACCAGTGCAGGATTCCGTGATGGGAAGCAGGGAAACGCGGTCCCCAACACCCCCGGCAACTTCCAGTCTACCTGGACCCTTTAGAATAGCTGCCGACTCTCCCCTCCCCAACACCTTCAAGACTCCGTCGAAGCTGGCGACAGCACCCAAGAACACATTACCCAAGGCGTGGTCCAGGCGGCCTCCCAGGCCGCCTAGAAGCCAGATTTCCCTTACACCTCTGCCCGCGGCGTATTCTACCGCTATCTGGCCGTCAGTCTTGTCCTTTTCCACAGGGTACTGGTACACTGCACCCAGCCCCGGGTCGCCTTCTTCCAAGCGCCGGCGCAGGTCTCCAGTTAAGGAATCGAAATCTCCCAGTACAACGTGGGGCTTGATGCCTAGGGCTAAGGCATGCTCCAATCCTCCGTCGGCACAGATAATCAGATCATCGGCTTCAAGCTCAGGGACGCTTTCCGGAGAGAACTCCCCGTTGCAGAAAACCAACGCCCTGGTAAATCGCCGGTTGCAGGAGCTTGCCTTCATCTTCCTCTACCTCTACTCTTATCAGTCTTGAGAAGCGGGGTCTGGAGCAGCAGTCCAATGACGACGATGGCTATAATCCCATTGGGAACGATATAGCTGGCATTATATCCCAAGGAATAGATCCAGGGGTTCATTCCCTCCGGGGCATATGCTCCAAAGAAGATGGCTCCAGATAGCACATGGATGACATAGCGGCCAGCTGTTCCCAATACCAAGCCAATCATTGGCCGGTTAGGGAACAGGCCGGCAAGCCCCAGCGCTGCAAAGGGCAGGGGATAGTCCATTACCAGCTGGATGGGATGGATGATATAAGGATCCAAGAAAAGATTCAGAATCCCCGCGATAAAGCCCGACCACATACCAGCTCTCACCCCATGCCGCAGGCTGATCACAAAGAGGGGTACCATCTCCAACGTTATGGAGCCGCCGTAAGCCATCCGGTAGAGCCGCAGCATGCCCAGGATTAGAGCCAGGGCTGCTGCCACTGCAATCTCCACCATCACCCGAGTATCCCATTTCTTCTGCATAAAAACGCCTCCTTGGTTCGGCCGTTCCCAGGGATGACAAAAGCCGTAACCACGGGCTACGGCTGCAACTCATAACCTCACCGCATTCCCTACGCAGGTATTAACCTAACAGGTTCGAAGGGTCAGGAACCGGTTGGTTCCACTCTCAGCAGATGCTCCCCTAGCGGACCGAACTGTATTTATCTGTATAGCGTATGTATTCTACCCTTGTCCCCATTCTCCTGCCCCTCTCCCGGTCCTCTCATGAACACATACCAGCAAGCTCTAAAGCATATGGGCGGCGAGTCTTCCCAGTCCGGCTCCCAGCCCGCCGGCAGACGCTCATTGGATTCTTCCCCCCAAAAAGACCGGGCCAAACAACACCACCAGCAGGCTGGGAAAGATGAAGAAC
Source organism: Clostridiales bacterium DTU087 (assembly GCA_001513495.1). GTDB lineage: Bacteria > Bacillota > Limnochordia > DTU087 > DTU087 > DTU087. The sequence goes on from LFTN01000084.1 coordinate 32,165, forward strand.
ACCAGGGGGAACAGTAGTTTGACTGGAGCCTGGTTAGCCCGAGCTTCAGCGCGCTGCCCTTGGCTTATACGTATCTGGTTGGCCAAAAGCACAAGAGTAGAACTGATGCTGGTACCCAGCTGGTCTGCTTGGATTAATGTCGCACACACCGACTTAACATCGGGATCCCGGGTCCGCACCGACATCCGCCTCAGGGCTTCCTGCCGGCTGTCTCCCATCCGCATATGGTGCAGCACCAGCCGCAGCTCATCGATCAGAGGGTTAGGCTGGCTCTTTTCAACAATCACCGCTACCGCGGCATCGAAGGTAAGCCCGGCCCCGGTGCAGATGACAAGCAGGTCCAGTACTGCGGGCAATGCCCGGCGGATAGCCGCTTCCCGCTTGCTGCCGGCTGTTGTCAGCCAGAAATAGGGTAGACGGCTGCACAGATATCCTCCGAAAACGGCCAACAAGGGGCCAGATCGGAGGAGATATAAAAGGGCCAGGCCGCCGGCAGCGGCTATACAGCGCCAGCCCCACAGCTCTTGGATGGTTAAGCCCGCCGGATATCCGGCTGCGGCTAGACGGTGAAGACTGTCCTGCCTCAGCTTCTGCCAGCCCAGGCGCCGCCACAGGTTTGCTCCCAGATCAGATATCAGCCCCCGGATTACCACCTGAAACAGCTGCCAGCCTTTTCCGTCGAAACCCGCCGGAGAATCGAGTTTCCGCCAGGCCAGCCAGCTGGATTTTATCTCTTCATACCAAAGATAAACCAGTGCCGCACAGCTTCCGTAACATCCCGCCAGAATCCAGTCCAGAAAAACCACCTCCTATGGATCCAACTGGCAGATCCGGCTGATCATCCACGTGCCCACCATGTCCAAGGCCAAGGCAATCCCCAGCAGCAGCTGCCCAATGGGATCCACCAGCAGCGGTCGAATAAACTCTGGCAAAATGACATGAATTATGGTTCCCAAGGCGATGGGCAAGGCAGCCACTACGATGCCGGTCAATCTGCCTTGTGATGTCACGCTCTTTAACTTGGATGCTAGATTCAGTTTCTGCCGCAGCGACTCCCTCAAGGTGCCCAAGACAAAGACCAAGTCTCCACCCATCTGCCGCTGGATAGTCACGGCTGTAACAAGTTGTGAAAACGTCTCATTGGAGACTTGCTGTCCAGCCCGCTCCCAAGCGGTATCCATAGGTACACCCAGCTGGACTTCACTAATGATCCGGCTGCAGATGGCGGCCAGAGGTGGTTCCATCTCCCGGGCCACCAGCTCCAGTACCTGAAAAAGGTTAAACCCTGCCTGCAGCCCGCCCTGCATAAGTGTGAGCCCATCGAGCAGCTGAAGCTCCAATCTAGCTTGCTGCCGCCGCTGCCGCCTTGAGGCAGCCAGCGGCGGGATGATGGCTGCAAACCCTGCACCCGCTGCTATTCCCCAGATCCCAGCC
>LFTN01000119.1:0-10353 GCA_001513495.1 Clostridiales bacterium DTU087
ATAGCTGCTCCGATAACCCAAGAGCAAATCTCACTAACCGCTATCACGTCAGAACCAAGCGCACTAGATAGGCCGTATGACAACAACACTCTCACAGAGAGAGCAATGATGCTGCATGCCGATGCAAACACGACATCCTTATTTCCCTGCAGGAAGCCAATATATGCGTTCTGCACCCCAAACACCGGGTAAAACACTGCACAGGTGCGGAAGAACCGCCCGCCAATGGCAGCCACGTCATCAGAAACCCCGAAAACCTTGATCAGTGCCTCGCCAAATGACACCACAAAAAACGTGACTAGGACAGCGAAGGCAGCGGAGAGGATCACACCTGTTTTCAAACCCTCTTGGGCCCTTGCCGGGTTGTTGGCACCTACGTTTTGACCTGCAAAGATCGATATGGCTGCCGAGATGTTGACCAGCGGCAGCAAAGTCAATGAATCGATCTTATATGCCGTTGTGATTGCCGTCACCACATCAACTCCGAAGGAGTTCATGACGTTCTGTAAGAGCAGATGACCAACAGAGGTAATGCTGGATTGGATGACCTGTGGCACACCTAGTTTCAGACTGTCATAAAACAGAAGGATGTCTCTTTGGCTTCTCCGCAGCGATATGCGAAACATAGGATGTCTCCTATGGATATAGACACCCAGGTAGGCACCCGCGGCCATCTGGGCTGCCACAGTGGCAATTGCCGCCCCCTTGATGCCAAGTCCAAATACGTTGATCAATACCAAGTCCAAAATGATGTTGGCAACAGAGGACAAGACTATCCCGTACAGTGGTGTCTTGCTGTCTCCGATCGCCCGCAGCATTGATCCGAACAGATTATAAAGAGCGATAAAGGGAACCCCGACAAAGGCAATAGCCAAATACTCACTTCCAGCTTGCAGGACCTCTCCCGGAGTATTCAACATAACCAAAATGCTGTCCTTAACAAGCCAGCCAGCTGCAGAGACTATGCAGGCAGAAACCACGCTAAACAGAGCAAAAGTATTGGTCAGCTTAGAGACCTTGTCATCGTCCCTGGCTCCATAGTAATGGGAGATAAGAATCGTGTATCCCGAGACTAGGCCGCTGATTATGTAAATGAACACATAGAAAACCGGTGACGAAACCCCGACTGCCGCCAGACCCAACTCACCAACATAGTTCCCTACGATAATCGAATCAGTTATGTAGTATACCTGCTGCAGCAAGCCCGACAAAATCAAGGGAATTGTAAAGCGCACTACTGCTGTCAGTACATTGCCTCTTGTCATATCGCTGCCCATTGTCTTCCTCCCAATCTAGCGGCCGTCCCGCGCAGCCGCCGGATGCTGCATCAAAGGGCTGTTGACAGTTCGGCTCACATAAAGAAAAAGCAGCCTGGATGTTCTCCTAAACGGCTGCTGTCATTAGCCATATCCACATAACATTGCTTTTCAAAAAAAGTGGGGTGAGTGATGGGATTCGAACCCACGACCTCCAGGGCCACAACCTGGCGCTCTAACCAACTGAGCTACACCCACCATGAATGATAACTTGTGGCGCGCCTGGCAGGAATCGAACCTGCGGCACTCGGATTAGAAGTCCGATGCTCTATCCCCTGAGCTACAGGCGCCTGTTGCTGAGTGGAGCGGGTGAAGGGAATCGAACCCTCGCGACTGGCTTGGAAGGCCAGGGCTCTACCACTGAGCTACACCCGCCCGCTTGAACAGTGTCAGTCTAACACGGCCTCTGCCCTCTGTCAAGATTGCTGCAGCAGCTGGGGTTAATGGTCGGGGCGAGAGGATTTGAACCTCCGACCTCCTGCTCCCAAGGCAGGCGCGCTAGCCAAACTGCGCTACGCCCCGTATCTAGTGTTCGGCTGACAGAATTGATTATAGCACAATCCGCCGCGGCATGTCAACGCCGTTTTCCCGCCGCTGAAGCCACCTTCAGTATGCCAACGCCGCTAACCAGCATCACTCCCGCAAGGCAGCTCCCCGCTAAATCAGGCCCTGCTCCAGCCATTCCTGGACAATGGGCAATACCTGCTGCAGTGCCTTCCCCCGATGACTGAGCTCATTTTTCTCCTCCATGGAGAGCTCGGCAAAGGTCTTGCCTAGGTGAGGTAATAGGAAAAGGGGATCATAGCCAAAGCCGCCGCTGCCCCGCTCCTCCTCAATAATCACACCCTGGCAGGTACCCTCCACCAGGCTTTCGGCGCCGGTACGGCTCACCAACGCGATTACACACCGGAACTGAGCCTGTCTTTCTTCAGAAGGGACTTCTGCCAAGCAGCGAAGCAGCTTCCTGTTGTTCTCTGCATCGCTGGCGGTTTCCCCGGCGAACCTTGCTGACCGGACCCCCGGCTGGCCGCCCAGGCTGTCTACTTCCAAGCCCGAGTCATCTGCCAAAGCAGTGAGCCCGGTAAACCGGGCGATCACCCGTGCTTTCTTGAGGGCATTATCCTGGAAAGCAGCGCCATCTTCATCAACCTCGGGAGCATCGGGATAGTCTTTAAGGGAAAGGACATCGACGTCAAGCCCAGCCAACAGCCTCCGGATCTCCTCTATCTTATGCTCATTCCTGGAAGCGATGACTATTGCGGCCACGGACGCGCCCTCCCATCTTAGTCACTAGGTCTTCGGTTAGGACCATCCTCTGCAGACTGATCAGCTCTTGAATCCCCTGTTCGGCCAGCTCCAGCATCCGATCCAGCTCAGAGCGGGCAAAAGGCTCTCCTTCAGCAGTTCCCTGTATCTCAACAATCTTGCCGTCGCTGCTCATGACCACATTCATATCCACCTGCGCCTGGGCATCCTCGGTATAACAAAGGTCCAGCAAAGGCACACCGTCAACCAAGCCGACACTGACAGCAGCCACGAAGTTGGAGATGGGCAGCCTATCCCAGTTGACCGTTTCCCCTAGGCGCTGTATGGCATCCATCATGGCTACAAAACCGCCAGTGATGGCTGCGGTACGAGTACCTCCATCGGCCTGGATTACATCACAATCTAACCAGATGGTCCGCTCCCCCAGAGCCTCTAAATCAACTACTGATCTCAAGGCCCGGCCCACCAACCGCTGGATCTCAGAAGTCCGGCCGCTGACCCGGCCCCGGCTAGCTTCCCGCATATTACGAGTCTCGGTAGCCCGAGGCAGCATTGAATACTCAGCAGTCAGCCATCCTTGACCGTTGCCTCGAAGGAAAGGAGGAACCTTGTCCTCAATACTGGCAGTACAAATGACCTTGGTATCGCCTGCTTCGATCAGTACCGAACCCTCTGCGTACTTGGTAAAGTTCCGTGTAATCTTGACCTCCCGCAGCTCACCGGGTTTGCGGCCATCAACTCGTACCATCTTCAGCGCCTCCCTGCGTAGATTGCCCTTGCTCTGTTGCTGTTCCTTATACCCCTGCCGCTGCCATCAGCTCAGCCCTCTTCAGCAAGTTCACGGACTATCTCCCTAAACCTTTCGCCTCTCTCCTCGAAATTCCTGAACATATCATAGCTGGCGCAGGCGGGGCTCAGCAAGACCACATCACCGGGCGCAGCCAGCTCAGCTGCCCTCTGCACCGCATCATCAAAGCTCTCACTCCGACAGACAATTGGCTCATCAGGCCGGTGCTGCTTGCCTCGAATGGCTGCCTCCAGCTTCGCTGCAGCAGCTCCTACCAAGACTACTGCCTTCACCCGCTCCACTACTGTCTCAGCCAGCTGTTCAAAAGACAGCTGCTTATCATAGCCGCCGGCAATCAGCACCAAAGGCTCATGTAGTGCATTGATCCCGGCAACGGCCCTTGCCGGGCTGGTGGCAATGGAATCATTGTAGTACTTGACTCCATCGACTTCAGCAACTAGCTCCAGCCGGTGGGGGACTCCCGTGAAACTGGCGATTACCTTTGTGATGGCTTCCCGCTGGGCGCCGCAAAGAGCTGTCAAAGTCACAGCCGCCAGCACGTTCTCCCAGTTGTGCACCCCCAAGAGCCGTACAGCGCCGATGGGACAGAGGACTTCCTCGCAGCCTTTGGCAAACCCTACATCCCGCACAACGATCATGCCGCTGCGCAGGAAAGCACCCCGCTCGGGCTCCGCCAGGCGGCTGAAATAAAACACCTGCCCCGGACAATCGAGAGCAAAGGACCGGGTAACGTCATTGTCGTAATTGAGCACCGCAAAGTCATGGGGATTTTGAGAATCCAAGATGCGGCGCTTTGCCTTGATATAGGCTTCCATGCGCTTATGAACATCTAAGTGATTGGGCGTTATGTTAGTCATTAAGGCGAACCTTGGGCTGCGGGGCAGGTTCTCTAGCTGGAAGCTCGACAGCTCCAGTACTGCCAGGTCTTCTGGAGACATATGGGGGATCTCATCCAGCAGCGAATTGCCGATATTGCCGCCCACAAATACCTTGCGGCCCCCTTGAGATTTTAGAATCTCCCCCACCAAGGTGGTAGTAGTTGTCTTGCCGCTGCTCCCGGTAATCCCTACGATGGGTGCCGGACACAGCTCAAAAAACACTTCCATTTCGCTGCTGAATCTGATTCCCAGGCCCCTTAAGGCCGCAATCTCCGGCAGATCTTTGGGGATCCCGGGACTGAGGAAAATGGTATCGAATTCGGTTAAGCCCTCCAAATACCCTTCACCGAGTTTATACGAAACCGGCAGCCCAGCGATCTGGGCAAGACGAGATTCCAGTTCCACCGGCTTCTGCCGATCGCAAACGGTAATCCGGGCACCCTCCGCTGCCAGATAGCGAATAAGCGGTATGTTGCTCACTCCTAGGCCGATCACCGCTACCTTCTGGTCTCGCCACCCCATGCCGCTTTCACCCTTCATCCCCAACGCAGCGCTGCCCTTCTCTACCGGAAAACTCCCATTCATCCTCAGGCGTAAAGCCTCCATCAGCCGACTCCTTCCCTGCAAGCTCTGCCTCCCTTTTAGAAGCCAGACTTCCAATCAAATAGTATACCGCTCGATCTCCACATGTTCCACGCTCTGATTATATCCCAATTGGACTGCAGCGGCATGGAAGCTCTCGGGTTCTCCACTGACAAAGAAGAGGTCCTCTCCCGCTTTCTTCCCGCTTAGAAGCCCAAGGTCCTTCAACCTATCCTCAGCCTCTCTGGCAGCAGCCTCCGCCGGGTCTACCACCTCTACATCTGAGCCCACCAGCCCCTTGATGGATGCCAGCAAATACGGATAGTGGGTACAGCCCAGTATAAGAGTATCAATCTCCCGCGCCAAGAGAGGCTGAAGGTACTCCTTTAAAGGCCCCTCAACGAGCTCCCCATCCCGGTGTCCCGCTTCAATCAGGGGGACCAGCCGGGGGCACGCCTGCTCATAGACGGCAGCATCAGGCTCCAACTCCTTGACGGCAAGGGTATAGGCCCGGCTCTCCACCGTCACCTGGGTACCCATTACCCCAATCCTCTTGGCTTTAGTCACCGATACAGCTCCTCGGGCACCTGCCCTGATCACACCCATCAGCGGCACATCTGATTCCTCCGCCACCACTGGCAGCGCTGCAGCAGAGGATGTGTTGCAGGCAGCGATTATGAATTTCGCGCCTTGCTTGCGAAAAAAGCCCACGATTTGCCGGGAAAACCTGATCAGCTCTTCCCGGGGCCGGCCGCCGTAGGGCACCCGGGCCGTATCTCCAAAGTAGATAATCCGCTCTTGAGGCAATACCTGGTGCAGCCAGCGGACAACGGTCAGGCCCCCAACCCCTGAATCGTACACTCCGATGGGACGGTCTTTAGTCTCTTCCCCCACTTACCCACGACCTCTCATGCTGATCTGCCGAATCGGCAGTATCATACAGCAAATTCTTGACGGCCTCGCAGGGCACATTCTCCGCCCGGTGAGACACCATTCCTATTCTATCCCGCTGAGGCAAGTACATGCAACCAAGAGAAAAGCCCCACAGCTAGGAGGGGCCTTGGAGCTCTATACCGGTGAAAGGCCAGCTTTAGTCAGCTGTTAAGGTATAATCCGGCTCCAGAGGAGCCGTTAGATCAACGTGGTCCGCCAAGGACTCCACTGTGCGCCCCTCTATCAGGATCTGGACAGATTTAACACCCGGCAGCTGGGCCATGGTGTTGACAATGGAGTAGACCAGCGCCGTCTCTTGATTGCTGCCCAAATACTGCCCCCGCACCAGTTCGCCGCTTAAGCTGATTACTAAAGTGCTCCCTTCCTGTCTGGCCTCCAGCAAGCTGGTATCTGGAGGCAGGAGCGCGGGACGCCCATCTTGAGAGACTGACTGCAGCCGCTGCCACAAGGTCTCTGCGCTTAACTGCTGGCTGGGTATCTTCACAGTCACAACGTCCAGTCCTCCACCCGGTGCAGCTGCATATATCTGAACCTCGCTCTTGGGCCCGAAATACACGACAGCGGTATTCCACAGCCGTCCTCCCCACAGGACGGCACTCAACAGGAGCGATGCGAGAAAAAGCCAGCCGACAATCTCCCTAAAGCGCATCTTCAACAGTATCACTCCCTGCGGGTCCGCCTAACAGCGGCTCTTCATCAACCTCCACCGGGCTTTCCCAAATCTCTTCTTCCAAAGGGGTGGGTTCACCGCTGTCCTGATCCGGCTCGCCAGCGGCCACATCTGGAATGATTCGCAGCTGCGGCAGTACCCCCTCCTCTGCCGAAGGGGTTTCTCTATCTGGGCGGCTCTGGAAGAAAGCGGCAATGCCCCGCACCAAGCCCATGCAGGCTTGGTCAATGGCCTTTCCAGTCAGTAGAAAGGCACCTTCCTCCAGGTGATCCAGAAAGCCGACTTCAACCAAGGCACTGGGAACCGGGGAATGCCGTAAGATGTACAGATCACTTCTCTCTTTTATACCCCTGTCGAGAAGCCCCAGCTGCTCCACCAATTCTGTCTGAATTGCCTCCGCCAGCATCCTGCTTTCTGAGATCGCCGGGTGATAAAGGGTTTCCGTCCCGGTTGCGTCTCGGGTCAAGGAAGCGTTGGCATGGATACTCACCAAGATCTCAGCATTTACAGCATAAGCTTTGTCCACCCGCTCCCGCAGGCTCACTGTCTGATCACCTACCCGGGTGTAACTCACCCGGGCTCCAGCCCAACTCAGCAGCTCTCCCACCCGCAGAGCAACCGCCAGGTTATAGACCTTCTCCCAAACACCACCTACCCCGGGGGCACCGGGCTGGGCGCCGCCATGGCCGGCATCGATTAAGACAGAACGCCCCTTAAGGGCGGCCAATGCGTCATCGGTAATCCAATCAACTTGCAGTTTCGGCCACCGGGAAAAATCAATCTGGCGATACCCTGACCCGATGGTCAAAATCAGGGTGTCATCACCAATTGCTGCCAGGTCTTCACACTGCCCCAGCCCGGCTTCATCGGCAAGTTCCGGGAGTACCTGCTCTGCGGCGAGGGGCTTGTCCCCTGCGGCCCCGTCTGCAGAGCCTTGGCTGGAACCTGAACCAAGGCCGTCATGTGCCATATCATCTCCATCGGCTGCTTCCAAGGCACTAGGCGCATTGCCATCATCCCCAGCCAGGCCATGGGATTCATCAAGTGGCTCTTGTTCCATAGCCAAGGCCTCGCCGCTGGGAATGAGATTGACTAAGTTGCGGCCTAAGGCAGCCAAGCGCTTCAAGCCGACCACAAGCCTGGGCTCTACTCCCTGACGGAATGCCTCCGTCAGATCTCCCCCAATGGATCTTCCCTGTGTGTATCTCCCCCAACTGGGATCGAGAAACACGAGGTCAATTTCCCGCTCATTGTCGCCGGCATCGATATCCACTATTTCCAGAGAATGGGTTAAATCCATGACCAGCCGGGCCGTTGTCGGTGTAAACTGGCTGATGCGCAGCTTCTCGATTGCGCTGTCATAGACATTGGCCTCGGTTGCACCGGCCACAAAGGTAGCACCCTCCAGGTCGATCACGATGCGGTTGGGGCTGGCAAGCCGCTTGACCGAGTACCTAACCGGGCCGGATACCTCCAGATTGAGCCGGATTTGTTCATCACTGCGGAGAAGGTTGATCCGGCCAATACGCTGGTTGAACACAACAGAAAACCCCTTGCCGTCCGGCATCTCTTTCAGCTGATACCCGGTAGCCTCCGCCAAGTCGACCACGGCCCTGGCAGTCCCCTCCTGATATTGACTGAGGCGGACTCGGTGAATCACACCTTTGTCAATATACAACTCATCGTCCAGGGCATCAACTACAGCGCCCTCTACATCCAGCACCAGACGAGCCGGCTCCGTCAACAGCATGGGCTGCACTTTGACTTCGCCGCTGGTAATAAAATCCAGCCGCTGCCTTCCCTCCTCAATACAGGGCAAGACCCCCACTAGCCTGGTTCGCTCTCCTCCCCCGGGCACCTCTGTTCCCGCCAACACAGCGGTCTGTTCCCGGATTTCCTGCAGGAACTGGCTGATGGCTAGAATCTGCAGTCCCCCGTGGGCAGCGACTTCCTCACTCTCAACTTCCTCCACCAGCTGCCCATTGGACAAGCTGGAGACTGACTCCATGCCGGCGGCAGCCTCTTCCTCCGGCGCCTCTTCTTGCCGCCCCCCTCCCAGCACTTCAGCCGTGTGCAGGGGTATAGGCTTGTATCCTCCCGACTGGATCCACATAGTCGCACTGAGGGGATCGAAATTGGCAGAGAAGCCAAAGGCGTCTATAAAGAACTGCATTGGCACCATAATCTCTTCTTTGTCCCAATAGGGAGCCACACCCAAGTCAAATGTCTTGCCGTCAGCTTTAACCTCACAGGTGTCGGCCACAACGACAGCCTCCCGGTCGCCTCCCGACACAACCACGGGCCCCCCGAGGGCTTCGTAAGCTACCTCGAGGCCCAGGGGCTGCGCCAAACACTTTAGGGGCAGCATGACCTTGACGCCCCTCAAAGCCGGCCTCACAGACAGCTCCACAGGGGTGCCGTTGACACATACATCAAAGGCCCAAGCGCTGCCGGCTCCTGCCCACAGCAAGAGTGCCGTCATCAAGAATATCAGCCCGTAGGTTTTCTTTACATTTCCACTGCTGGGTGACACAATGCTCCACCCCTCGAGAATTCTCCGGCAAGCCCTAGATCAAATGCCATAGACCGTCAAGGACGGCAGCTTGTACCAGGTACTTTCGACAAGAAAAGCTGAGCTTCCTTGTTTAGCAGCGGAAATCCCTTGTTTCTCTACAGAATATTTTACGAAATGCGGGGATCTAGGCCGGAGTCAGACTCCATATCATGGTTAATGCGGATGACTGGAAAGGCGCACCTTTCGCTGATCATGGACAGGAGGCGATCTCTGCAAAGCACAAAGGCTGACAGGGCGCCAGAAGGCACGCTGTCAGCCAATTAGAATACTCTTAGCCTGTCTTCGCTTGCCTAGGCAGTCACTGATTTGACCACACGCGTTCGGCGGCGCCTGACAACAACTACTAGGCCAACGAGTAAGGGCAGCAATGACAGCACGTAAAGCTGCCACATGGGCACTACATTTACCGACCTGATATCTCTGACACTGCCTTCCAGCACTCGGCCGGAGGAGTCTACTGCCCGGATCTCATAGGTGCCCGGTTCCAGCTCCAGCTTGACTGCCTCAAAGCTGGGCCGCCGCCCGGCAAACTCATCTGCCTCCGGGTCAAACTCGACGATCTCATACCCCAGGGCATAGCCGGGAGTCTGCTTAACGTAATAGGGCTTGTACTCTGCCTCCATGACGACCTTCCCGCCCTGCAGTATCTGCACCTTGGTGTCATTGGGTACTTCCGTTTCATGGACCCACATATAGGCACTGGTTGCCCCAGCGCCGGCCAATGGCTGCTCTAGGCTGGTCATCTTGAGATAGTCATGCTGATTGTATTCCGACTCACGGAAGGCTTTTAGATACATTGTCCTGGTGCCCTCTAGGTACAGGATCTGGGAGGCATCATCGGACTGCACCGGCCTGGTCCACTTACTCTCAGGAATGATCTGATACCCCACTCCTGTCCGCCGCTTGTCAAATACCTTCAGCTTCTTCTCTGTTCCATCTACGGCCCTGCCTTGATCATCGATGGTCCTGATGACATACTCACCTACCGGCAAGTTGACGATAAAGGCCTCCGTCGCTTCAGTTACATACCAGATGGGAGGCGACGGCTGCTCCGGCGGTTTAGGAAGTTCATCCTCAGTGTATGTCTTGCCGGTCTGGGAGACCTCTTCTAGGATCTCCGCCATCCGCTGTTCATACTCGGCATATGCTTGGCGGTAATCGTTGACAGCCTGCCAGTAGCCTTCGATGGCATCTCTATACTCCTGGAACTTCTTCTCTGCGGCATCACCGACGAGGATCTCGGAAACCCCAGCGTAAAAACCGTCGGGATAGAAGTGGGCATAGGGCTGCCGTTCCAGCACCCT
>LFTN01000119.1:10415-18780 GCA_001513495.1 Clostridiales bacterium DTU087
GCTAGAAGATAGATCTTGTCAATCCCTTTGGGCGCAAAGGTGCCGCCATACTCTTTGCCCGTCCAAGGCGTAATACCGTAGACCACTTGCTTCTCCCGCTGAGGGGGTGCGGCCTGTACGCCGGCTGCGGCTGTGAGTACGCAGATCAGCATGATTAAAATACGGAAGCTTGTACTCCTCATTTTCGAACCCCCCTACGTTCCAGGAACCGGATGGCTAGAGCCAGCAGCACTATGGTGTAAAGCAGCGAGGCACCGATGCTGCCTAAAATCAGGCTGGCGCTGCCGAGGCCTATGGCCAGCATGCCTCGGTTGAGATAGCCAAAGGGCGATATCCACTGCAGGCCTCGATTGACCATGTCCACTGCCACCCGGATATATACCAGGGTAACCGACATGTCCTTAGCCGACATGCTGTTAAGAATCCCTGCCACAACATCGACAGCTAGAAATAGGATCAACAGCACCAGCAGCAGAATCACTGATGTCCGGGCACTGCGGCACAAAGTAGACAGCAGCAAGCCAAAGGCCACAATTGCTGCCGCCAGCAGTACAGATAGTCCGGCCATGGCTAGAAAGCTGCCGTCCATGCCGAAATTCGTCAGGATAGATATGACGAAGAAGATAACCATATACACAATGACCAAGCCCAGGAATGTCACCAACTGCTCCAGGAACTTAGCCAGCACGTAAGCCACACTGTCAATGGGGCCGTAAAACAGTACTTCCAATGTCCCCTGATCCCGCTCCCGGCTGACAGACATGGTGGAAGTCAGCGCCAAGTAGGTGGCTCCAATTATCACCGCGATGAAGAAGGGATAGTTCAGCGGATTGGCCATTACCATCAAACCGTTCTCGGTAACCCCCTTGAGGTTGCTGCGCACAAACAGCATGGCCACCAAGAAGGCCAATGATGCAACTACATATATGCCTAGGCCATTCACCGTGGACTTGATGTCACGGCGGGCAATTACTTTAATAGCGTTAGTGCGATTTCCCATTTTGCTCACGATGCCTGCCCCTCCTTTGTCAACAAGGAAAGGTTCTGCTCAGTAATGATGACGAAGGCCTCTTCCAGGCTGATCTCTTTGGCTACCATAGACAGCACTATGCCCCCGTGGGAGGCTATCACCCGGGAAATCTGCGCGCGATAGTCGTCATCCATCGTCGTCTTGACTGTCAAGCGAGAATCCTCGTAGACCGCCGATGTCACAAACTCAAGCTCCTCCAAGCTGGAAGCGATGGCGTCTGAGTATCCTTCCAGCTCCACACTGATCTCCATTTCGTTGGCAATTTGATGTTTGAGATGTGTCAAGTCATCCTCGGCCAAGAGTTTCCCGTTGCTGATAATTCCTACCCGATGGCATGTCCGCTCAATTTCTGAGAGGATATGGGATGAGATAAAGAGGGTCTTGCCCTTTTGGTTCTCCTCCATGATAATATCCCTAATCTCTCTGATACCGTACGGGTCTAGAGATGACTGGGGCTCATCGAGAATGAGCAGATCAGGATCGTGGAGCAGCACCCGAGCCATCCCAAGTTTCTGCTTCATGCCTTTGGAGTACCCGCCCAAGAGTTCATGCTTGCGGTCCAACAAGTCGACTCGGCTCAGTACCTCATCGATTTTCCTCTCGGGATTCTCCACTTCATAGAAATCAGCAAAAAACCCAAGGTACTCCTTGGCTGTCATGTCTTCATATAGAAACTGAAACTCCGACAACACGCCGATACGGCGTTTGATCTCAAAATAGTTCTGCGCCAGATCCTTCCCAAACAACTTGATTTTGCCTGCTGTGGGCCGCTCCATTCCCAGGAGCATCATAATAGTGGTGGTCTTGCCTGCACCATTTGGGCCCAAGAAACCGTAGATCTCACCTTTTTCCACATGGATGTTTAAGTCATCTACCGCAGTGAGACCGCCGAATTTCTTCGTCAGGCCTTCTGTTTGGATCATCTGGTTTCCCCCTCCCGTTGTCAAGTTCTGTCTATTCGCTTGTTTTTGCTGTTGTGTAGTATCACTAATCCGTGGCCCTGACAGATCTAATTCGACAAATTCTCCTTTGTTCCTTGCTTCTCTTTGTGACTTTCACGGAAGGAACAGGAATCGTCTGGGAAAGGAGACGCATCCTTTGTATCTTACGGCGAATTTGACACACCATCTTTGCACTCAGTATAATATAGCTGGCCATCGGTGACTGATAACCACGTAACACACTAGCCCTTCCGTTGTTGGCCGAGCCAGTGCGGCAGGGTCTTATTGTCAGCACGAATCTGGACACCGGGATGCCGGTCAGGAGGGAAAGACATGGCTGATGGAATCAAGGTCGTTGCCGAGAACCGCAAGGCCCGCCATGACTATCATATTGAGGAAACCTTCGAAGCAGGCATGGTGCTGACCGGCACGGAGGTCAAGTCACTTCGGCTGGGAAGAGCCAACCTGCGGGACTCCTATGCAGCCATTGAAAACGGCGAGCTTTTCGTATATAATATGCATATCAGCCCTTATGCCCACGGCAATATGTTCAATCATGAGCCGAAGCGCACCCGCAAGCTTTTGATGCACAAGCGGGAGATCATGCGCCTTCTGGGACAGACCCAAGAAAAGGGCTATACCCTAGTCCCTCTGAAGGTATACTTCCGGAAGGGCCGGGCTAAGCTGGAACTGGCTCTAGCTAGGGGCAAGAAGCTCTACGACAAGCGGGAATCCATCGCCAGGCGGGATGAGAAGCGCCGCATCGACCGGATTCTCAAGGAACACGCCCGCTGAGCCTGTTCAAGCTGCGAAAAACCAGTGTCAACACGGGGGTGAATTAGGTTCGACACAGGTGGTAAGGGGCAATGGAAGCGAGCCGAGGTCCCACGGCCTCGTTAAACAGTGGGAACTAAATTAAACGCAAACGATAACTACGCTCTAGCTGCTGCTTAAAGCAGCTACACTCTACTCTTCTGTTCCTGCCGGAGGAGATAGGGTGTCATACTGCAGGATACCACTCTGGGGATGCTCATAGCCGGAGGGGGAAACCTGATGAGCTAGCCTCTACCCAAGCCTGCCCTTGGGATTGGATAGAGGCGAAGGCTAAACAAGGGCTACGCTCGTAGAAGCATTGCAGCTTCATCTGTGGACAGCGGTGCAACTCCGCTCACCTCCACCAATTTCCATAGGTATGAAAAACAGGAGGCGCTTAGGCCTCCTGTTATCTATTTCGCTATATTTAAGCATGATAGCACTCCAGCGGTACCCAGTGCTGTTAAACCACTCGTCCGATACCAGAGCGGGAAACCCGGATCTCCACCTTGTCGGCAATCCGCAAGGTAATGACATCATCCTTAAGTGCAGTAATCTCACCGTGGATGCCGCCAATCGTGACTACCTTATCTCCCTTTTTCAGCGCATTGAGCATATTCTGCCGCTCTTTCTGCTGCTTCTGCTGAGGGCGGATCAAAAATACGTAGAACACACCCAGCATGATGATAAAGGGCATGAACAATCCCAATACATTGCCCTGCTCCGCCGCGGCGGTAAGGAATACCATTCTCTTTCCTCCTTTCCTCGTCACCAAAAAAAGACAACACGAATAACTTCCCCGTCAGCTAGGACATTCCTGCCAATACTCTCATGTCCTGCCTCCATAATATTGCTCGAGAAAGGCTTTCTTAAACTGAGGCAGGGTGTTTTCCGCGATGCTTCCCCGGATCTTCTCCATCAGCCGCAGCAGAAAGTGCAAGTTGTGAAGGGTAGCTAAGTGCATCCCCAATATTTCACCTGTTTTCAGCAAGTGGCGGATATAAGCCCTAGAAAAATGGCTGCACGCGTAGCAATCACAGCCAGGATCCAAAGGGAGAAAGTCTTCGCTGTAAGCCGCGTTGCGCACCGTCAGCGGGCCGTCCTTGGTGAATACTGTTCCATGCCGGGCAATGCGGGTGGGCAGGACACAGTCGAACATATCAATACCCCGGCTCACGCCTTCCAGGAGACAATCGGGGGAACCGACTCCCATTAAGTAGCGGGGCTTGACTTTGGGCAGCCTAGGAACGGTCACCTCCAGCATCTCGTACATGAGCTCCTTGGGCTCTCCTACACTAAGGCCCCCGATGCCGTATCCGGGAAAATCAAGGCTTACCAAGTCATCGGCGCTTTCTCTTCTCAGGTCAGCATACATGCCGCCTTGCACAATGCCGAACAGGGCCTGATCCTCCCGGTGATGGGCAGCCTGGCAGCGCCTTGCCCAGCGGGAAGTCAGTTCCATGGAGTTCCTTGTATACTCATAGTCCGCAGGGTACGGCGCACACTCATCAAAGGCCATCGCGATATCCGCCCCCAAGGCCATCTGAATTTCCATGGAGGCCTCAGGGCTGATAAAATGCTTTGACCCATCCAAATGGGAGCGAAAGGTTACTCCTTCTTCTGTGATCTTGCGGAGCTGGCCCAGACTGAACACCTGAAACCCACCGCTGTCTGTCAGGACCGGCCGGTCCCATGCCATGAACTTATGTAACCCTCCAGCCCTTTCCACCAGCCGGTGGCCCGGTCGCAGATAGAGATGGTAAGTGTTGGAGAGGATAATTTCAGCGCCGACCTCTTCCAGGTCCCTAGGGGACATGGCTTTGACCGTTGCCTGGGTTCCCACAGGCATAAACACAGGCGTATGGATGACGCCGTGGGCAGTAGACAGCTGGCCTAACCTGGCCCATGTGTCGGGAGATTCGTATGTGACCGAAAACTCGATTGGCGCCATTATCTATCCCTTCCTTACTAATCCCTGTTCCCAGCTGGTGCTGCGGCGCCTGTCCCAAACCTTTGGCAGTCGTCCAGATCAGAGAAACCTCAACTTGCAGCTGGCCCAGAAGCACCCCTTGACAGTTGGGCACATCATAGAATCAGCATGGCATCACCGAAGCTGAAGAATCGGTATCGCGCCTCGATGGCCGTCTGGTAAGCTTGGAGAATTAGGTCTTTTCCCGCCAGAGCAGAGACTAACATCAGCAGCGTAGACCGGGGAAGGTGGAAATTGGTTATGAGAGCATCCACCACCTGAAACTCAAAGCCGGGAAAGATGAAGATATCAGTCCAGCCGCTGTCGGCAGCTATCCTGCCGTTTTTTTGAGCCGCTGCCTCCAGGGTGCGGGTTGTGGTGGTCCCTACGGCGAACACCCTTCCCCCTGCCTCCTTGGCGGAGGTGATGGCCTTGGCTGCCCCTTCGCTAATTGAGTAGTATTCGGCATGCATCTTGTGATCTGCCACATCATCAGCCTTCACCGGCCGGAAGGTGCCCAGTCCCACGTGGAGGGTGATTGGGCAGATAGCCACACCCTTCTTAGCTATGCTCTCCAGCAAGGCAGGCGTGAAGTGGAGGCCAGCGGTAGGTGCCGCAGCGGATCCTTCCTCTTTGGCATATACAGTCTGGTAGCGCTCTTTATCAGCGAGTTCTTTGTGAATATACGGAGGCAGTGGCATCTGGCCCAACTCATCTAAAACGGCTTCAAAGACGCCGTTATAGGCAAACTCAACGATCCTGCCCCCAGCCGGCGTCACTTCCCTGACCTTGGCTGTCAAGCGCCCGTCTCCGAATTCAAGCGAGGCCCCCGGCCTTACCCTGCGCCCGGGCCTGACCAGCGCTTCCCAGACATCGCGTCCCATGCGTTTGAGCAAGAGGAGCTCTACATGGCCGCCGGTATCCATCTTAGTGCCAAACAGCCTGGCGGGGATCACCTTAGTATCATTGATCACCAGCACGTCCCCAGGACGGATGTAATCGACTATATCTCTAAAAGCCCTATGTTCCAGTTCACCTGTCTGCCTGTGGACTACCAAGAGCCTGGAGGCATCCCGGGGCTCAACCGGCTCCTGGGCAATCAGTTCCTCGGGCAGATTGTAATCAAACTCCGCAACCTTCATCTAAGGGGGCACCCCGCTGTTTTCTTAAGGAAGGCGCACCTTCTCTCCTTCCCGCCGCTTGTCTGTCAGGCCCAGACCCCATGCGCTTCATACAGCATGGACTTCCGCTTTCTAGGGTTGGGCTTCAAGAATCTAGAGTATAGCCAAAATCACTGAGGGTTCCGGCCCTCTCCCGCCAATCGTCCTTCACCTTGACCCACAGCTGCAGATTGACCTGGGACCCAAGGAGAGCTTCGATATCCTGCCGGGCCAGCTTCCCTACATCCTTCAGCATGGAGCCGCCCCGCCCGATAACAATCCCCTTCTGGGAGCGCCGCTCCACATAGATAGTGGCCCAAACATCAACCAGGTCCCGGTCCTCCCGGGCTTCGACCTTGTCCACAATCACTGCGGTGGCGTGGGGGATCTCTTCCCTGGTCAAAAGCAGCACCTTTTCACGGATGAGCTCTGCCATGACAAACTGCTCGGGATGATCTGTAATCCAATCATCGGGATAGTACTTGGGGCCCTCCGGGAGCTGCTCAATTACTGTGTCCACCAGTTCAACCAGCCCGGAGCCGTCGATAGCCGAGACAGGCAGTACCGTGTGAAAACTCCCTAGTGCTGCATAGGCTGCCAGAATCGCCTGCTGCTCTTCTTCCCCCACCGTACCTTGCCAAAGGTCAACCTTATTGGCTGCCAGAATCACCGGCGCATCGACCTTCTGCAGCTGCGCGGCAACGAACTCATCTCCCCTGCCCGGAGAATCCGAAGCATCAACTACGAACACAACAGCATCCACCTCATTTAAGGTCCTGAGGGCTGTCTTCACCATATACTCACCCAGCTTGTGCAGGGGTTTGTGGATGCCGGGAGTGTCCAAGAACACGATCTGGGCATCGGAACGGGTTAAGATGCAGTGAATGCGGTTCCTTGTAGTCTGGGGCTTATCGGAGACAATGGCTACCTTCTGTCCCACCAAGCTGTTCATCATGGTTGATTTGCCGACATTAGGCCGGCCAACTACTGCCACAAATCCAGATCGAAAGCCAGTCATCAACTGCCTCCTTCCCCGCCGGTGCCGCCACCGGCAGCCGACTCTCCGGCAAGATCCAGCCGCAAGAGCAGCCGGTCCTCACCGGGTCCATACTCTTCTTTGTGAAAGGCTATCGTTCTAAATCCCAATCTTTCCTGGTACAGCCTCAAGGCCGCGGCATTGCCGGGGGAGACCGTTAGTTCCAGAGCCTGGAATCCCTCCGCCTGCAGCCGCCCAATGATCTCTTGGAGAAACCTTGTCCCCAGGCCCTGGCCACGCCGGCATTTGCGAATAGAAATCCCAAACAGGTACACGCACTGGGGCTGCTGCCAACTGACCATGCACTCTGCAACTCCTGCCGGCCGCCGATCTCCCTCCACCCATAGGACATAAACCCGCCCGTAGCGGGCGAAAGGGGGCAAAAACCACTCATTCATGCCGCCTTTGCCGAAGGCCTCCTGTTCGATAGCCACCAAGGCCTCCAAGAGTTCAGGCTGCAGCTGGCGCATCTCCTCTACTCGAATCGCAACCTCTGCTGCGCCCACGCTTTACCCTCCTCACCTGAGCTGGCATCAGGCTTATTTCAAGGAAGATTTTTCAAAGGCACTGGGCAAAAGTTCCTGCACTGTCCGCCTTTCCCGCTTACCTTCCAGATTGGACATGACAACCAAAGCCTGCGGTGCCAATTCTATCATAACCTGGCGGCAGATGCCACAGGGCGGCACTGGTTTATCTCCATCGGCAATCACTGCAATCATCTGTATATCCTGCTCGCCTTCGGAGACGGCTTTGAAAAGGGCAACCCGCTCAGCACAGCACGTAGCCCCATAGCTTGCATTCTCGATATTGCATCCCGTGTAGACATCACCGCTCTTGGTAAGCACCGCGGCCCCTACCGAGTAGTGGGAATAAGGCGTATATGCCCTTTCCCGGGCCTTGGCTGCACAGTTGACAAGTTCATCGATCTTTCTCTCAGTCATGGTTCTCCCCCTCCACTCCATCATCTAGCCGTCAAAGTGATGCTCTCCTTCTTTTCAATACTTAACCGTTTCCCTGTCCGGGCAAAAACCTCCTGCAGTTCCCGAAGGCTCTTCTCCAGCCGGGTAGGATTACCCACTGCCCTGATGACAATGGGATTGGCGGCTACTGTCTCACCGTTCACTACCACGACCGGGCCTACGCATCTTACCCAGCCGGCTGTTCCCAAGCGCCGGCCCCCGATCTCCACTCCCTCAGCACCGGCATGGTAAAGGCTGTTGACAATCTCCCGGATATCCTGATCATGGACGATTTCCTCCCACAGATAACCTCCCGGTGCATCAGCGGCTTCCACAATCACCCCTGGCCCTTCCAAGGGCAGGGTGCCGCTGGCCTCCTGCACCCTCCGAAGCTGTTTCTGCAGCTGGTCAAGTTCCATTTCTAAGTGCTGGTAGTACTCCAGCTCCCTGGGATGGG
>LFTN01000119.1:18786-20227 GCA_001513495.1 Clostridiales bacterium DTU087
GAGCACGATGGTCCCCTGTTCCCCAACCCGCTCCCTTACCTTGGGGTCTGCACCGATGATCTGCAGGATGACTTCCCTTTGATTACGCCGCCGCTCTGCGGCAATGACTGCCTCAACCATCGGTGAATGCTTGACCAAGGCCGCCTCTATGTCAGCCATGGTGGCTCCCCGGAGAGCCTCCTCCATAGCGTCTAGTGCCTTCTTGACAGTCTGGCTCTTCTGGACCCCGGCTGCCGCGGCCACCTGCCGGTAATAGTCGCTGACGGCCCTGCTGGCTCTTTTGACGAGATGCCTCTGGGAATCTCCCTTCGGGACAGCAATCCACCCGCTATAGGCGGCAGCGGCCGCGGCATCGAGTATGAGAAGCGCCATCAGGCAAAAGAGCAGTGGCTTAGGTATCCGGTGAAGGCCTCCTGTCTCCACATACTACACCTCTATTCCAAAGGGTGAGCTGCCAGGGTGATGCTGTCATGTCTTTCAATATCCAGCATTAAGCCGAAGTACGGTGAATGGGTGATCAAGTCTAAGGCACTGGCCAGCACCTCTGGATCTCCTATCACCCGGATCTCCACCGGCTCGGTGGAGATGGCCTGATGATTGATCAAGACGTGGCTGCCGGCTGCCCGGATGGAGCTGTTGGCGACCAAGCGCTGGGAACCGATCTGAATACCCCGGGCGCCGGCAGCAAATAGTTCATTGACGATATCCCGCAAGTCATACCCCAGCACATTATCGACCATGGCTTGTTCTTGGCTCTGCCTAGCCTTGATGAGCAGTCCGGGCCCGGTCAGCTCAGCATATCCGCCGGCCTGCATAGCCTTCTGCAGCGACACCCTGGCGGCATCGATCTCCTGCCGCAGGGCCTGTATCTGGCCGGGCAGGCTTCTGGTGGTGAGCAGTTTAGGGATCCCCTTCCGCACTTCGATCTGCACCATCTCTATGAGCCTTTGGGCAGCTTCACTGGCTTTAAGCTTGGCCTCAATTTCAGGGGAGAGTACATCGGCCGGATCCTCGATCACAACCTGGCCGTTCTCGCTGTGGACTGTGATTGCAGCACCTTCCGGAGCTGCAGCTATCCGGGGCTCTTGGTTGATGACGCCCAGCACTCTCCGTTCCAGCTCCAGCTGGTTTTCCCTGCGGATCACATCGGCCAGGTTCCGTCCGCGGGTGCTCATGGCTTGGGCTACCTCATCGACGGTGAGGGCCTGCTCCAAGGCATACCGGTACTTGGCCAGAGCCTCCCGGACAGCCTGGTTATTTTCCAAGCCCAACTGCTCAATCTCTGCTGCGTAGAAATCAGCCAGAGCAGCTGCACCCTGCCGAACTGCCGCCAGGTCGCCTGCGGCGGCAGGGCGCCGCAGGTTCTGGGCTGACAAGCCCAGGACGATGACATTGATCAGCATCACAGCGATTAGAGCTGTTAGCCAAGGATCCAGCTTCC
>LFTN01000219.1 GCA_001513495.1 Clostridiales bacterium DTU087
TGGTTGGTTTATCGGGTACACTCCCAGTCTGGTGGCAGCAGTGTGGATGGGTGATGATGAACAGAGCCAGGAAATGGTGTATAAGGGCGTACGCTACGGCAGCTGGAACACAGCCGAGATTTGGAGCAGCTTCATGCGGCGTGCCTTGAGGAATCAGCCCGTCGAGGATTTTCCCAAGCCTGAGGGTATTGTTGAGGGCATCTTGATCGATACTAAGACAGGCCTGCTGGCTCGCAGCAATGGCACCATCCCAGAGACCGAAATGCGGTATGAGATCTTCATCGAGGGAACCGAACCTCAGGAGTACTCTCCTCGGGTGAAGACACTATTTGATCACCTGCGGGATCTCTTCACTCCCAGGCTCAGGGAGGAAGGGCCTCAGGATGAGGCCGGGCTGGATGTGCCGGATGGCTCAGTCATCGATGCTGGGTCAGCCGCGGGGCTTGGCGGCGGCCAATCGCCAGCGGTTGAACAGCCTGGACAGCTGCAGCTGCGGCCGCCTGCAGCAGAGGCTCCATTGGGGCCGGGCCAAAGGGACGGCTTAGATCTACAGGCGGCTCCCACCGAGGAAGAGCCCCCGTCTGACTCGGAAACCCAGGGCGGCTCAGACGGGGCTGCCGGACATGCCGAGGAAGAAGACGATAAGGAGCTGCTGCAGCAGCTTAAAGAAGCCTTCGGGCTGTAAGGTTTGGGTTCCGAAATGTTGTCATTGGGCAGGTAATGTGCTATAATCAACGCAAAGTCTGTGCCGATGGCTTTCGGCAGTGACGGGCAATGAAGGAGAAAGTAGCATCTCTTTGGGGCTAGAGAGAGCCGGCGTAGGTGGAAACCGGTGCCCGGGGGATGTGAAGTACACTCCAGAGCTTTTCCACTGAACACCAGGCATGGTCCGGATAAAGTAGGTGGAAACGGCAGCCGCCGTTACCGGCAAGAGTGAAGCAGTAAGCTGGGGGCCCACTGCCTTCCCAGGGGTGGATACAATCTGGCTGCGCTGCTTAATTAGGGTGGTACCGCGGGAGCCTCTCGTCCCTATGGGATGAGGGGCTCCCTTCGTTTGATTTTGTGTTTGGAAAGGAGAAGGTAAATGTCTACCCAGGTTCTATCATTGGAAGAAGAGCTGGCGCTGATCACCAGGGGCACCGAAGAGATTTTCCCAGAAGAGGAGTTAGTCGAGAAACTCAAGAAAGCCCGCCGGGAGAAAAGGCCCCTAAAGGTGAAGCTGGGAGTAGACCCCACGGGGACAGATTTGCACTTGGGACACCTGATCCCTGTTCTGAAACTCAAGCAGTTCCAGGATCTAGGCCATGAAGCGATTTTGATCATCGGCGATTACACCGCTATGGTTGGCGACCCTTCCGGCCGCAATAAAACGCGGCCCCAACTCACCCACCAACAGGTTCTGGAAAACTGTCGGACGTATCAACAGCAGGTTTTCCGCATCCTTGACCCCGCCAAGACTAAAGTGGTGTATAACGGCGATTGGTTTGGGAAGATGACCTTCCAGGATGTAATTAGACTCATGTCCCAGATGACCCTAGCCAGAATGCTGGAGCGGGAAGACTTTGCCAATCGCCTTCAGAATCAGCTGCCCATCAGCCTGCATGAGATGATCTACCCGCTGATGCAGGGATATGATTCGGTGGCCATTGACGCCGATGTTGAGCTGGGCGGGATCGATCAGAAGTTCAACATCGTGGTGGGAAGAGAGCTGCAGAGGACTATGGGGCTAGAGCCGCAGGTCGGTGTCTGCAATCCGATCTTGATTGGGCTCGATGGAAAAGAGAAGATGAGTAAGAGCCTCGGCAACTACATCGGCATCGATGAACCTGCCTACGAGATGTACGGCAAGACCATGTCGATTCCCGATGAGCTGATGATGATGTACTTTGAACTTATTACCGACCTGCCTATTGCTGAACTTCGAGCCATGGAACAGCAGATGCAGAAGGGCGAACTGCATCCGATGGAGGCCAAGCGGCTGCTGGCTAGGGAGATAGTTGCCCGATTCCACAGCGCCGCAGCGGCTCAGGAGGCTGAGGCAGAGTTTGATCGGGTGTTTAAGGAGAACCAGATTCCTGACGATATTCCCGAGGTCCTCTTGACCCAGGAAGACCTAGAGGATGGCAGGATCTGGCTGGTGCGGCTGCTAGTTAAGGCGGGATTGGTCAAGTCCAATGGCGAAGGGCGGCGCTCAATCCAGCAGGGTGGAGTCAGAATCAACGGTGAAGTTGTGGATGATGTCGATCTTGACTGGGAGGCGGAACCCGGTGCAGTGATTCAGATAGGCAAACGGCGCTTCGCCCGGGTGCGCATGTAAAGCTAGAACTGATCATATGTGGGCGGTTTCATCACTTAGGCGGCTCAGACTGCTGCTCTTGACCACCGAAGCCGATGATTGGCGAGAGCATGAATAGTGCTCCGGCCGGTATATATACTGTCTCTTATACACATCT
>LFTN01000147.1 GCA_001513495.1 Clostridiales bacterium DTU087
GATTCTCTTGGTACGGGTCCTCGATGATCTGGCATTTACTGCGGAGGATTTTGATACCAGCGGAGATGGCGGTGCAGAGCGTTTAGATGACGGTATCCTATCTAGTATCAAGGCCGTGCGGGTTGAAGTTGCCGGCAATGTGAGGCATGCCTTGCGTGTGGCAGCAGACGGTTTTTCCCAAGGGACAGCGATCCTGCCCAGCTCCCAGATGTGGTTTCGGCTGGAGGAGGCTGCTGGCTCCCAATGGTCTAACTTTGCTCCCGAATCCACAAGGGAACCTGTGTATATAAGCCCTGGAGCAGGGCAGCGGGTTCTCGGCATGCAGTTTCGGGTGCTGGCGACATGGGAGAACGCCCCTGGGACTTATGAAGGAACCATCGTGTATACCGTAGAACCGTGGGAGGCGTGAAGAACCTAGGCTGTGTAAACTGTGGGGGGTAGAAAAGTGGGGAAGTGTAGACGGCAGTTGGCATTATGTTTATGGACTTTGGTTCTGATGCTTATAGTTGGCGCGGTCGCCCATGCTCAGGAAGATGAACCTTTGGTGAATATCATGCTGTTTGAAACAGATCTCAGAGAAGCCCTTAACGAGATCTCTCTACAGACCGGTGTGACCATCATCGCGGATCAAACGGTGAGCGGTCAGGTGACGGCAGACCTTCAGGATGTACCCTTGGAGAAGGCCCTTAGGATGATTCTCTTCACCGGAGGCCTTTCCTTCCGCAAGGTCGATGACTATTACATTGTAGGCTTGCCTGATCCCCGGAACACTACCTTCAGTGCCTTGGTGGAGACTGAGATTGTCCAGCTTAGAAATGTGACTGCCCAAGAAGTCACTGAACAGCTTCCGACGTTTTTGACTTCATATGTAAGGGGTACACCCGGCGGTAATCTCCTTACCATCTCAGCACCCCCGTTGGAGCTGCAGAGGATCAAGGATTTGATTAACCAGATGGACGCACCCCGCAAGACTGTGGAGATTAAAGTGCTGGTAACTGAGGTGTCCCGGTCGGCCTTGAAGGAGTTGGGGAACGGCCTATTGGAGTTTTCAGCAAATAAGGGGCAGAGTGTCAATGACAGCTGGAACGCGGCAATTGGCTATGATGGCAGCGTTCTTAGACTGGAGACCAACATTTGGGGTGAACTGCTGACGGAACTCAGAATGCTGGAGCAGAAGCAAGAAGCTGAAATCCATGCCGACCCCCGGGTGATGGTCGCAGATCGGGAGACCGCGGAGCTGTTCATCGGCGACCTGCAGATTCTGACGGTGGGAGAAGATGACAGCCCTCGGATTGAGAGGGTGGAAGTGGGAGTCATACTGGAAGTTACTCCGACAATTCTTCCAGACGACCAGATACTCCTGAACCTTTCCCCTGAGGTCAGCCATTTTGTCAGCGAAGCAAGGCCTGATTTGGTGGTCAAGCGGAACTCCGTGTCAACCACAGTGCGGCTGGCCAACGGCCAGACAGCGGTGCTGGCAGGCATGACCATGCAGGATTACTATGATCTGTCCCGCAAAGTACCGATCCTCGGTGATATACCAATTATCCGCTGGCTGTTTAGAAATGACATCAAGCGGGAGGGTGATCGGGAGGTCTTGATATTCGTCACCCCTGTCATCCAATAGGGGAGGTAACATAGGTGGGAAAGCGAAAAAAGATAGGACTGCTGCTGATCTGGTTGGTCTGCGGCGCCGCCTTGATGGGCGGCAGCATAGGTGTTCAAGCGGCAGATGTGGATGACGCAGCAAAGCAGCTCATGGCTCCCGGCTGGGAGGTGCTGCCGGCACCCGGTGAGGAACCGGTGATTATCTATGAGCTGAGCCTCGTTGAGCTGCGCTCCCAGATGGGCAGAGTCATCGAAGCCAGTGCAGAATACTCTAAAGGAGAGGACGTTCAAGGTGGTTATACCATTATCACCGATGATGCTCTCCTGAACTTGGTAGGAGATTTCCCCGCTTCTTTTACCCTAGGTGTATCAGGCGGATATACCAGCTCGACAGCGGCCTTTGAGTATAAGACTTGGTTGGTCACCATGGGTGATCAACCTGTTTCTATAGAAGTAATAGAAGACACCATTGCTGCAGCGGGAGGAGAAGAGGGGCTGGAATACGGGCTCAGGATTGCCCTAACGCCCAGGTACTACGATGAGCAGGGCGGTGGAGTCCTGACTGAAGTCGACTTAGAGTATGCAAGCCCTGCAAATGCTGTTGGCAATACCCGTATCACCGGCTGGCTCTCTGCTGAGAAGCAGCGTCCGCTGGCTGTAATAGTCCAAGATATAAAGTACACCAAAGAGTTGACGCAGCGGTATTTTGCCCTGTATGCTTCTGCAGAGGTCATGAGCCCCAGGGCTTTAGCAGATCAGGGGCCTGTAGTATCCATTGGCAGCATCAAAGGCCTGCAGGAGCTCATGGCCAAGCCCCGGACCGGGGGAGAGGCAGCAACCCAAGGGCAGATTTGGATCGGCGCCGGCGTGATGGACGGCAGGATCGGAACAAGCGGCGGTGTATTGATGGAAGGCGAAAGCTCCAGGCTGCATGTCCGGGCCGCGGCCTTTCCATCCCGCGTAGCTTACACCATGGGCGGGGCCTGGTATGTGGTAGAAGAGTTGGGGCTTGCCGCCCATGTAGATGGAAGGACCGATGGTGATACACTGATCCGGTGCGGATTGACCGACCATGTGCGCTGGGGCGATGTGGAGATCAGAGCTGAATATCTGCCCATTGCCTATTCTGCCGACGAAGGGCGGTTCGTTGAGGCAGCATGGATGCGGTGCAGTGCCGCTGTTGATTTGAATAACTGGAGATTCCGATACGACTTAACCTATGATCGCGGCGAGATCGGGCACGAACTGGCGGTTATGAGGCGAGGCAGCGCTGACGTTGGTGTCAGCCTCCAGTGTGCCCAGCTGCCCACGAAGGAATCAGTGTATACTTTAGGCTTAGTCTTCTGGTTGGATTGAGCCTGAATTGCAGTACTCAAGCTTAGGAGGGGCTGATCGATGATATCAGACTCACCTCAACGCAGATTTCGGGTTTGGCTGTTGGGACCCTTTGCCCTGGAAGTTCACCACAAAGAGGTGCCGGTTTCCCAGTGGAAGTCTAAGAAAGCACTGAACCTTTTTCGGTATCTGGCTTCCCGCCGGGGGGAAAAGGTCCCCAAGGACGTTTTGAATGAGCTGCTTTGGCCAGAGACAGATCTGGATGCATCTACTGAGCAGAACCTACATACCTGCGTGTACTTCGTCCGGCGGATCATTGATCCTAATCTGAAGAGGTACGCCAAATCGGACCTGCTCACCTGCTCCGGCGGGCTTTACTGCTTGGAGAACAGGGATGACTGCTGGGTAGATAGTGAAGAATTTGAGCGGCTCTACACTGAAGGCAGGAAACTGGAGAAAACAGATCCCATGGCCGCCATCGATGCCTTTCGGAGCGGCTTGGAGCTGTACAGGGGAGACTTCCTAGTCGAGGAGCCATATCTGGACTGGGCCATCGAATTGAGGGAATACTACCGGGAGATGTATATCGATGGAACCCTGCGGTTAGCTTCGCTATTAGCCAATGAAGCTGACGATATCGGGGAGGCTATTCTGGTCTGCCGGCAGGGGCTGCGGAAGGATCCTTACAGGGAGGACCTCTACCATGCATTGATCGGCTACCTGATCGATGCCGGGCGCTACACGGAAGCAGCGACCCAGTACACTGCTTATGCCCGGATGATGCATGAGGAGTTTGGGCTTGATCCCAGCCGTGAAGCCAGGGCTCTGTTGGAGAGGATTCACAGCGGCGGCAGGATCGATGCCCATGAGTTGGCCAAAGCTGTGCCTTCCCGTTCCGGAGGTGCCTATGTAAGCGATCGGGCCTTCTTTGAGGGCGTCTGCCACCTTGAGGGCCGCCGCCGAGATCGAAGCCCGGAGCCTGTCACTTTAATGATGGTGTCAGTCTATGGTTCAAAATCCATGGAGGAGTCAGTGGATGCTGCAGCTGCTCTCCTGCGGAGAGGTGACGTCGTCTGCCAGTGGGATGGAGATAAGCTGGGCATCTGTCTATGGGGCACAGATGAGACTGGAGCGAAAGTAGTCGGCCGCCGTGTCAAGCGGGAGCTGGAAAAAGGCGATGGGGTCCGGGTGAATGTGACCTTCGAAGTGTTGAAAGGCGGCAGTGAACGACCGATACTTGGCGCTTTGGAGAGGGCATTCTAGCAGTGTTATAGAAATTTACGGGCTGAGTTTTGAACTGTGTTATAGAAATGTTTTAGTCGGCCGGATTATAATACAGTCAGGTTACGGTATAGGGGGGCAGTTGTCAATGACACCTTCTACTTTTGTGGTACGAATCATCCGCTGCGCTAACGGAAC
>LFTN01000108.1 GCA_001513495.1 Clostridiales bacterium DTU087
AGTGCTTGGATGGTCACCCGCAAGTCTTCCTCAAAGCGAATTGGATCCATGATATGCCAGCGGTACATACTGAACCGCTGTTGACTTTGATAGAGGCCGTCGGGTTTGATCACCTGTGGAAGCCCCAGAAATGGTGTAGAGTAAACTCCATACTCACCCTTCGGATGCTCCCAGTTCCACGCGCCTCCGAAATAGTCTTCAGTCCCGGTACCGCAGATGGTGGGGAACTCACCATCGCCATCGATGTAGAACTTCACTTCCCCTTCTCCCCACCAGCCGGTGTTGTTGACACCCCAGGCGATGTAAGTGCCTACATAGTGTCCCCAGCCCTGAATGCCGTCGACGATGGTATGTACTTCCTTATAGGGGAGGGGGTTATTGCGCCGCCACTGGGCATGGAAATAGGCGACATCATCAGGCACTTCGGTAAGGGCATAGGTAATCTGGTAATACAGTACAGCATCTTCATCGCCGCGGTTTTCGATGGTCACCCGAGCAGATTTCCTGAAGGGCATCTCCCAGTAGGAGTTCATGCCGCCGGCGGGATTGACTACTATGGGCAGAGAGTTGACGTTGCTGCGCTGACACCAGCCGTTGCAGAAGAAATCACCGTATGGTGTTTCAACTGAGGGTTCATCCTCTTCATCCCAGTAAATCCTCAGAATCAAGTTGCGCCAATGGGCGGGAAAACAGGTCATCCACATGTGTTGAATCACACCAGGGCCCTCGATTTCTGCCAGAGTAAACG
>LFTN01000076.1 GCA_001513495.1 Clostridiales bacterium DTU087
CCTTGGGACAGCGGCAGCTGGTATCCTTTGCCAGGGCCATTATCAATGACCCGCGGATCTTAATCTTAGATGAGGCCACCGCCAATATCGATACCCAGACGGAGAAGGTCATTCAAAGGGCCTTAAAGCACATGCTGGCGGGCCGGACTTCCTTTGTCATCGCTCACCGGCTGACCACCATCCAGCAGGCCGATCTCATCGTCGCCATCGAGAACGGCAGGATCGTAGAAACCGGTACCCACGATGAGCTCTTGGCCCAAGACGGCCCTTACCGCCGCCTGTACATGATGCAGTTCCGGCCAGTGCAGCAAGGCCAAGATCCGGCGGCCGCAGTCCAGCTGCAGGCCGATGGGTCCGCCTCATGAAGCCAGGGCTAGGCCGTCCAGTTTGTTGTGCCGGGCAAAAAAGCCAGTTCCATGCTTGAAGGCTGTGAGCCCGTAGAGCATCGAACTCCAGTCGATGACTGCCGTGTGCTCTGGGTACCAGGGACATGGGGCCGCGGGGTCATATTGGAACCGGGAGAGGCCGTATTTGTAGGCATCTTGAAACCGTGTTTCACAACCCGACGGCTGAACAGCCTGCGGCGCAGATCCCCGGTCGTAGGGGATGATGGTCCGGTAGATGTTGTACAGATCGCAGATTCCCTGGGGATAAACCGGCAAGAACCCCGCGATGATATAGGGTGAGGCGATGTGCTCCGGGTTGTCGCTGATGGAATCTGGGTGGTAGAACCCGGTAGGTGTGACGCCGGCGCCGTGGCCCCAGACGAAGGTGGGAGCGCTGTGGCACTCCAGCCAGCTCCGGCGGTCGGCAAAGGCTATGTTGGCGTACAAAGAGTTGTAAATCGGGCTTGTGGTGTATTCATGAACAAGGTAATAGGGAAATTGATACACAAAGGATGAAGGTATGTTGCCTTCTTCACAGATGATGCTCCGCCCCGGCCCCACCAGCTGCTTAGGCAGAAGGTGGAGGCGTTCAGGGCTGTACACCTGTTGCCAGAGGCGGCTGCCCTCCGGGGTGCCTCTAGCAAGATATGCCAAGAGAGAATACTCGTTGTATGGGGCCAGGGAGGCAACTCCCCGGCCTTCTTCGATTCTCAAGAAGACCTCGCCTTTCTCGGCATCGGCGATCGCGGTCTGCCACTGCACCGAATGGTACAGCTTGGCTGCCAGGCGGGCGATTTCCCGGTGGCCCTGGAAGTATTCCCTGACAAACAGGGCACCGCTGACCAAGAGGGCAGTATCGATGGTGGAATTCTCCGAGTCCCAGAAGCGGGCACCTGTTTCCATATCCATGAAATGGGCAAAGAAGCCGGTAACTTGATCCTTGGCAGGTTCAAGGCCGGGCAGTTCTCCTGCCATGGCCCTCAAAGTCAGCACTGCTTTCTCTGAAGCCTTTGACTCCCAGCCTTCAAAGTCGGCGATGGCCAGGGCGATAAGCCCCACCCCGGTGGCCGCGATGGAGCTGGGGAGCTCTTCTAATCCTTCGGTCACATAGGCATCCCGGTACAAGCCGGTGACAGGATGGCGCGCATCAGCAATCAGCTGGTAAGCCCGCCGGTATTGATCATCAAAGAATCTCCTGATGGGCTGGGAAAGTGCTGCATAGGTAAGCTCTACTTGGGCTGCTGGCAGGGCACACATAGGCAACTCCTTCATGTTGCTGCTTTTTATGGATTATCTGCTTCTCCGATGACTATCTGGCTGATGGACTATTTGGCTCCAGGAAGGGGGAATCCTGCTTCAAAAGGGCTGGTAAGTCATGGCGGGCGGGGTAGAAACCGGCAGTAAGAAGCAAAACTTGAAGGATTGTTCCAAGGGGCAAACAAGGAGAATTTGTGTCCAGCAAGGAAATAACAGTAAGGAAATGAAGCTGACTAGTTCAGGAGGTTGGGGAAAGATGGGACCAATGGCGGATAATCACCAGCAGAACCCGCAGCCACCAGAGAAAAGAAAATGGGAAAGAAGCCTTCTCGCCGCCGAAAGGCGGGCCAGTATTGCCCGGATGGCGGAGCAGCGGGGTTCGGTGAGGGTTTCGGAATTGAGCAGGCTGTTTGAGGTGACAGAAGAGACTATCCGCCGGGATTTGGAAGAGCTGGAGAATAACGGTTATCTGAAACGGACATACGGAGGCGCGGTGAGTGTTAGCGGCACCGGGCTTGAGCTTCCCTTTGCCCGGCGGGTGGAGACACAGCGGGAAGAAAAAAGTATCATCGCCCGTTATGCAGTCACCCTCATTCAAGAAGGTGAGACCATCATCCTCGATGCCAGCACCACTGCTCTGTGGGTAGCTAAACATCTGATTGACCGCCGGGACCTGACAGTGGTGACCAATTCCATCCAGACAGTGATGGAACTGGCCGGCCGCCCGGGGATCAGGGTGATCTGTACCGGCGGCAGCCTGCGGGACCGCATCCTGGCCTTTGCCGGCCCCTTGGCAGAGCGGGCCATCAGCGGCTATTACGTGGACAAGGTGTTTATGTCCGGCAAGGGAATATCTCCCGACGGCGGATTGACCGACAGCAATGAGCTGGAAGTGGAACTGAAAAAGGCGATGCTGGCAGCAGCCAAAGAGAAGATAGCTATAGTGGACAGCAGCAAGTTTGGACATAAGGCTTTTGCCCGCATCGAAGATCTCAGTGCCTTCAGCAAGATCATTACCGACCCTGGAATTGATCCTGCCATGGCCGAGGCTATCCGGGAGCATGGGGGTGAGCTGGTTATAGCCCCAGCAGGGTAGCCACCGGCAGTGCCGTGGCAGTACTGGCTTGCAGACCCGCTGAGACCGGCTGTCCCTCTGCCGGGTGGCTGACCGGTGCCACCACTCTTAGAGCTTGGGGCTGCAGGGATGCCTCCACCGGTGTCTGCCCGATGATCTCACCATCAAACATCTTGGGCAGGGGTTTGGCAGAGTCGATGCGGATCTTGCGGCAGCGGTAAAAATCCACCGCCGGATGGCTCAGATGCTTGCCGTTGCCTGTATAGACCTGGGGCAGGGTAAAGAGCAAGTCCCAGACTGAGATCTTCCCAATGACCACCACATCCAGCAGGCCATCGGTAATGTCGGCATTGGGTGAAAAGCGCAGGCCGCCTCCTGCGGAGGGGGTATTGAGGACGAAAATCCCGCAGGTGGTGGCGGAGATGGAGCGATCATCCAGTGTCATGGTGACATCGTGATACTGCAGATTGGTTAAGGTTTGCCAGACCGAACTGAGGATAGCCAGGGAGCCTTTGACCAGCTGCTTTTTCTTATTGGTGTGATCTATCAC
This sequence comes from Clostridiales bacterium DTU087, assembly GCA_001513495.1. GTDB lineage: Bacteria > Bacillota > Limnochordia > DTU087 > DTU087 > DTU087. Next base: position 3,269 of record LFTN01000076.1, read on the forward strand.
ATCCACGGGAAAGCCGATGGAGGCCAGGCATCCAAACAGCCGGTCCCTTTCTGAGCCGACATCCATCTTGATGATTTTCCCCCGCCACAGAAGCTCGGCGGCTTTCTCCGGTGCTAAGGGGATGCCCAGGGAACGGGCGTGGTCATTGCCGGTACCCCCGGGAATGATGGCCAGGGAAGTATTTGTGCCGCTGACTCCTTGGATGACTTCATTGACGGTGCCGTCGCCACCGATGGCGGCCACCACCGGCAGCTCTGCGCCGGCACTTTCCCGGGCAATTTCTATGGCATGGCCGGGAGCCTGGGTGAGAGCTGTCTCGTACCGCCAGCCGACTTGTGTCAGGACTCGTTCGACTTTCTCCAATACCTTGAGGGCCCGGCCCCTTCCGGCATGGGGGTTGACAATGATTCTAACAAAGGACATCGGCATCACCTGCTGGTATGAATCATGCACTGATCAATGCGAGAAAACTACCTAGGTATTCTGCATCGAGGAGGATAAACCTGCCGGGAAGGTGTCGAGTGGTCATATCTAGAGAGGAATTGACACCGGACAGAGCGAATAGCAAAGGGAAAACCAGGAAAGGCATACTGGGAGGAGTGTAGAATGAGCAAACGCTGGATTTGGCTGCCTGTCTTGGCTTGCTTGGCCTTGCTGCTAGTTAGCGGAGCAGCCTTGGCAGAGGAGCCCATCGACTACAGACTTGGGATGGAGATGTCGCTGGAGAGAATGGATCAGCCGGCGACTCTGTTCGGTGATGTGGGCATCTATGAAAAAGGGGTCAAACTGGGCCTGCGCTACCGGGCCATGCCCAACATCTATGTGGCGCTCCATGCCCAGCTGGCCGAGGACCATCCCTTGAGTGTTGAGGGAATTTATCGGATACCCATCGGCCTAGAGTACGCCAATCTCTATGGAGGCGTCGGCGTTGACCTGAGCAGCAGCGCAGTCTTCAACGGTTACCTCATCGGAGGCGTGGAAGCAGCCTTAGTCTTTGTCCAGGTGGACTACCATACCACCGGCGGTGATGTGACTATGTGGGGCGGCCTGCGGGTTCCCATTTTCTAGGATCGACTGTAAAGGTCTAGCCCAGGGCTAGGCCTTTCTTACAGGCAGGCGGCGGCATGATTCATAAAGCTGGCGGCAAGGGGCTGCCGGCTGGAAGCCGCGGCTTTCCAACTTGGCCTTAACCCGGGGCGGCCCTTGGGCTTGGCCCTGTGGATGAATAACAGATAGGCGCTGCAGAGCGCGCTAGCTCTTCCAACTCGAAGGAGGTTTGATGATGGCGAACTTATTCGGCCGAAAGTGGACACGGGAGGAACTGCTCAGTCATGTCGGAGACATACAGCAGATCGGGGGAGTGCGGCGCTTCGCCCTGGCAGAAGGGCGGCAGGCGGGGGTAGAAGTAGCCCAGTTCCGCACAGGCACCGGCTTTAATTTTGATGTGATCTTGAGCCGAGCTCTAGACATATCCACCGCTGAGTATCGGGGGCAGCCCCTAGCTTGGCGTTCTTCCACCGGAGACGCAGCTCCCTGGTACTACGAGCCCGAGGGGCAGGGCTGGCTCCGGAGCTTTTCCGGCGGGCTCTTGGCCACTTGCGGCTTGAGAAACATCGGCCCAGCCTGTGTTGATGAGGGGGAAGCCCTGGGCCAGCACGGCCGTATCGGCAACCTGCCTGCTGAGCACATCTGGGTAGATGGTGCCTGGGATGGCGACGAGTACGTTATGTGGGCCCAGGGGAAGATCCGGGAGACCACTGTGTTTGGAGAAAACCTGCTCCTCACCAGGCGGGTGTCAACCAGGCTGGGTGAGACCCGGGTATGGATCGATGATGTGGTAGAGAATGAGGGCGCTGATCCCAGCCCCTTCATGCTGCTTTATCATATCAATCTGGGATTTCCGGTGGTGGCTGACGGAGCAGAGCTGCTCAAGCCTCCTGGAGATGTGGTGCCCAGGGATGCCGATGCTGAGGACGGCAAGGAGCTGTTTGCCAGTTTCCACGCCCCCACAGCCGGCTACCGGGAAAAGGTTTATTGGCATTATCCGGAGCCTGATACCTATGGCTATGTGACTGCAGCCATTGTCAACCGCCGTCACAACAACGGCCAGGGCCTAGGGGTTTATATCCGGTATAAGAAAGAACAGCTGCCCTACTTAGTAGAGTGGAAGATGATGGGTGAGCGCACCTATGTGGTGGGCTTGGAACCGGCCAATGCCTTGGTGGAAGGCAGGGCCAGGGAGCGGGAGCGGGGCACCCTGCAGTATCTGGCTCCAGGGGAGGCTAAGCGCTTCAGAGTGGAGATCGGAGTGCTGCCGGATTTGGAGGCCATTGAGGATTTGGCCAGGAAGCTCCGCTAAAACCTGTACTCCAGGCCCAGGCTGGTGCTGGTAAAATGGTAATCTGCCTGCTTGACATGGCGGATGGAGGCTTGCCAGAAAAGCCCGGTTTCGCCCAAAGCTGCCGGCCTGGCCCATACCAAACCTACTGACCAGACTGATTGGGAGCCTGCACCAGCTGCTGCGTGGAAGCTGCTGGTGCCCAGGGCTCCCCAGTTTTTTTCCCAGGCTGCCCTTGCGTAAGGGGTCATGCTGGCAGCTGATGAAGTGAGAGGGAGGAAGGCCAAGGTGCCTAGATCCAGCCGGTAGATGGCTCCATCAGCTAGAGTCCAGCGGACCCGCCCATCCAGGTAAGTGCCAGCAGTTTCTCCCGAGGCCGGAAGCACCTGAAATTCGCCGCAGCTGCGCATTGATAGATCACCGATATCACTCCCTGGGCTGTACGTTTCGCTCTCCCAGGAGTATAGACTGCCGGGTGGGGAGCCTTCTGAGTAATGACCGCCTAGGCCGCTCATGCCTCCAGTGATGCCGGCCTGGTGGGCAAGGGCCATCCCCAGGCCAATGGAGCCTTGGGGCCGGTAGGCATATTGGGCATCTCCCTTGAGAAGCCAGCGGTGTCCCCGGTTGGGGCTGTGATCTCCGGAAGAGGGGCCTGCCGGCTGCATCTGGGTTTGCCTCTGACTTAAGATGACTCTTGCCGTCCACTGCTCCAGCCAGCTGCCTTCACCGGCCAAGGAGTACTCCACACTAGAGAGGGAGCCCGCTGCCTCTTGGCTGCTAGACCAGCCGACGGCCCCTCGGCTCTGCCAGCGGGAGCTCAAAGGCCAGCTGAGGGCAAGGGAGCCGCTGTCGGTCAGGGAACCTTGATGACTGTCTAGATTCTCTGCTGCCTCTTGCTGCCAGCGGCCCTCAAGGGCTGTCTCTTCAGCAAGGCGCCACTGCCAGCCCAAGGCCTTGCTTTGCCGCCAGAGGCGGGGGCTGCCCGTTCCCACAAAAAGCCCAGTCTCAGGATGCAAGGAGCCCGACAGCGGAGCATCCAGCTGGTACCTGTCCAGCCCCAGAGAGTCCTGGCTTTCCCGTCCCATCTCTTCCTCCCATCTAGCCCTTACCTGCCACGTACCTCCTGGACTCTCATAGCTGGTCTCCAGCCTGCCCAGGGCCCCGGTTTCCGCCGGCTCTCCCGGTTGTCTCTGGTATCGCAGCAGCCAAAAGCCTGTTGTGATGGGCAGGGTGCCCGCCAGCTGCCAGTCCAGATCTCCGGAGACTGTCTGTCCCGATGGGCCCTCTAGCAGCTGCCAGGCTCCTGCCTTCAGCACTCCGGAGGGCAACAGCCTTTCTGCCTGCAGCGACAGTCCCCGCTGAGTGGAATCAGGCAGCGGGTCTGAGATGAAAGCTGGTTGAGTTTTCTGCCACGCGGTCACCGCTAAGGAGCCTGCCAAAAGCTGGGTTTCCAGGCGCAGGTGGCCGGTGGGAGCCTTCCCCGCCGAGGCAGAGATAGACCCGCTATTGGGAATAGACAGCCGGCCTTCTAATACTGTGCCTTCCCAGGTATCTGTCCGAAGCGCTAGGTTCGTCTCTCCATCCCCAGTGCCCAGCTGTTGGATAGATACCGCAGTGCGCTGATTGCCGGGGCGCTGGATTTCAGCATCCAGCCCCAAGTGGTGGGGATGGGGTACAGCGTCGGTGATGCCCGGCAGATCCCACTGAAACCCTTTAGTCTGGCTGCTGCCGGTAAGGCGCCACCGAATGGTGCCGCTGTCCTGGGAAAGGGCAAACCGCCCCATATAGCCTTCTACAGATGGAGCCCCCTCCAGCTGCCATTCATCTAGAATGACGGCCGCTGAATCGGCACCGGGTGGCGGGGTGAGGGCTAAGGCTATGGCAGCAGCCTCCCTTCCCCGCAGCTGGGCTGCTGGCCCGCTTAAGTCCAGGCGGTATTTGGCCCATCCAGGGGAAAGCTCCAGGCTTACGGGAGCGGCGGTGTTTCCCTCCTCATCCAACAGCCAGATGGCAAGCTGGATGCCGGCTGAGGGCCCCTGGACCCAGAATGTCAGATGCTCAGCATCTGCCGGAAAGAAGGAGCGGGGGAGATGCCCCAAGACCTGGGGGCGGCTGGGGCCTATGCCGCTTCCCTTGACCCTGACTGCCAGGGCGGTATTACCAGGTGGAGGTGACCAGGGTGCGTGGGGCAGTGGCACATCCTCCACCTCAATCATTGTGCCTTGGGGGGTCAGCGGACGCCACCGGGAACTGGCCCGGCTGGCGGTTCCGGCGTCGAGGGCGCAGAAGATGAGCTGTCCATAGGAATCGCCGGGAAGCAGGCTGACAAGCCGCAGCTCAACTCCGGTGATCTTATCCCAAGCGGGAAGCCCATCTTTTTCCCATTGGCTGCCCATAAGCAATACATCCTGCCAGCCTGCCAAATTCCCTAAGGGAACTGCCTGACGGAAAAACCCAGCGGCACCGGAAAGCAGCCGGACTTCCAGCTTGATTCCCGGCAGGGGCTGGGGCAGGCCCAAGGTGAGCAGGAGGTCGCTTTCCGGCTGCAGCTTCAGAGCAGACGGTACAGTCAGCTGCGCTGCCGTCCAGGCGCCAGTGCCTTCCAGGACGAAATCTAGCTGCAGTGCAGACCGGGTGATGCCCTCCATAGGCAGCCAGCCGCTGACTTGGCGGAGCTCCAGGCTGCTGCCGCTGGTTCCCCGGGGCTCTGACCAGCTTTGCGCATTGGAAAGCTGGGCAAAAAGGGGCCGCCTGAGCAGATGGGTTTCCATATCGTCTACTGTGCGCTCCCTTGCCCCAGAAGGCTGGGAAGCCCTATGCCAGACTTCTGCCGCCCAGTGGATCCCGGGCCCCTGGTGCGCTGCTTCATAGGAAAGGGCCGACCAAGTTTGGGAGGCAGCATAGGGTGCCGGGGTGAAGTCAGGCCAGGAAGAGTGATCTGGAGAGTCGGGATCAATCTCCCTCCGGGACAGGTGGGTAAAGCCCAAGGTGCCGGCTTTGAGGGCATATTCTGTTCTAAAACCTTGGATCAATGGCTTCCTTCCCGGTGTAGCGTCAGTTACCTGGTATGAGGCAGTAAGCCTGGCAGCCTCCGGCCAAAGGCTGAGGAGCCTGATGGCCCCTGTGTTGTAGTCTATGAGGTAGTCGACACCGGCTGTGAGCCTTCTACCCTCCAGCTGTAGTATTTCTGTACCGGGCACCAGGGGAGCATTAGCTGTCTGATACACCCTGACGGTGGGGTGCAGCAGGAAGGTCTCGGTTTTGAGCACTGTTTGGGGATGGCCTGCGGCCAACGATAGGGTAAGATCACGCCAAGTAACAGTCCCTTGGACTCCGGTCAAGGGCAGGCTGGCAGGGGATAAGGGCGGTGACAATACTTGGGTTTCCACTTCTCCCAGGATCACAGAGGCATTGGCAGTATCTACCCGCAGCATGTACTGGGGAAAGAGGGGATTGTCGTCAAACCTGCCCCTGACCCAAATTCCCGGCAAGAGGTATTCCACCTCAGCCTCCAGCCTCTGATTCAAGGTGAAGCCGGGAAGAGGCCCGGACGCCATATCCGGCGGATGGCCGCTGGCGCTTATGTATTGAAGCTCTAGGACCTTTGCACCATGAAGGGTGAGCCCTTGGACACTACCCGATGCATCTAAAGTATCTTCCATAACATGTGAACGTTCTAGGCTAGATGGGCTTTTTTGGATCTCAAGTACCTCAGCCAGAGACGCGGCTTCACCTCCAGCAGCTCCCTCTGCCCGGCAAAGGGCGCTGGATAGTCCCCACAGGCCGGCCACGCCCAAGATCAAGATCAAGTACAGGCCCCGGATTCCTAAGAACTGCTTCTCAGCCATAGAACAATTCCCCATCCTTATATTTCCTGAGATTATTCTAACAAGGCGGAAGGACAAGAACAAAGGGCCTTTAGCAGGATGGTGCTGGTTAATGTCGAATTTGCCACATGACGCTTCCCAGTAAAAGGCAGGAATCTGCGTACCTGCCGGTGTTTGCTGGAAGTTGAGGCGGCGGCCGATTATGGGAAAGGGTGGTCGAGGAGTGGATAGCTGCACACAAAGAAGGTCAGCTGGATGGTTCATTGGTGTCCTAATCGTTTTGTTGCTTTTGGTGGGCGGGACGGCGGCTGCGGCGGATGATGAAAGCGGCGGCGAACCGCTGCCTATCCTCAGGTTCGGCACTACTGCCCGGGTGTGGGGAATGGGTAATGCGGGAGTTGGCGCGGCCAGGGGAGTTGAAGGGCTGTATTACAATCCAGCAGCCCTGGCCCATGTAGTGAGGCCGGAACTGTCCATCAGCCATTCGACACTGGGCGAGGCTACAGATCTGAGCTTTGCAGCAGCCGCTCTGCCTATCACTGATCGGGGCAGTTTGGGTGCAGGGGTGCTCCTGCTATCCAGTGAAGGGATACCCAGGACAATAGAGGGTTCCCAGCAGCCCATCGGCAGCTTTGACTACCTCCAGGCTGTCGCCTACATAGGAACAGGCATGGAGATTGCCAATGGATGCAGTGCCGGCCTGACGGTTAAGGGGATCGTCGGCGAGCTTGATGACTCCTACTGCCGGGGGTATTCCCTGGAGGGGGGGGTCAGACAGCAGGTCAGTGATGTTTTGGCCATCGGTTTTTTGGCTAGAGATGTAATCGGTGAGATCAGTTGGTCAACAGGCCTGGTCGAGGAACTACCGACACAGCTTCTGGGCGGGGCGGCCCTCTCGCTTATGGACGGGAGGCTCTTGATCAGCGGACAGACCGACCTTAAGTTCAAGGACTGGGGTGTTGGTGCCGAATACAGTATTGGAGGGTTCTTGCAGCTGCGGGGCGGCTATGCAGCAGACAGCATCACCGCCGGCTGCGGCTTAGGCATAGGGCATGTCCAGTTGGACTACAGTTGGACCGGCCATGAACTGGGAGGCACCCATCGGATCAGTTTTGGAGTGCTATTTTAGAAACATACAAGAAATTGGCGATATTTGGCAGGATAGCTCTGGCTATTTGCCGAACCTGCAAGGAAAGCATTGATTTGGCTGCTAAAGCAGACGCCTTTGTTGATGCAAGTGGACTGGCACCACTTGACGAGGAGGGAGAACATGGAGGAAGTAAAGCGGACAGTCGATGATGAACGGCAGCTGGTCGTTTTTCGTCTATATGGCGAGGAATTCGGGATAGAGATTACCAAAGTCCGGGAAATTGTCAAGCCCCGGGAGATCACTAAACTTCCCAATGTTGCTGAGTTTGTTGAAGGTGTGACCAACCTGCGGGGAGAAGTCATCCCGATTATTGATCTGAAGAGGCGTTTCGGATTGGAAGCAACAGCCATGACCGAGGATTCCCGGATTATTATAGTGGATATCAGTGAGAACCGGGTAGGCCTGGTTGTGGATGATGTGACTGAGGTTCTGCGCATCTCCGGCGGCGATATTGAACCACCTCCTCGGACTGTAGCCGGACTGAAGGCGGAATACATCCAGGGAATCGGCAAGGTAGGGGACAGGCTCCTCATTTTGCTGGATGTAGAAAAGATACTCACCACTGCCGAGAAGATTGAGTTGAAAGCCGAGGCCCTGCAGGAAGAGCTGGTGGCAGCGGCCGGTGAGGAGTAAAGCTGCTGAGTCCATTGAGCGAGCCAGTGCAGCTGTTCTGTTAACCGCGGGATGGACAGACTTCCCGGCGAGAGCGGGGGACTCCTTTTTGAGAGCAAGGGTGAAGCATTGTGGATGAGATTCTTAGTCAACAGGAGATTGATGAACTGATCAGGCAGGCCACCGGCGCCATCCAGGAGGAAGAGGAGCAGCCGGATGTTGTCGCTTATGACTTCAAGCGGCCTCATCGCTTTTCCAAGGAACGGGTCCGGGCCCTGCAGAGGATCCATGAGCAGTTTGCCCGGGAGCTCTCCGGCATGATTTCCGCCAAGCTCCGCACCCGGGTAGAGCTGAATGTTGCCTCTATCGAGCAGCTCACCTTTGGGGAGTTTATCCGTTCGGTGCCCAACCCTTCTGTGATCATTTTGTGTACCATGCAGCCTCTGGATGGCAGCTTGCTCATGCAGCTGAGCCCGGATATTTCTTTCCTGCTCTATGATCGCCTCTGCGGCGGGCCGGGGATTTCCCTGGGGCGCTCCCGGGAACTGACCGATATCGAGCTGGCGGTCCTGACCTCCCAGTTGTTTGAAGATATGACCATCAGTTTTGAAAATGCCTGGTCAGAGATCATCGATATGAGGGTCACCTTGGAGTCCATTGAGAGCAATCCCCAGTTCCTGCAGCTGATGACGGAGCGGGAGACTGTCGTTTTGATCTCCATGAATTTGGCGGTAGGGAGTACCCGGGATCTGATCAATATCTGTATTTCCTATTCAGCCTTAGAGCCAGTCCTCAAACAATTGACAGCGTTCCGGCTGTTCGATTCCCTGCGGCGCCGGGCAGATCCTGAAGATATAGAGATGCTGAAATCCAGGGTTCAGCAAACACCGATCACCCTCTCTGTGGAGCTGGGGTCTAACACCGTTACGGTGGCTGACCTTTTGAGCCTGCAGGTGGGTGATGTAGTCACCTTGAACCGCAGGCGCTATGAGAATCTAGAGGTGAAGATCGGCGATACTACCAAGTTCCTAGCCTCACCGGGCAAGCTTGGTGACAAGCTGGGGATTGTGATTACAGCGCTGCGGTCAACGGAAAGGATAGAGGTCGATGAATGATTTCTTAAGCCAAGAGGAGATCGATGCCCTGCTGAGGGCAGCCGGTGAAGGATCAGGCTCCGGCGGAGAAGGCGATGGCCTTGACAATGGGCAGGACGCAGCTGCCGAGGATGACGCCCTGGATGCCGAATTGAACGCCCTGGATGAGTTTGAGAGGGATGCCCTAGCAGAAGTCGGCAACATATCCATGGGGGCCGCGGCTACGGCCCTTTCCAATATACTGAACCGGAAGGTGTCCATTACTGTCCCCAGCGTGTCGGTAAGCACCTTCCGGGAGGTCCGGGAAAGGTACCCCATTCCTTGTCTAGTGGTCACAGTGTGTTACACCGAGGGACTGGAAGGCAGCAATGTGCTGATCATCAAGGAGTCAGATGCGGCACTGCTGACCAGCCTCATGATGGGAGAAGATGGTTCCAACCCGCCGGCAGAGCTCTCTGAGCTGCATATGAGTGCTGTCAGTGAAGCCATGAATCAGATGATGGGGTCATCGGCCACTGCTATGTCAGATATGTTCAGCACCAGGATCCAGATTACCCCGCCTGAGCTTGAGCGGATGGATCTAGCCGAGTTTGGTGATGAACGTTCCCTGGACGATCCGGTGGTTGTGGTAGCCTTCCACTTGGAGGTGGAGGGAGTCTTGGATAGTGAGATGCTGCAGCTGGTGGATGTGGGGTTTGCCAGGGAATCGGTGATGCGCTTGATGGATCCCCAGATCGCGGACAGCCATGGGGAAGCAGCCCCCGAGGCCGGTGCTGCTGCCGGTGAGGTTGCTGCTGCCCAGTGGTCCTTGGACCTATCCAGCGCTGCCGCCAGGGAAGTCCAAGAGCCGCCGTGGCGCCTGCCGGGCGAGGAAGCAGGTGTTCAGTTCCACGGCTATGGAGAGCTGGGCAACTTGAACATTGAGCTGATCCGCAATATTCCGGTGAAGGTCAGGGCGATTCTGGGCAGGAGCCGGCTGCCCATCGAATCCATACTGCGCCTGGGCCCGGGCTCCATTGTAGAACTAGACACCATGGATGGGGAACCCATCGAGGTTTATGCAAATGATGTCCTAGTAGCGAAAGGTGAAGTTGTGGTAGTCGGTGAGCAGTTCGGTGTGAGGATTACCGAAATTGCGACACCGAGGGAGCGGATTTCCACCATTCGATGATGGATGGGTGAGTGGTGGGGCAGGGCTCTTGAGGAGGAATAGGTAAATGGACTTTTACGAATACAAGGATGTGTTTGCGGTAGAAGCCCGGGAACACATTCAGTCATTGAATGAAAACCTACTGCAATTTGAGCAGACACCTGCCGATAGAGAATTGGTTGCTGAGATGTTTCGAGCAGCCCACTCCCTCAAGGGCATGGCAGGCACCATGGGCTATACCCAGCTGGCGGATTTTACCCACCATATGGAGAATCTCCTTGATGCGCTGCGCAATGAGGAAATTGCCCCTTCCCAGGAGTTGATTAACACCCTCTTTGACTCAGTGGATATGCTGGAGCTCATTCTAGAAGAGGTAATCAGCTTCGATACCGTCCACACCGATACCACGGCAATGAAGGAGCGGCTGGCTGAGATCTTGGCTGGTAGTCTGGCACAGCCCAAGGCAGCTGAAGCTGCAGAGGCAGGCCAAGCTGAGCCAATCCCCAGCCGGCAGGCTGGCGAAGCGGAGGTCCAGCTGACCCTCAATGAATACGATCGGGAGCTTCTAAAAGAGGCAGCGGCCAGGAACTACAATGTTTACTGGATCACTGTCATCATCCGGCAGGATGTCTTGATGAAGTCTGTACGGGCTTATACAGTCTTCCAGGCTTTAGAAAAGCTGGGGACTGTTGTCAAGTCCGAGCCTTCTGCCGAGGATATAGATGAGGAGCATTTCGAAGATCGGTTTGCAGTGCTCATATTCACACGTCAATCACTCCCCGAGGTGCGGGAAGCCATTCTGAACATACCGGAGATCTTGGATGTAATCGTCTCCGAAGTGACCGTTGAGGATGCGGAGTCTCTGCCGCCAAGGACGCCGGAGATTACCGCCGGTAAGGAGCGGGCTGATCAGGCTGTCCGCCGGGCCGGCGATGGGCGGAGCCGTGTTGTAGAAAAATATGTGCGGGTAGAGACTGAACGCCTTGACCAGCTGAATAACCTCGTGGGTGAGCTGGTCATCAGCCGCACCCAGGTGATGGAGTTGGCCAAACAGCTGGAGGACGGCCATTCCCGGGCAGTCATTGCCCAGATGGACAGGGTGACAACTGAACTGCAGTACGCAGCAATGAAGCTCCGGATGGTGCCGGTCAAGCACGTGTTTGACCGCTTTCCCCGCATGGTCAGGGATTTGGCCAAACAGGCCGGCAAAGATGTCCAGCTTCAGATAGCAGGAGAGGAGACAGAGCTAGACCGGTCCTTGACTAACCAGATCGGTGATCCCTTGGTGCATCTTATCCGCAACGCGGTTGACCACGGCTTGGAAGCCCGGGAGGAGAGGCTCCGGGCAGGAAAACCAGCCGAAGGCCGGATCCGCCTGGAAGCCAGGCATGAAGGCAGCCATGTAGTCATCGAAGTTGCCGATGACGGCCGAGGCATCGACAGTGAAAAGGTGAAGGCCAAAGCTGTGGATATCGGCCTGATTACTCTGGAGCAGGCCGCGAAGATGACTCCCCAGGAGGCCCAGGGATTGATTTTTGAGCCGGGCTTCTCCACCAGTGAAGAGGTTACCGATGTATCGGGGCGGGGAGTCGGCATGGATGCCGTCAAGGCTATCTTGGAAGCCATGAATGGGTCCGTTGAGCTGAGAAGTACATTGGGCAAGGGAACGACAGTGAGTTTGCGGCTGCCCCTGACCTTAGCCATCATCCAGGCACTGCTGGTCAGGACAGGTACAGAGATGCTGGCCATTCCCATTCAATCGGTGCGGGAGAACCTGCGGGTGACGCCGGAAGTAGTGAAGACCATCCACGGGGAACGGGTAATCACCCTCCGCAATGAAGTGCTTCCCATCTTGGATTTGACCGGGCTCTTGGGATTTGGCACCATCACCCATGATGGCGGAATGCCGGTGATCGTGGTGGAAGCCGGCACCATGAAAGCTGGCCTGATGGTTGATGAGCTGCTTGGCCAGCAGGAGGTTGTCATCAAGCGGTTGAGCCCCATTTTGGGGGATGTCAAGGGACTGGCAGGCGCGACAGTGCTGGGTGATGGAACCGTGGCGCTGATTCTAGATGTTGCAGCTGTACTTAATGATCTCACTGCCGAATCTAAGTAGGTCCGGGCAGGGAGAAGCTGAAGGACGATGCAGGATGACACGGAGGGAGAGCAATGGGTAAGCGAGTCTTGGTAACTGATGATACGGCATTCATGAGAATGACCCTCAGGAATGTCTTGGAAAAGAACGGATTTGAGGTCGTGGGCGAAGCTGCTGATGGCGAAGAATCAGTGGCCCTCTATCAGGAACTAAGGCCTGATGTGGTGACCATGGATATCACCATGCCGAAGATGGATGGGATCACAGCTATCAAGAAGATCTTGGAGATCGATCCCAACGCCAAGGTGATTGTGTGCAGTGCCATGGGTCAGAAACCCATGGTGATTGAGGCCCTGAACGCTGGTGCAAAGGATTTTCTTGTCAAGCCCTTCCAGCCGGAGAGGATCATTGAAGCATTGCGCAAAGTTGCGGGCTAGAGGGAGATGGAGGCCGAGAAACTATGAACGGCAAAAAGAGATTGACGCCGATGCAGCTGGACCTGCTCCGGGAGCTGGGTAACATCGGGGCAGGGAACGCCACATCGGCGCTGTCAGTTATGCTCCAGGATAGGAAACTGGAGATGGTGGTCCCCGAGGTTGCAATTCTGAGCCTGCCGGAGACCACAACTCTTATAGGGGGGCCTGAAGCCCTGGTTGCCGGGATCTATATCATGATCTCCGGTGACGTTGATGGCCATATGGCTTTCATGATGCCTATCCACAGCGCCCAGGAGCTGGTGAAGTCCATCTTGGGAATGGAATTGACGGAATTTGACGAGATGGGCCGGTCTGTCTTGGAAGAGGTGGGGAACATAGTCGTCACCTCATATCTCAATGCTCTGGCAGAGATGACCAATCTGATGCTCATGCCGTCGGTTCCGGGACTGGCCATTGACATGGCCGGTGCCATTTGGAGTTCGATTTTGGCCGGTGCCGCAATTCTCGATGACTATATCACGGTCCTCAAGACTGACTTTGCTTCAGAAGGAGAGCAAATCGAAGGCCACATCCTGCTGATCCCTGGCACAACTGGCTTTGAACGGCTTTTCAAAATACTGTTGGAGACGGATAGATAGTAATGGCAGATATCTTTGTTAACATGGGAGAAATCAAGCTGGCTGCAGGCGGCGATGTGCTGATCACTGTCGGCTTAGGTTCCTGCGTGGGAGTTGCTGTCTATGATCGGGAGAATCAAGTAGGAGGCATGGCCCACGTATTCTTGGCCGCCAGCAGAGACGGCAGGGGCACAGAACAGCCGGGGAAATTCGCCGATACCGCCATACCGGCGCTGATCGAGGGCGTTGTGCGGGCAGGAGGCCGGCGGAGCTTACTGGTGGCCAAGATCGCGGGAGGCAGCAACCTCTTTCCAAAACTGAGCGAGGCCGCGCTGAATGTCGGGATGCAGAATGTCGCTGCTGTGAAGGAGCATTTGGCGGCACACAGGCTGCCGCTGCGGGGTGAAGACGTAGGGGGCAGCATCGGGCGCAAGATGATCTTATATGTGGAAAGCGGCAAGGTGGTGGTACAAAGCATTGGATCAGAGCCCCGAGAAATCTAGAACTGCCGCCTCCATTAGAGGCCTCCGGTTTTGCAGACCCACGAAAAGGTTAAGTATCAACCGGTGGACTTTAGAGTGAGGTGAAGCGAATGGCCAAGACCAGGGTGCTGGTAGTAGATGATTCAGCCTTTATGCGCAAGGTTATCTCCGATATGATTGCCGAGGACCCAGCTTTCGAAGTAGTCGGCACCGCACGGGATGGTCTCGAGGCTTTGCAGAAGGTGGCAAAGCTGCAGCCAGATCTGGTAACCCTCGATGTGGAAATGCCCCGCAAGGATGGACTAGAGACGCTGCGGGACATCATGGCCAGCAGCCCGGTACCGGTGGTGATGCTGAGCAGTGTTACCCACTCCGGCGCCAAGGCGACCATCGAAGCTTTGGCCCTGGGGGCGGTGGATTTTGTCCCCAAGCCTTCAGGGGCGATTTCCCTGGATATTGAAAAGATTAAGGATGAGTTGATCAGCAAACTCAAGGCTGCAGCCTTAGCCAAGGTCCAGCCGGTGAAGGCCAGACTGGAGCCGTTTGGGGGCAGGCCGGAGCCGGTGAGGGCCAAGCCGCAGCCAATTAAGTCGGTCAGTCTGCCTCCGGCCAAAAAGCCGGCGGCATTTCCCCAGCAGCCCGACAGCAGCTCCCCCCGGAGTATTGTGGCCATCGGAGCCTCTACCGGCGGCCCCCGGGCACTGGAAGCTGTCCTGCGTCAGTTTCCCAAGGATCTGCCGGCGGCAGTGCTGGTGGTTCAGCACATGCCGGCGGGATTCACCCGTTCAATGGCAGAGCGCTTAGATCAGCTGAGCAGCATAACGGTAAAGGAAGCAGAGGAAGGAGAGCGGATCCGGGTGGGAGTGGCTTATGTCGCCCCCGGTGATTACCACATGGTGATCGGGGCGGGCGCAACTATCCGGTTGGAGCAGACACCCCCCGTGAATTACGTACGGCCCTCCGTTGATGTTACCTTCCTCAGCTTGCCGCCGGCCTATGCCCGCCAGGCGGTAGGTGTGATTTTGACCGGCATGGGTAAGGACGGGGCAGCGGGAATGGCTCAGATCAAAGCTGCGGGAGGTGTGACTATCGTCCAGGATGAGAACACGTCGGTGATTTACAGCATGCCCCGGGCTGTGGTGGAGAACGGCGATGCCGATTTCATCCTGCCGTTGGACCGCATCGGGGATGCAGCAGTCCGGGCAGTGACAACGCTGGCGCAGAGAGGGCGGGAGGAGGGGGATGGAAGTAGTGGCCGCTGATTATGAAGTCTTTAAACGAAAGCTGAAGGGGACCATTGGCCTGGACCTCAATCAGTACAAACAGCAGCAGATGCAGCGGCGCATCAATCAGTGGCTCCAGAGGGTTGGAGCCGCCAATTACGATGAGTACATTAAGATGCTGCAGTCAGACCCTGAAGAACGGGAGCGATTCACTGGTTACTTGACCATTAATACATCGCAGTTCTACCGGGATGTAAGTGTGTTTAGAGAGATCGAGGATAAGGTCTTGCCTGACCTGGTGCAGCGCTTCCGGCGGCTGCGGGTATGGAGTGCTGGCTGCTCCACAGGGCCTGAGATCTACACTATCGCCATGCTGCTGGAGGAGCTGACTCCCGGCGTCAGGCATACGCTTTTGGGGACAGACTTCGATGTAGGAGCCCTTGCCCAGGCAGAGGAAGGCGTCTACGCAGATAACCTGCTAAACAGCCTGCCTGCCAAATACAAGCAGAAGTACTTTACTCAGGATGGGCGGCTTTGGCGGCTAAGTGAGGCCATCAAAGACCGGGTTCGATACAAGAGGCATAATCTCTTGGAAGACCCTTATGAAACCGGCTTTCACCTGATCCTTTGCCGCAATGTCTTTATCTACTTTACTCAGGAGACCCAGATGCGGCTGACCCAGCAGTTTAGTGAGTCCCTGGTGTCCGGCGGGTATTTCATTGTGGGTAATGCGGAAAACCTCTTGGAACCTGAGATGGCCGACCTAAAGCGGGTGTCTTACTGTATATACCAGCGGGCTTGACCTGCGGGGGCTTGAGATTGAGGCAAGGAAAAGAGTAATGGATCGATCATCGCTTGTGGGAGAGCTGTTGGCACATACTTGACTAAGAGTAAGAGGGCCGGTTGGGGCCCTTTTGGTTTAGTCTTTAGTCGGCTCAGTTCGGCTGAGGGCCCCGGCGCCGGGCTGCACCGGGCAGCAGGCGGGCATGGTAAATGGCGTTGATGATCAGATCACTGATGACGCCGGTGAAGAAGCCGGTGACCAGGGCAGAAGCCGCGAGGATAGGGAAGTAAACAAGGATATTAAAGGTCTCAACAATCAAGCTGGCCATGAGGAGCTGGCCTACATTGTGGAGGAAAGCCCCTCCTACGCTGATGGCCGCGATACTGAAGAGCACATCCCGATACCTCATCAAGAAGGACATGGCTAGGAAACTGAAGGCCCCCCCTGCCAGGCTGAACAGCACGCCGCTGGCTCCCCCGCCCAGTAAAGCTCCCAGCATGCTTCTGAGTACCATGACCAGGAAAGCATCTGACCAGGGCAGTATATTGAGTGCCACCAGAGTGATGATATTGGCTAAGCCCAGTTTGACCCCTGGTGCCAGCTGCGGTATGGGCAGCATCCGCTCCACCGTGTGGAGTACGAGGGCTTGAGATACGAGAACACCGATCCAAGTTATGCGCCGGGTATTCATGCCGTCGGCTCCTTTCCAACTAGAAGGCGATGCCGTCGATGCCGTCATCTGCCCCTGGCCCCTCTGCCTCGATGCGAATCACCAGGCGGTTGGGCAGGCAGACGATGGACTGATTTGCCTTTGATATCCAACCCTGTTTGACATCAACTTTATCTGGGCAAGAGGCTTCCGTCACCCGGATGCGCCCTGGCTCTACCCTGATGATATTGTACTGGCCGTCTGCGTTTTCTACCCGGAACTCATAGGGTTCTTCCACTTGTTCCAGATCGATCCGGCGGATCTCCCTGCCATCCTGGGTGATAACGGCCGCCGTTCCGCCTTGACCTAATTCGCCGGCCCCGATCAAAGTGCCCATGACAAAGATGAGGAGCAGGGCGCCGTATATAATTAAGTCTCCAGGCCTAAAGTATCTACTCTTGGTCATGGAATTCAAACCCCTTGGCCAGCGACTTGACCTGGTCTTTGAGTCCGCTGGTAAGATAGACTTTTCGATCATTGGTGATCAGCATGCCCTCCACACCTTCCAGCTCTTCCAACAGGGCTAGGCCTTTCTCTAACCCCAACAGAAACACTCCTGTAGAGAGGGCATCTCCAGTGATGGAAGAGGGAGAGATAATGCTGACACTAGCTAGCCCCGTCTCAGCCGGATAGCCGGTCTCCGGGTCCATAATATGATGGTAGCGTTTGCCGTTTCTGATGAAAAACCTTTCATAAGTGCCGGAGGTGACAATGGAAGTATCCCGCACCTGTAAGATTGTCACATGGGTGCCCCGGTCGGCGAAGGGATCCTGAATCCCGATTCGCCAGGCAGAACCATCGGGTTTGCCGCCGATGACATAGACATTGCCTCCCAGGTTGAGCAAGGCACTTTCTACACCCCGCTGCCGCAGCAGCTCCGCGGCGCTGTCTGCTGCATATCCTTTGCCGATGGCGCCCAGATCCAAACCCATGCCCGCCTCGGCCAGCCTGACTCTGTAACCGTTGGGCTCCAGCTCTACTTTCCTGTAGTCAATTAATCTCTTCGCGTTTTCGATGGCCCCGGGCTCCGGTATTTGCGGATTGCCGGTACCGATTCCCCACAGCTCCACCAGGGGTGTAATGGTTGGATCAAAAAGGCCTCCGGTG
>LFTN01000060.1 GCA_001513495.1 Clostridiales bacterium DTU087
TGGCTAATTAATTCTTGACGCACAAGCTTTCTGTACGCTGTCTAGTTTTCAAGGTTCAAGGTCTCCCGCCGGATTCAATCACCCGGCAAGTTGTAATTATAACAGCGTGTCTCCCACATGTCAACAGCAATTTTGGTTTTCAACTTCTTCCCTATATCAATGCAGGTTTCCCTGCCCTTCAAGCATCAAGCCCTCCTGCAGCTTCTCAAGTTCCCGCAGGTCCAAACTCCAATTGACATAGACTTGGGGCACCTCACCTACAATCCACTGCTCCACTATCGGTACAGCACTGATGACTTCCACATCACTTCTAACCAACGGCACCACAATCCGGACATTTGTCCTGACATCCAGATAGATCCGATAAAAGGTCTGGTTAATCCCCTTCTCCATAAACTCGATCTTCGGGGTAGTGCTGACAGCACCAACCGGTATGATTCTCACGGGGATTCTCGGCCCGAGTCCCGCCAGGAAAGCAGCCCCTGTAAGCTGGCCTAGAGGCACAGGAACTTCTTCATTAACCGCAGTATTGATAGC
>LFTN01000007.1 GCA_001513495.1 Clostridiales bacterium DTU087
GATGGGAGCCTGACGGAAATCCTCCCGATCACCGTCATGGGCAGGAGAAATGGGCATTCGGGCAATATTGTTCAGCAAGAATGAGTATGGTTTCCCTAGGTGAAAACTGACCACATGATCATTAACTACTTCAATACGGTCAATATCAGCGTACAAACCACGATTGGGGGCGGCATTACTGGGATCTAGAACCCATTCGAAGGTGTATTTGACGTCCTCAGCTGTAAAGGGCTTTCCATCGTGCCACTTGACACCTTCCCGCAGATAAAAAGTCAAAGTAAGCGCGTCATCGCTGAACTCCCAGTCAGTGGCCAGAGCCGGGACCAGGTTCATCTCCACATCGAACTTGACCAGCGGCTCCATAATTACATTGATCCGCTCAAAGGAGGGGACATCAGTTTCCAACCTTGAGTCTAACCCGACAGCCTCTGCTCCGCTGCCGATTACCAAGGTATCGCTGCTTGCATTAGCTATCCCTCCCAAACCCACCACCATCACCAACAAAGCCACTAGAAACAGCCTAATCCGCATAAGCAACCTCCCATGCAAAATTTTGTGATGCATCAGAGACGCACCACTGTTGCTAACACCTATTGGACCTTTTCGGCACAATTCCTGCTAAATATTGAAATAAAAGTTCTCTTTCGGCCCAACTCGTACGAAAAACTGCATCCTGTATCCAGAGTCTGACTTTGCCGATTGTTTGTTCCATTTTTTGTTTACTAAGGGTATGACTGCAGCAGACTCTTGGAGAGGATAGTATGGGAGACAATACACCAATGAAAGGAGTTGAGGGCTTATGCAAGGTCTAAGAACAGCTAGCCGGATTCTCACCATCATAGGTGCCTTGAACTGGGGTTTGGTAGGATTGTTCAACTGGAACCTAGTTGAAGCTATTTTTGGCGGCTCGGCCACCATGCCGAGCATGGTGAGCCGAATAATCTACACGATAGTAGGTATAGCTGGACTCTACCTTTTGCTTACGCCGGGAACGGTGAGCGAACCGGCAAGGGCGGGCGAGTAAAGGAAATGAGAACAGCGCTAGATGTCTAGGTCTAGCGCTGTCCACCAAGAATTCATATGCCGCAACTACCAGCTGCCAACTATAATTCAGCCTATTCTCAAGTACCAGAACGCAGTGCGATCTCCAGGTAACATAAAACATAACACTTCGATTGCCAGGTAACACAAAACCCCGCCAAAGCGGGGTTCTTCATGGTGAGCCATCGGGGATTCGAACCCCGGACACCCGGATTAAAAGTCCG
>LFTN01000161.1 GCA_001513495.1 Clostridiales bacterium DTU087
TCCTTGTGCTCTGCTATGATCACTTTAAGCTCTGCCGCAGAGCTGGGCGGCGTGAACAGCAGCAATTAACCAGAGAGGACGGGACCCATGGCGGTTTTGGAGATAGTCAAAGAAGGCGCCCCGGTCTTGCGCAAGCAGGCCGAGCCGGTGACCCAGGTGACCAAGCGCATCCGCAGACTGGTCAAAGATATGTTGGATACTATGTATGAAGCCAATGGGGTGGGGCTCGCGGCTCCACAAGTTGGTATGAGCCAGCGGATCATAGTTGTCGATGTGGGGGAAGGGCCGGTTGTGCTCATCAATCCTGAGATCGAGGAAGCAGCCGGTAGTGAGATCGACTCAGAGGGCTGTCTCAGCATTCCCGGAAGATGGGGGTATGTTGAAAGGGCCCAAGAGGTGGTAGTGACTGGATTGAATGACTCCGGACGCAGTGTGAGGCTGCGGGCGGACGGCCTGTTTGCCAGGGCATTGCAGCATGAAATCGATCATCTAGATGGAGTGCTGTTTATCGACAAGGCGCTGGAGATAGAAGAAGACGAAGCAGAGGAAGAAGAGGAGAAAGAGGAAGCCCGGTAATGCCGGGAGGTGACTAGATGCGTATTGCATTTATGGGAACACCTGAATTTGCGGTACCCAGCCTTAAACGCCTGATTGATGGGGGCTTTGCTGTAGAGGCGGTGGTGACCCAGCCGGATCGGCGCCGGGGAAGGGGACACCGGGTGAGTTTTTCTCCCGTCAAGGAAGCGGCCCTGGAAGCTGGCCTCAGTGTACTGCAGCCGGAGAAGGTGGCTGACGAGAGTTTTGTGGAGCTCTTAAGGGAACTCAATCCAGATGCCATTGTAGTAGTGGCCTTCGGCCAGCTGATCCCTCCGGCCATCTTAGAGCTGCCCCGGTACGGCTGCATTAATGTCCATGCATCACTGCTGCCCCGCTATCGGGGAGCAGCGCCCATTCAACAGGCGATTATTGATGGCTGCAGTGCAACAGGCGTGACCACCATGCTGTTGGATGAAGGCTGGGACACAGGGGATATCCTGCTTCAAAGACAGGTCCCTATTCAACCTGAAGATACGGCGGGGAGCCTGGAAGTCAAGCTGGCAGAAGAAGGTGCCGACCTTTTGACTGAAACCCTCAGCCGTTTGGCCGAAGGAGGCCTCAAGCCCGCGCCTCAAGATGAGAGTCAAGCTACCTATGCATATAAGCTGTCAAAAACTGCGGGAGAAGTCCGCTGGCAGGCTGCTGCCCGGCAGATTGTAGATTTGGTCAGGGGCGTCAATCCCTGGCCCGGGGCATATACCTATCACCGGGGACAGCTGCTTAAAGTGTGGGAAGCGGCTTTGGCGGAGCTGGAAGCTGATGGCGCCAAACCGGGGACTATCCTCGCCGTAGGCGAAGACGGCATCATCGTCGCTTGCGGCACAGGTTCTGTGTCTCTGAATCTAGTACAACCTCCCAATCGCCCCCGCATGGGAGGCCGGGATTATGCCAATGGCTATCGGGTTGACCTGGGGGAAATGCTGGGGGGCGCACCGTGTAATGGTTGAGGAGAAAAAACGGGTATTTGTCGGACTAATTAGTATCAGCCTCCTGATCCTGGCTGTCTTGGCAGGAACAAGCTGGTATTTGGTCCAGAAGGGCTCCAAGGTGGCCTGGTGGATCCTGCTGATTCTCCTGTCTGTAGTGATGGGGTTTTTGATCTATGCGGGGCTGGGCATACTGGGATTACTGGTGTCTCTCATCACCGGCCGTACACCGCCTGTACTCAGCAGGGCCCAGGATACGGTGGCCTTTGCCCTGTTGCCTTTGGCACTGCGGGTGGGAGCACTGCTGGGTGTAGAGAAGGATCGGATCAGAGCATCTTTCATCGAGGTAAACAACCAGCTGTTTCGGCAGAAGGATAAGCGGGTCCGTCCCCATGAACTCTTGATCCTGGCGCCCATATGCCTGCAGAACGCCGACTGCCCGAGGAAAGTGACCAATGATATTGGCCAGTGCCGGAAATGTGGCCGCTGTTCTGTTGGCGGGCTATTAGAGCTAGCTGACAAGTATGGGGTGAATCTGGCCGTAGCCACAGGAGGTACAAAGGCCCGGCAGCTCATCCGTGATCTGAATCCGCAAGTGGTCATTGCCATTGCCTGCGAGAGGGATCTGGTCAGCGGTTTGCAGGACGCGCGGCAGATTACCGTTGGGGGTATCACCAACCAGCGCCCCCATGGCCCTTGTTTTAATACACAAGTGGATTTGGAGAAGGTTGAAGAGGCTCTCAAGGCTTCTCTATTGGATACAGCTGATTAGGCAAAGGCGATGTAGACAGGGCTGTAAGGGCAGCAGCTCCCGCAGGCTTAGAGCTTGGATCCAGAAATATCCTGGACATTGAGCTGAATCTTAGTGTATAGTGATATTAAGGGCGGAATGGGAGCCCCGGCCTGATCACGGATGCAAAGGAGGGTGTTTATTGTTTTTTCCTTTTTATTATGATCCCACCTATATTCTGTTGATTCCGGCATTAATCTTAGCGATCTATGCCCAGGGAAAGGTTCAGGGAACCTTTCAGCGCTACCTGCGGGAGTATTCCCAGGTGGGCATGACCGGTGCCCAGGTGGCTAGGGCGCTGCTTGATGCCAACGGTTTGCATGATGTGCCGGTGGAGATGACCAGGGGCGTTTTGTCTGACCATTATGATCCCCGCACCAAGAGGATGCGGCTTTCCCCACAGGTCTACAACAGCACTTCCGTGGCTGCTTTAGGTGTCGCCGCCCATGAGACAGGGCATGCAGTTCAGCATTCGCAGGCATACATTCCCTTGAATATCCGCAACAACCTGTACCCTGTAGCCAGCATCGGCTCACAGATGGCGTTTCCACTGTTTTTTATCGGATTCCTGACTTGGTCCCAGACCCTGATGAGTGTGGCTATTTGGCTGTTTATTGGGGCTTTGGCCTTCCAGTTGGTGACCCTGCCGGTGGAGTTCAATGCCAGCCGCAGGGCCTTGGCTATGCTGGAAGGCGGCGGGTTTTTGACTCGAACGGAGATTCCCAAGGCTAAGCAGGTCTTGGATGCGGCGGCTTTGACCTATGTGGCTGCTGCTGCGATGGCTGCCCTGCAGCTCCTGAGGCTGCTGGTCTTAAGGGGAGCCCGTGATGATTAGAAGTTGTAATAAGAACTGGTAAGAGACCCAGGTGCCCAGGCCGGATAGTGCCTGGGCTTTTTTGGAGGCGATCCTGTGGCCAAGAAGCGCAAGGTTACCCCCAGGGTGACAGCATTGCAGGTTCTATGTGCAGTTGAGGCCAGTGAGGCATATGTCCACATTGCCCTCCATCAGCAGCTCACCAGGTCCGCCCTGGACAAACGGGACCGGGCCCTGGCTACCGAACTGGTCTACGGCACTTTGCGCCGCCGCCTTACCTTGGACTGGGTGCTGGAGCAGTACTCCCGCCATCCTCTAGAGAAGATGCCTGCAGCACTCCGGAATAACCTCCGCATGGCGGTTTATCAAATCCTGTTCCTTGACAGCATCCCCGCAGCTGCCGCCTGCCATGAGGCTGTGGAACTGGCCAAGAACTTCGGACACCGGGGTACTGCCGGGTTGGTTAACGGGATTCTACGTTCCCTGCTCCGGGAGCCGGAAAAAGGGGATTTTGTCAAGGCTGCCGAGAAGCTGGAGCCGGCGGAGCGGATCAGCCTGCTGCATTCCCATCCGCTGTGGTTAGTCGAACACTGGCTCCGGGAGCTAGGAGCTCAAGAAACTGAAGCTTTGTGCAGTGCCAACAACCTGTCTCCACCTACCTTTGTCAGAGCCAATACCATCAGGCTCCAGCGGGATGAGCTGGTTGAGGCCTTGAGAGAGGAAGGTGTGAACGCGGCTTTTGGTCAGCTGGCACCGGAGGCAGTAGAAATCTCGGGATTTCCCAGCATCTCCGCATTGAAGGCCTATCAAGCTGGGTATTTTGCTGTACAGGATGAGGCGTCGATGCTGGCTGCCCATGCCCTGGCTCCCCGGCCTGGAGAACTAATCTACGATCTCTGTGCGGGTCTGGGAGGCAAGACGCTCCATATCGGTGCACTTATGGAAAATCAAGGCCGGCTGCTGGCCTTTGACCAGCATAAGCAGAAGCTGGGACTGCTGGAAAAAGCAGCCAAGCGGCTGGGCATCACAAATGTGAAGACCATTCCAGCTGATGCTGCATCCCTCGAGGCCCAGTATTGGGGCAGGGCGGATGGGGTGCTGTTGGATGCACCTTGTTCCGGTTGGGGAGTGATCAGGCGCAAGCCAGATATCCGCTGGCGGATCCAGCCGGAAAGGCAGCGGGACTTGGTCAAGCTCCAGCGGCAGCTCTTGGTTTCAGCCTATCAGTGTTTGGCCGCCGGAGGGAGATTGGTTTACAGCACCTGCACCATCAACCGCCGAGAGAATGAGGAAAATGTCGCATGGCTTGTAAAGAAGTATCCCAGTCTAGATTATATCGACGTAAAAGCCATCCTTCCCAATGGGACTGACAAGTACGGCTTAGAGCCTCAGAAGACCCTGCAGCTGTTGCCCCATCGCCACGGCACCGATGGATTCTTCTTGGCTGTACTCCGGAAAAGCAGCGCCTGAGCAGGGCAGAAAACGCCGTTTGATCAAAAAGAGCAGCGGCAGAAGGCAAACTCACTCCTGCCGCTGCCGGCGACAGCCGCCTAGCTGTTCAAGGAGCGGACCGGTTGAGCGAAGTGACCGGCCAATAATACGTAACCTCGCCGGGATGCGACCGGATCATCCCATCCGCTGGCCTTGAACGAGCCTATCATTATTCTGAGCTTGATCAGCTCAAAATATGCGGAGAAGAGCAGCATACTCCCAGCAGCCCGAAAGACAGTTGCCAATTATTTCCTCCCAATACCTGCCGCTGCGCAGGAAAATTGTCACAGATGTCGAAAAACTTAGTGGGATCTACACTTTACAGAGTGACAGCCGGTGTTTTTCGTAAATTGGGTTGTAGGGACTGGGTTGTAGGAGGGAGAAGGTTGCTTAGAATTCTGATTGCGGATAACAATGTAGGGCTTTGTGAGACTCTAGATGCTTTTTTGGGAAGGCAGGAAGGTATGCAGGTGGTGGGCATTGCCCATGATGGTGAAGAGACCCTGACAATGATGGAGGAACAAGAGCCGGATGTGGTGCTGCTGGACATCACCATGCCCCACCTCGACGGCTTGGGAGTGATGGAGCGGCTTTCCCAGCTGAATATGGTCAAAAGGCCCAAAATCATTGTGCTGACAGCCTTCGGCAGAGAGGATATTATTCGGCGCTTTACCGATCTGGGTGCAGATTACTTCGTAGTGAAGCCTTTTGATCTTAATGTGTTGGCCGATCGGATTCGTCAGTTCGCCGGCGAGGCATCCAATGGGTCCATATTAAGGGAAAGTGAACCAGAGGCAGACCAACAGGCTGCTCGCAAGGCTTTGCGATCAGCGGTTAACCGGGAGGCCCTGGTCACAGAGTTGTTACATAGGATCGGCATTCCGGCTCACTTCAAGGGGTACAACTACCTGCGGGATGCAGTGATGGTAGTCATGGAGGAAGAAGGCCTGTTTGGCGGTTCGCTGACCAAGGAGCTCTACCCCCGGCTGGCTGAGAAGTACAACACAACCCCCGGAGGGGTCGAGGCAGCAATCCGCAATGCGGTGATCACTGCTTGGGAGCATGGCAACCGGGACTATCTCGAGGAGCTGACAGGCAGAACCACCAAGGGCCGCTTTCCCACCAACTCCCTGATCATTGCCAAGCTGGCTGACCAGCTCAAGTACAAAAGCCGGCTTTCCAGTTGACTGAGATCCCCAGCTTGAGGGCAAGAAACTCAAAAACCCACGGCTGAGTCTCCCAGCCGTGGGTTTTATGGTCGGGGTACTCGGATTCGAACCGAGGGCCTCTTCGTCCCGAACGAAGCGCGCTACCAAACTGCGCTATACCCCGTATTACTATCTTCAACAAGGCTAATTATACCCCAAACTCCTGTCGCCTGTCAACTTTCCCCGCCGGTCATCACTGCGGTGATCCCCTCCGGCATTATATCCTTTCTAAGGCCCGGTTGGTGATTTGCAGCTCTTTTTGGGCAAAGGCGTAGAATTTCCGCAAGGTCTTGCGCAATCGCCTCTGATAGCTCGGTGAAGAGTTTTCGACAAAGGCTTGGATGTCGCCTTCTTCTACCCTGGCCAAGAGAAAGCGCAAGAAGCGGCTGGCATCTCCCAGATAGTACTCCTCTGACTTAATCCCTTCATCTAAGAGGAATTCTATATATGCTGTAAGAAAGTGTACTTTACCCTTGACGGTCATGGTTCTCTTAACCTCCGGAAGGATCGTAGGAGAGGACTCTGCTGTTAGCTTGCCCAATAGCGAAAACGACAACTATGGGCGAGGTAGAGGGAGCCGCGGCGGCTGGCCTTAAGATGGTGCAGGCTGTGCTCTCTGGGAAAAGATAGGGGCTCTTGGCATAGTTTGCCACTTCTTTCGCAATAATAAAGGCATCTGGAGACGTGATTGATGATGACACCAATGAGAGTCCTGGTGGGACAGGGGCCAGAAGAACTCAAGCGGCTCCTGTCAGAATTTGGCGAACCCGGCTATCGGGCCGATCAGCTGCTCAAATGGGTGTACCGGCCGGTCCCAAGCATTGACGATATGAGCAACCTGCCCGCTGGGCTCCGGGACAGGCTGTCTCGGGAAGCTGTTTACCATCCCTGTTCTGTAGTCACAGTCCGCCATTCCCGAGATGGGACCCGCAAATACCTGCTGGCCTTGGCGGATGGAGAGCTGATCGAGACTGTGTTTATACCAGAAACTCAGCGGAGCACAGTCTGTATTTCCTCCCAGGTGGGCTGTAAGATGGGTTGCAGCTTTTGTGCCACCGGCTCCCTGGGATTTGTCCGCGGCCTTACGGCAGGAGAAATTGTGGATCAGGTGCTGCAGGCAGCCCTGGATGTGGGCAGCCGCCCCAGCAACGTGGTCTACATGGGAATGGGCGAGCCCTTGGACAACTATGATGAGCTCATCCGCAGCATCGGCATCCTTAATGCCCCTTGGGGGCTTAACATCGGCATGCGGCAGATTACCGTCTCCACCTGCGGTGTGGTGCCGGGCATTCGGAAGCTGGGCCGGGAAGGCTTAGCGTTGACCTTGGCCGTTTCCCTTCACGCAGCCGATGACGACAAGCGGAGCCGCATCATGCCCATAGCCCGGGCATACCCCCTGGCTAGGCTGATGGAAGCCCTCCATGAGTATGTTGCTAACACCAAGCGCCGGATAACCATAGAATATGCACTCATGGCAGGCTTCAATGACGGCCGTCAGGATGCACAGCGGCTGACTGATCTGCTGAAGGGGCTATTGTGCCACGTGAACTTAATACCGGTAAATCCCATCCCTGGGGGATTGCAGCAAAAGCCCGAAAGCAGCCAGGTGGTCAGATTTGAGAACTGGCTTCGCCAGGGAGGCCTGGAGGTCAGCATCAGGAGAGAACGGGGTGCGGACATAGAGGCCGCCTGTGGTCAGCTGCGGGGCCAGTGGGAGGAGATTTGAGTATGGAGTTTTTCCGCAAACTTGAGGATTCCTTGGAAAGACTCATGGGGTTATTGGCTGGCTGGGGAGATCAACGTTCGGTGCAGCCCGTGGAGATCGGTCGGCAGCTTGCCAAAGCAATGCTGGCCGACCGCCGGGTTTCCACGGTCAATGTCTATGTACCCAATCGCTTTCTTGTCCATATTAACCCAGCGGATTGGGAGAAGCTGGAGCCTTTGAGGCTGACCATTACTGAGGAAATCAGCCAGTACCTCGCTGACCGGGCCCGTAGCAGTGGTGTCAGCTTTGCTGCACCGGTGAGGATTGAGTTTCAGACGGTGGATGGTCTGACCAAGGGCTCGGTGAAGGTGGAAGCCTTCTTCCAAGAAGGCGAAGAGCACCAGCACACCGCCAATGCCAGCGGTAACGGGGAGGCCCTTGGAGACGATGGAGAAAAGGGGGATGGGACTCAAGTATATAAGCTGCCGTCGGGGCCCATGGCGGCTAACCCCAGGGCTGAACTGGTGGCGATCAGCGGGCCCCAAAAGGGGCAGGTATGGATGCTGGGAGACGGGGATACCTCCATAGGCAGGAGCCCCGGGCAGCATGTTCGCCTTACTGACCCCAGCATTTCCCGCAGTCATGCGGTAGTGCGGATCAAGCAAGGGCGTTATTGGATAGAGGACAACAATAGTACCAACGGCATCAAGATCAATGCCAAGCAGATCAAGAGTGCTATCCTAGCAGATGGCGACCTTATTGAACTGGGTACTACCCGCCTGCAGTTCCGGATGGTGAAGTAGCATGGTAAGGTGGCTGTCGTGGCTGGTACAAATGGCTTTTATCGGTATGCTCTTTGTGTTCCTTAGGGAAGTGATTCAGTTTGCTAAACTGGAGTCGACTGACAAAACTCAAGAGCAGCCGGCGTATCTTGTAGAGCTGCCGCTGCCGGGAGGTTCAAAACCTGTCCAGATAGTCCCAGTTGGTGATGAGACTCGCTTGGGGCGAGATCCCAACAGCCATCTGGTCTTGGAGGATCCTTTTGTTTCCGCAAGCCATGCCCGGATCTACCGGCAGGAGGGGGAATTCTGGTTGGAGGATTTGGGCAGTACAAACAGTACATATCTTAATGGGGAACTTGTGAGTGGGCCGCGCAAGTTGGCAGAGGTGGCAGTCATTACTGTCGGGAATGCGGTGGTTGTTTTCCACACCTCCCCCAATTCTCCCGAGAGAAAAGGGTGACCGTGATGCGGGTTGGAGCAATTACTCATGTGGGACAGGTCAGGAAGGTGAACCAGGATGGTTACCTCATCCGGGATTCACTGTTGGCTGTTGCCGACGGTATGGGAGGGCACCAGGCTGGAGAAGTGGCCAGTTCCCTAGCCCTAAAAGTGATAGCAGAATGGCCCTTTGACCGGGATAACCCCCTGCCATCACTGCAGGAGGCGGCGGCCCATGCCAACTTGAGGATCCTGCGGCTCGCGGAGGAAAACCAAGAGCTGGCGGGTATGGGGACCACACTATCCGCAGCATTAGTCATGGACAAGAAGGCCTATATCGCCCATATCGGCGACAGCCGCATTTATAGATGGGACGGCAAGAAGCTTCATCAGCTGACAGAAGACCACTCGATTGTGGCGGAACTGGTCAGGAGCGGCGCTCTATCGGAAAGGGAAGCCCTGGTGCATCCCCACCGCAACGTGTTGACCAGGTCTTTGGGAACGGCCCCCCAAGTTTTTTTTGACCTTAAAGAAGAGAATCTGGATGACGGAGATATCCTGGTACTGTGCACAGACGGCCTTTATTCTCTGATTACTGAAGATGAGCTGGGAAATATCCTGACCAGCTATGCCGACCCCCAGCAAGCGGCGGAACGTCTTGTAGAGCTGGCCAATGAACGGGGAGGGCATGATAACATCACTGCCCTAGTGGCTGCCATGGGCGAGTAGCAAGGGCAGTACCAGAGGGAGGCTGGATGGTTATTGCAGTTGTCCTGCAGTTCTTTGGGAAGATATCTGTCCACCGGCTATCGGGCACGCCGGCGGGAACGCAGGCTGCTTGTGCTAGTTGCCGTTATTGCTGTGGCGGGTGTATCGTTGAGCAGCCGCTTTAGTGGTGGAGCTTGGCACCGGGGCCTGCAGCTAGGCGGCAGTCTGGGGATAGGGCTGTTTTGCCTCCATTTTTTCTTTTGCCTTGCCGGTTTCTCCGGCGATGAGTATCTCCTGCCGCTGTGCGGGTTTCTGTGCGCTTTGAGCCTTACTATACTGGCCGGCCTGTCACCGGTGACAGCTTTGCGTCAGCTTTATTGGATGCTCTTGGGACTTGCTCTGATTCCTGTCGCGGCTTTGCCCCGCCAGTGGCATTCGCTGGCAGAGTATCGCTACCTGATGGGAATCACAGGCCTAAGCCTCTTGTTTTTCACAGCGCTTTTTGGAGTCGAGCAGTGGGGCGCCCGCCTGTGGTTAGAGATTGGTCCGGTGAGATTTCAGCCTGGAGAAGTGGTGCGGCTGGGATTGGGTGTGTTCATCGCCGGGATTCTCAGCGAGAATTCTCAGCTCTTTGCACATCCCACCGCCAAACTGGGGCCTTTCAGCATCCCTGAACCCAGGCACATAATGCCCCTGCTCAGCATGTGGATCCTATTTCTATTTGTGCTGGTTGTGCAAAGGGACTTGGGGTCTGCAATACTCTATTACGCACTGTTCGCCTTGCTCAGCTATGCCGCCACCGGTCAGATTGTCTACCTGGTGCTGCCTGCTCTCATGGGCGGGCTTGGCGGTGTTCTGGCAGCTTCTGTCTTCCCCCATGTGGCAACCAGGTTTGAGATTTGGCTCAATCCGTGGGCGTCTCCTAGAGGAGCAGGATATCAGATAGTGCAGACCATGTTTGCCCTAGCCAACGGGGGCTGGCTGGGCAGAGGCCTCGGCCAAGGCCTCGCCCGGGCAATACCGGCATCCCATACAGATCTGCCTCTGGTGGTAATTGGAGAAGAGCTGGGCTTTCTGGGACTTCTCCCATGCTTGACTGCACAATTCCTGCTGGCGGCAAGGGGCTTAAAGGTCTCCTTTCGATGCGGGCACGGCTTTCTGCGGCTTCTGGGGCTGGCAGTGGTGACGGGCTGGAGCTTGAGTGTCTTCTTGGCTGCCGGCGGCCTTATGCGGCTCGTGCCCTTGACGGGGCTGGTGACTCCCTTTGTCAGCTACGGGGGTACTGCAATGGTCACAAATCTCTTCAGTCTGGGCTTGCTGCTCAACATCTCCAGGCGGGAGATTTGGCCATGAGAAAACCTTGGGTTTTCTTGACATATATTCTCATGGCGGGTTATCTGCTGCTGGCAGCAGGGGCCTTCTACTGGCAGGTAGGACAGAGGGAAGCGTTAGTCAACCACCCTTCCAATCCCTACCGGCTGATGGAGCACTACCGTGTCCGCAGGGGAGGGATATTCGCCAGCGGCGGAGAAGTGATAGCCGAAAGCCTAGAGCGCGAAAACAGCTTTGAGAGGGTGTTCGGGGGGACTTCCGGTTTGGCACCGACCATTGGCTATTTCAGCCGGCGCTACGGTACTGCTGGCATGGAGAAGGCCATGGATGACCTCTTGATGGGCCGCAGGTATCCAGGGACATCGATAATCGGACGGATCCGCCATTTGCTTTCAGAACCCGCCTCGGGTTATGATGTGATTACTTCCATCGACTTAAATCTGCAGCGGACGGTAGAGCAGGCCTTTGCTGGACGCAAGGGAGCCGCGGTGGTGATGGAGGTAAAGACCGGCCGGATCTTGGCCATTGCCAGTCTGCCGGGGTTTGATCCAGAGACTGTCGATTCTCAATGGGACAAGATCATCAGTGATGTCAACAGCCCTTTATACAACCGGGCTCTAGCAGGCTTTTACCCTCCGGGCTCTACGTTTAAGATAGTAGTGCTGGCGGCAGCCTTGGCCGATGGAGAGCTGGACTTGACCAGCACATTTGATGACCCAGGCACTGTAACCGTAGAAGGACATACCATCGCCAATGCCGGCGGCACTGCCTGGGGGCCCATAACCTTGTTGGAGGCACTGGCAGTATCGTCCAATGTCGTCTTTGCAGAGACGGCTCGCAAAATCGGAAGTGACCGGCTCTTGGAAATGGCCCGGGCCTTCGGCCTGGGAAGGAGGCCTCCCCTCGCCGGAGATAATGTGGGGGCAGGGAGACTGCCTGCCGGGGTGCTTTCCCAGCTGGAGCTGGCCCAGATGGCCATCGGTCAGTATGGCTTAGTTACTACTCCTTTGCAGATGGCAATGGTAGTCCAGGCTGTTGCCAATGATGGGCTAATGATGGAGCCGATGCTGGTTGATGCCGTAAAGGGCCCCGGAGAGGGCAGCAGATGGGCAAATCGGCCCCGGCCCATGGGGTATGTGGTGGGTGTTCAGACCGCCCGCCAAATCCGGCAGGCCATGGCGGAGGTGGTAACCCGGGGGACAGGCCGGAGTGCGGCATTGAGGGGCATCGATGTAGGTGGCAAGACCGGGTCGGCAGAGAATCCTCAAGGGAGAGCACATGCTTGGTTCGTTGGGATGGCTCCTGTGGATCAGCCGGCAATCTGCCTGGCTGTCGTTGTGGAACACGGCGGCAGCGGCGGCAGCGTAGCGGCTCCCATTGCCCGCCGGATTCTTGCCGCATATTTTGAAGGAGCCGGCAGTTAGGCGGGTGCCGCCGAGATTGAGGAAGGCCCAGTTTAACGGCGGAAGTGAGGTGAGATGGTGGAAGGAGAAGTTTTGTCAAACCGCTATGAGATAAGGGAACGGATAGGCGAAGGCGGCATGGCTTTAGTCTACCGTGCTAAAGATCGGCTGCTCCACCGCTGGGTAGCAGTAAAGGTGCTGCGGGAGCAGTATGCCAGTGATGAGGACTTTGTCGAGCGGTTTCGACGGGAGGCACAGGCAGCGGCTAGTTTATCCCACCCCAATGTAGTCAATATCTACGATGTGGGAGAAGTGGGCAGTACCCACTACATTGTGATGGAATATGTCCGAGGCATCAATCTCAAAGAGCTGATCCGCAGGGAAGGACGGCTGACGCCGGAACAAAGCGTAGACATAGCTATCCAAGTGGCTGCTGCTTTAGGCCACGCTCATCGAAATCACCTGGTGCACAGGGATATCAAGCCCCACAACATTCTTATCACTCCTGAGGGCACTGTGAAAGTGACTGACTTCGGCATCGCCCGGGCAATGAGTGCCGCGACATTGACCCAGACCGGCCAAGTCATTGGATCTGTACATTATTTTTCGCCGGAACAAGCCCGGGGCGGAATTACCAGTGAACAGTCGGACATTTATTCTTTGGGGATCGTTCTTTATGAGATGCTGACCGGCAGAGTGCCCTTCACCGGCGAGACTCCCATCGCGGTGGCACTGCAGCAGCTGCAGGATCCAGTGCCCTCTCCCCGGGAGATTGAACCAAGCATTCCCAAGTCTTTAGACAAAGTGCTATTCAAGGCCCTGGCCAAAGACCCCAAGGAGCGCTTTCGTTCTGCAGAGGAGTTTATCCGCGCCCTGCAAGAGACAAACTTGGCCGTTATAGCACCGGTAACCCGAGCCAATGGTGACTTGGGAGATTCCCAAGATGATTGGGAGGCAACAAGGATGATGCCTGCAGCAGAGCCGGAGGAAGCCACCCGGGTCCATGGATTGGAGGAAGGGAGCAAAGTGAGCAAAGGGAAGCGTTCCAGCTCGCCTAGAAAACGGCGCAGTCGAGGACTCATATTCATATTTCTTATAGCCTTTCTG
Source organism: Clostridiales bacterium DTU087 (assembly GCA_001513495.1). GTDB lineage: Bacteria > Bacillota > Limnochordia > DTU087 > DTU087 > DTU087. Next base: position 13,302 of record LFTN01000161.1, read on the forward strand.
GGAGGCCTGTTTTGGGCTATCTCTTACCTTCCTGATCTGATCTTCCCGGCAGAGGTCAGTGTGCCCGATGTTACCGGCCTGACAGTCGCAGAGGCAAGGGTGGCGCTGGAGAAGCAGAGGTTGAGACTTGCTGTAGATAGGGAAATCGAAAGCGACCTCCCTGCTGGGAGAGTTATTAGGCAGGATCCCGCTGCCAACCGCAGAGTGAAGGAAGGCCGGACAATTTGGGTAGTTGTAAGCCGGGGCCCTCGCCTGGTGCCGGTGCCTGCCGTGGTGGGCCTGAGCTTGGATGAAGCCAGGGAGATTATTACAGAGGCAGGCTTGACTGTTGGTGTGGAGACACCGGTCTATGAGCCGACGGTGCTGGAAGGGTATGTGGTTAGTCAGAGCCCCCAAGCGGGGACGTATTTAGAGGAAGGTTTGGCAGTCGATCTGATGGTGAGCCGGAGTGATGCAGGTTCTCCAGTTGTAGTTGTTCCTGATCTGCGGGGGCAGCCGCTGGAAGATGCCAAGAACCGGGTGAGGCGCCTAGGGCTCACCATTGGCAATGTGTGGAGCGACAGCGATCCATCCCTCTCACCCTGGGAGGTGATGGCACAAGAGCCGGGACCGGGGGCGCAGGTACCCCAGCACACTCCTGTCAATTTTATCTACAACGCATGGGGCACAGGGCAATCGGTGGAGGAGCCGCCCGCGGACTTCGGCGGCGTCTTCCAGGGAGAGGAGTTACCTGCAGAGGATCCCGGCGAGGGAACTACCGGTGCTGATACTGCTGCTCAAGACAGGCCCGTAGATACAGAGAAAAACCGCCTGCGGGAGGCCAGTGTACAGGTGACTGTGCCGCCGGGGCCTGACCAGGAAGTTGTGGTGGTAGTTATCGATGCCCTAGGTGCCCGGGAAGCATATAGGGGGATCCATCCAGGAGAGAGCAGCATTACCCGCCACGTCCGCGGTTACGGTGAAGATGCCCGGATACAGGTCTATGTAGATAACTTCAAGATTTCGGAGACTGGGTTTCCGGATTAATGCTAGTACTAAGCGGGGGCTATGAACGATGAAGGAGGAAACGTGTGACGCCTGAGGTAGGGATTGTCCTTCGGGGAGTGGGCGGCATCTATGATATTGAAGCCAGGGGCGGCCAAGTCATCCGCTGTCGCCCCCGGGGCAGGATTAAGCAGAGTCTCACTATTGTTGCGGGAGACAGGGTCCGGTATCTTGCCATCGGCGAGGATGAGGGTGTGATCGAGGAAGTGCTGCCCCGCACCACGGTTATCCAGCGGCCGGCTGTAGCCAATGTTGATCAGCTGATTGTAGTTAGTGCCTGCACTCAGCCAGATCCCCAGCTGCTGCTGATGGATAAGCTGCTGGTTTTGGCTGAGAGCCGTGGGCTTCATCCAATAGTCTGTCTCAATAAGATCGATTTGGTGGCTGACTCAGTTCCTGAGGAGTTGGCTGCCATTTATAGGCAGGCGGGCTACTTGGTGCTCAAGTGCTCTGCCAAGGTGGGAGTGGGGATTGAGGATCTTAGAAACTGCCTGGCAAACAAGACCAGCAGTTTCGCCGGCCCCTCAGGAGCAGGAAAATCATCCCTTCTCAATGCGGTGCAGCCGGGTCTGCGCTTGACTACCGGCGCGGTCAGCCGTAAGACGGGACGGGGACGGCAGACCACCCGCCAGGTGGCCCTTCTGCCGCTAAGCGGCGGCGGCTATGTTGCCGACACACCGGGGTTCAGTCAGCTGCACCTTGATGATATTGATCAGTATCAGCTGGATGACTACTTCCCAGAGTTGCGCAAGTACAAGGTGAACTGCCGCTTTACCAGCTGTCTCCATCGGTCGGAACCAGACTGCGGCGTCAAGGAAGCAGTGGAGGAAGGCTGCATTGCCCCCAGTCGATACCAGAACTACCAGCTGCTGCTAGATGAGCTGGAACAGCAAGCCCGCACCCGTTACTGATTGAATTGGATGGGAAGTAAAGGTGATATAGATGATCAAAATTGCTCCTTCACTTTTGGCAGCAGATTTCGCCTGCCTAAAGGATGAAATAGCGAAAGTAGAGAAGGCCGACTACCTGCATATCGATGTAATGGATGGGCAGTTTGTTCCCAATATCAGCTTTGGGCCGCCGGTCCTTGCTGGAGCAGCCAGGGTCTCCCCACTTCCCTTTGATGTCCATCTCATGGTGGAGGAACCGGAGTGGCTAATCCCGCGCATCTTCGAGGCAGGCCTTGGAAAGATTGACTGCATCACTGTTCACTGGGAAGCATGTCGGCATGTGCATCGGACTTTGCAGGTAATTAGAGATCTAGGAGTGAAGGCCGGTGTGGCGCTAAACCCTGCTACACCCATATCGGTGCTGCAGTATATCCTGCCTCTAGTTGATAGGATATTGGTGATGACCGTCAATCCTGGCTTCGGAGGGCAGGCTTTTTTGTCTGAAGTAATTCCGAAGATTGAAGATGCTGTCCGCATGCTGGCCGCTGCCGATGCTGATTGTGAAATTGAAGTAGATGGGGGAATAGACCTAGAGACAGCTCCGTTGGCAGTTAGTGTAGGAGCAAGGATCCTGGTTGCGGGAACAGCGATCTTTAGGGCACCAGATCCGCAGGAGGCAATGGAAAGCCTGCGGCAGCTGGCAAGTTAAATATAGATTAACCCCCCCATCGTGGAGGCACACCAACAGCAGACGAGCCATGTGGCTAGCAGTGAGCAAAGCGGCACGCTAGAATCCGGCATTGAGGCTGGAGCGTGTAGGGATCTAGAGCTTAAGGCATGGATAACAGAGGATAGGGCTTAGAGAACACCGATGCAATGACAGCCATTGATGACTGCCACCGGCAGCACGGCTGTCTCTTTTTTATCGCTTAAGGTAAAATCATACTTGACAAAGGGCGAGAATATGTTAATATAGACTCACCACAAAGGTGTTGAGTCAATTAACCATGGAGTTGAGGAGTGGGGAAAGGAGGTGGATGGGTGAGCTGCCGCGGGGCTGACTACTCCGGAGACAAAGGGCAAGCCATCCTGGAGTACGTACTGGTACTTAGTGCTGTTATCGTTCCACTGATCTGGGCGAGCAACCATCTGCAGCACCAGATGGCAGCCTTCATCCGCAGGGTAGTCACCGACATATCTCAATGGTTGATTGGCTGACAACACCCAACACAGCGAAGAAAGGAGGATATTGATGGGTCGGACCCTCTCCCAGTTGTGGAGGGATCAAAGCGGCCAAGGTATGGCCGAATACGGACTGCTAACCGCTTTGATTGCTCTTGTAGCCCTGGTGGCAGTGAGGACTCTGGGAGAGAACCTCAAACAGAAGTTTGAGCAAATGGCAGAAGTGCTAGGCAACGTCAACTGGTAAAAATACAAAAACAAAAACCTCTTCAGGGCATGGCTGGTGATTCAAGACATACCTGGGTTAGGATGACTAGTGCATAACATGCGGCAGGCTGCCCCAGTACCGAGATGGCACTGGGGCAGCCCTATCATCAATATGACAAGGAGATCCCAGCCATCAAGTCCTGTCTGCAGCGGCGGCAAATATCGGATGTATACGCAAGACGTGCTGCGGTTGGCTCAGGAGTTGACCTTCACTGTACTCCTGCTGGGAGCAATCTATTATGACCTCCGCTTTCGAATAGTGCCCAACTCGCTCATTATTGTCTCTTTTGTTGTGGGATTAGTCTGCAGGTCGGTTGAGGGAGTTGGCAGTTTAGTCAGCACATTAGTCTTGACCTTGGCAATTGCCTGGCCCTTCTACCAGGGGTACAAGCGGGGATGGATGGGGGGAGGAGATGTAAAGCTGGCTGCTGCAGCCAGCCTCTTGGCCGGTGAAACAAGGGCAGCCGCCTTCTTCTTGGCAGGCGCGGCGGCCGGCGGGCTGGCCAGTCTGGCGACCATCGCATCGAGAAATTGGCGGGAGAGGCTGGCAATACCACCTTGGCAAAACAGGTCAGCGGCAGAACCTGCTGCCATGGTGCCCTATGCGGCTGCCTACTCCCTGGGCCTGTTAGTATTGCAGATAGTGCTGCTGATTGGCGGCAAGGGATAGGAATGGTGGAGCACAGCTAGTACCATTAGGGGGAGGTTGAGGAAAAGTGGCAGCTAGGGATGAAGGAGCGGCACTTATTGAATTTTGCCTGGCGCTGCCTCTGCTCCTGGTATTTTTCTTAGGCCTTTGGGCCTTTACTCACTATATAATCGAAAGCCAGGTACTTCATTTCTCAGCATACATTGCCGCGAGGACGGCTTTGGTTGATACTGCCGCAAAGGGCGAGCAGGCGGCTGCCCAGTTTCTGGCGCTGTCCCGCCGGGAAGTGTCTTGGCTGACCAGCCTAAGCCGCCAGGCCAGGGGCAGGGTGTTGGATGTCACAAAAGGATCAAGGGGAGTAGAGGTGCAGGTTGGGCGGAAGGAGACAGAGCTATTGTCACTTCTGTCTTTCCTAAGAGCCGCATCCTCCGATGGGGGCCTTTTGGGAGGCGGTTTGAAACCCAAGTCTGATCAGCTGCTCATTAGATATAGGCTGGGGAGGCTTTAAGTATGCATCAGATAGTGTTCCAGGCAAAGCGGTGCATGAAATGTGAAGACGGACATGCCTTGGCCTTTCTCGTGGCCAGCCTGGGAGTCGTGATGGTGCTGGCGCTGGGAATCTACATCGTCTCGGAGGCCGCGGTCACCAAGATACAGACTCAGAATGCCGCCGATGCGGCGGCCTTGGCGGGAGCCGGTATGCTGGCTGATTGTCTAGACCTCTTGGTGTTTTCCAACTGGGTTAGGCCGTTAGGAGTCTTGCCCATCCCTTGGGCCCAAGGGATCAGTATTGCGGTTCGCAATCTGACCCGTGAGGTTATCCGGCACGGTCCTGATGCGGCCAATCTCAGGGCAGTTCAGGTGGGCTTGGCTAACGGAGCCCTCATCATACCGCTCCACAATCCGGATCTGGGCGTGGAAACCGGATTCTTCGGGGTTGTCACAGATACCTTGCGGGGACGAACCGGCAGGCGGTTTGTGGAGGTGACAGCTGTGCAGGAGCTGCAGCTCCCTAGGTGGTTTCGAACCGTTCTCGGCGAACAGGCACCTTCAGGGCTGGCTCTTGCCCCCAGCGCCTTGGCTCGGGGGACCGTTCGGGGGAGAGGAATGGTCTTCGCCCAATATGCCGGCGGCCTGGGAAGGGTGGAGTGAGGTGCAAAATCCGAAGACGCTGCAATGCAATCGGGTGGAACGGGGACAGGCCCTCGTTGAATTGGTACTGATTGCCCCGATCCTAATCATCATCACGTGCGGTGTGCTGCAGCTGGCGCTGGTTTGTCAGGCAAAGCTGCTGGTCCATATGGCTGTGCGGCAGGCTGCTGAGATCTACTTGCAGGGGGGCAGTCAGCAGGCCATTCAGCAAGAAGTAGACCATTTCCTAGGGCAATATCCTTTTATGGCAGACGGGACAGTCAACGTTCATCTAGATACCAGCCCTTTGATGGCTCGGGTGACCGTGGAATGCCAGGTACCGACAGTTCCCTTTATCTGGCAGGCGGAGCGGCAGCCGGCGGTCAAGGCTTCCATGAGCCTGGGCAGGGAGCTCTTCAGCCTCAACAGGCTGCCAGCAAGTTCACTCTTAGACCTGTTCAAGAAGGTTCTGAAAGGAGAGGTGTGATTCTATGTACCCGTTACCGTTAGTCAAGCTGCTGGTGATGTTGATGGTGGGATTGGGGCTCATCCTTCCCGGCAGTATCAGCGATGCATCTCCAAGTCTCCTTCAAGTCTATGCTCCAAAGATTTGGCTGGAGGCAGGCGAGCCCTGGGCCCGCATGTTGGCAATGGCCGAAGAGAAGCTGATCTACATCGAGTATGGTGCCTTAACCGATGACAAGTACCACCTTCTTACAGGAGATCTCTTTCGAGGCGGATGGCGGAACATAAGTGACGAATTCAATGTCACCGAGTCTAGGCTGTTGGCCGAGTTAAGGGAGACACTCAATCTTCCTGATGAAGCAATGCCTTACGTTTACCCGAGAGCTTCAGCCGACACCAAGCTAATGACCGCCCACCGGGGTCAGTGGCAAGCATCTATCTACATTGGGAGGGTTGGGAATGGTGATACGGATCCAGACTTGGGACTTGAGTACATGGCAATCTGCACTGCAGCTGGCGGGAGGAAAGCTCCCGATTGGAATAGGCTGCCGCCGGAACACTTTTGGACACCCGGTTCTCGACTGATTGGGGCAATGGTTGGAGAGTTCGAGCACGTGCCGTGTGAATTCTACAGGTTTGAGACTACCAGCCCGGTAGAGGCTGTGGCTGCCCATTTTCGGCGGCTTTCCCCTGATTGGATAGTCTACTCCGCCGGCGTTCACGGTGCCTTTGGATTCAATGTAAGTGATGGAATGTACTTAGAAGTCTTTCGGGAAGAAAGTGAACAAGAACGGACTGCTTACGGTGTTGCACACTGGCACATAAAAGATGGGGAGCGGTAAGGTATGTTTCGTCACAGATTCTTGATCACTGCTGTCATGTTGGCACTGGCGGCGACCATATTGACAAACACTCACATCCGGAGGCTGGAGGAGCAGGCGTCGGGGCAAGGAGCCCGGATGCCGGTGGTGGTTGCCAAGACAGCAATCCCCCGGGGTACGCCGCTCAAGCAGAGTCATGTAACTACCCGCTGGTGGCCGCCTGACATGATTCCTCAAGGGACTGTTGCCGACCCGCTGCAGGTAGAAGGCCATGTTGCTGCAGTTGATTTTGTTGCCGGTGAAGCCATCATCACCAGCCGGCTATTGGATGAAGGGGAACAGAGNNCTATCCTGGCGGTTGTCTCCAGGAGAACGGGCAGTGGCCGTTCAGATTCGAGGTGTTGAGGGCTTGGAGTCAGAACTTGCCGTCGGCCGGCGGGTTGATATCTTAGGCACTTTCCTGGACTACAGTACCGGCCTGGAGAACAGTGTGATGGTCCTTGAAAATGTCAAGCTGCTGGATGCCGCTTTGAAAGAACATGCCTTCGGCGGCAGTCTCGGAACCCAAACGGTGGTCTTGGCTGTTTCACCAAAGGAGGCTCAGAAGCTAGCTCTCTTTAGTTCCAGCGGCACGCTGCAGCTATTGCTGCGTCCTGAAGTTGAGCAAGGGGATGCCGGGTCACAACAGGTTGTGCTGACAACCCTGGATCTGCTGGGTTCGGGCACTGGTGGATGGGCGGGAAGGAGCGGGACTTCATCCCTGACCAGCAGGACGGCGGCGGGCCGGGACAGCCGGGAGGTTTCACAGAAGACTGTGGAGGTAATTAGAGGCACGGCATCATCGACTGTAGACACCCGTCCGGCGGCTTTGGCTTTCAGATAAGTTCACTGCAGAAGGCAGCCGGCCGGAACTTCGGACAGAAGACATGTACAAGGTGTGGAGGTGATTTGGAGTTGCCGGTGAGGACTCGGTTG
>LFTN01000224.1 GCA_001513495.1 Clostridiales bacterium DTU087
AAAAAGAGGGGTGAAGCCAAGTCACCCCTCTTGAAGTTGTAAGGCTTACGGCTCAGGGATGCCGAACTCAGATGGGGCTTTCTCCACAACCCCTGCCCGGTAAAGCATCCAGTTGATCAGACGGGCACCGTCTTCCAGCACCTGAGCTGCCTCGTCTCCATACATGCTGATAGCCTTAGAGCCCCGCTCCTGAGCAAAGTTGATCATAGCCTCAGACTGAGTTGCCTCAATAAACGCTTCGGTTATCCTGTCGTTAGCCTCGGCGGGGATGTCCTTAGGCAGGAACAGCCCAAATCGTCCGCCAACAACTGGGAAGTCGGCAATCCACTCAGTGATGGCCGGGATGGTGCCGTAGCCATCGATGGTCAGCGGTTCACTGTCCATAACTGCCAAAGCCTTTAGCTGCTTGGCCCGCAGCATCTCTGTGACCTCCATGGACAGCTGCATGACCGAGTCTACTTCTGCCCTGACAGTGGCAGTTACTGCAGGAGCACCGCCCTGGTAAGGCACATGGCGGTACTCGACTCCGCCATAGGCTGCGAAAATCTCGGCTGCTTGGTGGCCGCTGCTGCCAACTCCAGCGGAAGCAATGGTAATGGTGCCCTTCTTGGCCGCCTCCAGAAATGCTGGAAAATCATCATACGGGGAGCTGGCCGGTACGCAAATGACATTAGGCGTGAATACCGCTAGGAAGGATGCGTAATCACGGTGGCTGATCTCAGGCAGATACTCAAGGCACTGGTAAGTGATGATACTGCCGTCCGCGTTGCCGCTCCAGGTGTACCCATCACGGGGAGCATCGAACATCGCCTGGGTGCCGATGGCACCGGAACCGCCGGGAGTATTGGTGACAGTAATGCGCCTGCCAAGAGCCTTCTCCATTTGGACAGCCAGGGTTCTAGCTGTCAGATCAGAGGCCCCGCCAGGGCTCCAGGGAACGATGAGGTTAATGTTCTGGGTTGGCCAGGCAGCCAAGACCGGAACAACACCTGCTCCTATGAGGCAAATGACCATTAGACCCAACAATATGTACTTTCTTGTTTTCATTCTGCTGCCTTCCTCCTCACAGTTGTAATATAGACAATACAACAATCACAGCGTGCCTCGTACTAAAGCCGTTCTCACCCCCTTAGGAAAGTTGTCAACCGAAGATGTCCTTCCCACTTCACTGTTGTCTAACATCCCTTTTTGGACTAATTCAACCGATTGCTTTCAAGTCCTTTCTATATAGAGCCCTTTTTTACTTAGCAATACCTGTCACAAAGCAGATCCCGCGAATTGTGACCTCCTGAGCCCGATCCCCAATTATGTTCCTTGCTTTCTCAAACCAGCCCGCTGGATAGGGGGCCACGGCTGCAAATGCAGGATCCAGTGTCTGCTTGGAGCGAAACTGCTGCAGGGCAAACCGGGGAACGGGCCCCAGCAGCTGGATGATCATCTCCAGGTCCTCCAAACTGACGAGGCCCGGCACCGCTGTAGTGCGGAGTTCAAACCGGGTGTTTTTCCCCCGCAGGATATCTACGGTTTGAGCAGCTAACGCAAAATCCATTAGGCCTCCCGTCGCCTGCCTGTACTTGGCCGGTGACGACTTGATATCTATGGCTGCATAGTCCAGCAGGCCCTCATCCAACAGCGCTTGGAGCACCTCCGGCCGAGACCCGTTGGTATCTAGTTTGACCTTGTAGCCCATATGCTTGGCCTCCCGGATAAAGGACACCAAACCCGGCTGCACGGTGGGCTCCCCGCCGCTGATGCAGACGGCGTTCACCTTACCCCGCCTTTGCCGCAAAAACTCCAGCACAGCTTCATGACTGACCTCGCCGTGGGCCTGGTCCAAGACCAGGCCGGGATTGTGGCAAAAAGGACAGCGGAGATTGCATCCCAGGGTGAAGATGCTGATACACGGCATCCCCGGGTAGTCCAACAGGCTTACAGGTACCAGTCCGCCGATCTTCACTGTGCCATCTCCAAAGCTGCAAAGGTGCGGCGCTCTTGAAACTCCGCCTGCTTGCCCAGGTTCCAGTTCTTAATGGGCCGGTAAAACCCCACCACCCGGCTCCAGACCTCTGTAGCCCTCCCGCAGGTTGGACATGCCTCCTGCTCTCCCCGGAGGTAACCATGGCTGGAGCAGATGCTGAAGGTGGGCGTAATGGTGAAGTATGGGATGCGGTAGTTGCTGAAGACCGACTGGAGCAATGCTTTCAAGGCATCAAGATCATCAACCTGCTCTCCCAGGAAAGCATGAAATACCGTCCCGCCGGTGTAGAGAGTCTGCAGGGGCTCCTGCAAGTCAAGGGCTGCAAAGAGATCATCTGTATACCCCACCGGCAGCTGAGTAGAATTGGTATAATACGATGCTTTACCGTTTCCAGCAGTGATGATCAAAGGATACGCCTTTTTGTCCAGCTGAGCTAGGCGGTAGGATGTACCTTCTGCCGGAGTTGCCTCCAAGTTGAACAGTTGGCCGGTCTCCTCTTGGAAATCCACCAGCCGGCCCCGCATGAAGTTAAGCACCTCCTGGGCAAGGGCCTGCCCTTGGGCAGAGGCCAGGTCACAGCCGGCAAAGTTCAGCAGGGCTTCATTCATACCTATGAGGCCGATGGTGTTAAAATGATTAGCCCAGTAGCAGCCAAACCGCCGGTAGACATCTCCTAAGTAGAATCGGGAGTATGGGAAAAGCCCCTTTTCCATCAGCCTTTCCAATATTTGTCTCTTGAGCAGCAAGCTTTCCTTGGCCAGCTCCATCAGGCCGCCCAACCGCTGGAAGAACTCCTCCTTGCTCTTGCTCAAATACCCGATCCGGGGCAGGTTGATGGTGACCACCCCCACAGATCCAGTGAGCGGGTTGGCGCCAAAGAGGCCCCCGCCCCTTTTTCGCAGTTCCCGGGCATCCAATCGCAGCCGGCAGCACATACTGCGGACATCATCTGGAGACAAATCGGAGTTGAGGAAGTTGGCGAAATAGGGAATGCCGTATTTGGCAGTCATCGCCAGCACCCGCTGGAATACCGGGGAATCCCAGTCAAGATCCTCGGTGATGTTGTAGGTGGGAATTGGGAAGCTGAAGGTCCTGCCCTTGGCATCACCCTCCATCATCACCTCACAGAAGGCCATGTTCAGCATGTCCATTTCCTCTTGATAGTCCCCATAGCAGGAATCCTGATACTCTCCCCCGATGATCACCGGACTGTCAGCTAAAGCCTTGGAAGGCGTGAGGTCCATGGTCACATTGACAAAGGGAGTCTGAAAACCTACCCGGGTAGGTACATTGAGGTTAAAGATGAATTCCTGAAGGGCCTGTTTAGTCTGGGTGTAGTTCAAGCCGTCATGGGCAATAAAGGGAGCCAGGTATGTATCGAAATTAGCAAAGGCCTGGGCCCCAGCGGCTTCACCCTGCAGTGTATAGAAAAAGTTGGCAACTTGACCCAGAGCTGTCCGAAAATGCCTCGCCGGTGTGCTTTCCACCTTCTCACTGACTCCACCGAAGCCTTTGAGCAGCAAGTCTTCCAAATTCCAGCCGCAGCAATAAGGGGCAAGCAGGCCTAAGTCATGGATATGAAAATCTCCTTGGACATGGGCTTCTTTGATCTCCTTGGGATACACTTCTTCCAGCCAGTACCTGGAGGTAACAGCAGAGATAATGTGGTTATTCAGTCCCTGCAGGGAGTAGTTCATATTACTGTTCTCATTCACCCGCCAATCGGATCTGCCCACATACTCCTTGATCATCTGCTCAGCATCCAAGAGGGTGCTCTTGATGCTTCTCACCTTGCTTCTCTGCTCCCGGTAGAGGATGTAGGCTTTAGCCATGGCAGCCTGCCCGCTTTCAATTAAGACCTGCTCCACCACATCCTGCACGCCCTCTACCGTAGGCATCTGGTCTTGGGGCAGCCTGGCCGTTACCTGGGCTGCCAGTTTATCTGCCAGCTCCTTATCGGGTTGGCCCACAGCACGGCTTGCCTTGTAGATTGCTATCGCGATACGCTCCGAATCGAAAGGCACAATGCGGCCATCTCGTTTCCTGATCTGTCCAATCATTACCCTAGTCCCCCTTATAGTGTGCTGGACAAAAGACCCCACCGCTGAAAGGGTGGGGTAGTGGCAACAAAAAATGCCCACCATACTTCCCGCTGAAGATGGTGCTGCCGCTGCTGGATCAGGTCTCCGGACTTCCAGGTCTTCCTCAGCTGACGCCTTCTCGGATGTTCTCCAATGGCAGATTGTCAGCATCGTCGCTGGTCACCGTAGCAGGGGCTGTACCGGATTTGCACCGGTTTCCCTTACAATCCAGCAGGTCACTAAATTAGATTTGTCATCGGATGGGCATCTACTTGTAAATCATCTATTCTCCAGACGCTTCCTATTCCCTCTAGGCAATCAGGCTCCCTTAGCTCCCAAATAACTCTACAGCTCTCTGCATGCGCTCTATTACCGGGACATCAAAGGGGCACCGTTCTTCACAGGCACCGCATTCAATGCATGCTGATGCCGTATTGTCCAGCGCATCATACTGCTCCTTCACACTGTCTGGCATACTGCTGGCATCTAGGGAAGCAATATCCAAGAGCCTGAGGGTTGCGGCGATATCAATTTCAGCAGGACAAGGCAGGCAGTGGTTGCAGTACATGCACTGGCCAGATAAGGAACTTCTGCCTGCCTTGATGATCTCACTGAAATCCTTCTCCGCTTCAGACAGGTTCAGGTAATTGACTGCTTCCCACACGTGCTCTTTGGTACTGCAGCCGATCAGGGTACTGACCACCGCGGGACGGGTCAGAGCATAGTGAATGCACTGGGCCACTGTCAAGGGCTTCTGAAAAGGAGTAAAGTCCGGTGAAAGCAGCTTGCCCGCGCCCAGGGTTTTCATTGTAGTTATGGCCACACCCCTGCTTTCACATAGCTTATACAGGTCATACCGCTCCGGATTGATGGTCTCATAGTGGGAGGCGTCCAGTCTGCCCTCCATGGCATCACCGAGCTCGGTGTCAGAGGCCAGCATATCATAGGCAGGATTGAGAGCAAACATGAGCAGGTCGATTACTCCTGTCTCAACTACCCTGGCAGCTGTCTTCGGGTTGTGGGAGCTGGCACCGATGGCCCTGATCTTGCCTTCTTCCTTCAGCTTGAGGACATAGTCAATGAACTCTGTCTCGAATGCGCCCTGGTAGTCTTCCTCCGTATCGATAAAGAACATCATGCCGAAATCGATGTAGTCGGTCTTTAGGCTCTTGAGCAGATTCTCAAAGTACGGCCGGCAGACAGCCAAATCCCGGGTCCGATGATACTGGTCTCCCTTTTCCACAGAACCGATGTGCCCTTGAATCAGGACCTGATCTCTTTTGCCCTTGAGAGCCCGGCCAATGTTCTCCCGCACAGCTGTACCCGGCATAAACAGATCCAATATGTTGATCTCCGCTTCCAAGGCGGCATGGATGACTTCTTCGCAAATCTCATAGGGTTTGTGATCTAGATGTTCAGCACCAAGGCCGATGATACTTGCTGACATTCCAGTCTTGCCTATTGGTCGATAAAGCATGGCAACCTTCCTCTCATAGCAGCTTTCCCAAGCTGCACACTTAACACCTTCTACGCAGACCATCCGTCCCGTAAGAATGCCTTCTGTTTGAGCAGCCTCTCCTGGATTCCCCGATGGGGGATATCCCGTACCTTCAGGCCCTGGGCAGCCCTCCCCCTGTCTCCCATGTCAAGCTGCCTCACGCTCTATGCCGTCTACATTGTTCTACCTCCCGGCAGAGATTCCTTTCTCTCCCTTGCCGGCAGGTGATTCCCATCGCTGTCAAGAACTCTCTGAATGATTGGTATTTTGAGCCTAAACGGGAGGTGCGGTGATGATCACAGATCTTGGTCACGTGGCATATAGGGTGCAGGACCTGGATAAGTCCCTGGATTTCTTCTGCAGGATTCTCGGGTTGGAGGAGACATTTAGACTGCTCCATGATAATGGAGAGCCTTGGCTGGTGTATCTGCGGGTTGGCGAGAACCGGTTCATCGAGCTGTTTCCGGAAGGCAAGAAGCGATTCCCCACAAGTCGTGAAGCCATCGGGTTCGCCCACCTTTGCTTATATGTCGACGACATTTTTGCCACCCTTGATGAACTGCGGGAGCGGGGGCTTGAGTGTCCCGGCGAACCCACCCTGGGCAAAGACGGCAACTGGCAGTACTGGATTAAAGATCCCGACGGCAACGATATAGAATTGATGCAGCTGATGCCCGATTCCCTGCAATTAAAGAACCGGTAAAGCAGATAGATAATCGGCCTGACCCCGGAAAGCCGGAGTCAGGCCGATTTGTCTTAAAGCTGAACTGCCGGTTTAGAAATCGTACAGATGGGCATTCTCAGCCGTGAAGTCTGTGGGCGGGCCCATGATGACTGTCCGGCCGTCGTCCCAGAGAGTGATCTTGCCGACATTGGGAACTTCCATTCCGTCGGTGATCTCTCTTCCCTCAAGCCTCTCAAGGGCCAGATAAACCGTTAAGTATCCCAGCTTGCCGGGATCCCAGAGGGTGGCTACATCCAGAGCACCGGTCTCGAGATAAGGTGCAGAGTCAGTGGGCAGAGCACTGCCTACCACCGCTACCTTGTCCTGCAGGCCCCGCTCTTCCACCGCCTGGGCAGCGCCGATGGGTGCCGGGGTGCTGACACCGACGATACCCTTGAGGTTGGGATATGCCCGGAGCAAGTCCAGGGTCTTCCGGTAAGCTTCCTGCTGCTTTTCATCGGTAGGAATGCGCTCAGTAACCAGCTTCAAGTTGGGATATGCTTCCTTGGCATAGGCCAACCCATAGTCAATCCAGGTATTCAAGTTGGCTGCCGCCAGTCCACCGGTAAGGACAGCATACTCGCCCTCATCGGTACCCATGGCTTCTACCAGCAGATCCCACATGTGCTCACCAAAGACCTTGTCATCGATCTGGTGCACTGAGATCTCCACTACCGATGGATCTGCAGGTGTATCCCAGTCCATCACCAAGATACCTCTGTCCCGAGCCCTTCTCAGCACCGGCGTCAAGGCTGCAGGGTCGTTGGGTGCCACACAGATGGCGTCTACGCCCCGGCTAATATAGTCCTCGATCATCCTCACCTGGGCTGCTGCATCAGCCTGATTGGGCCCGGCATAGATTACGTTGACGCCCAGGTCTTCGCCAGCCTGCAATGCTCCAGCTTCTGATGCATTAAAGTAGGGGATACCGACCAGCTTCGGCATCACCAGAATGGTATAGTCCTTGGCTTCGGCTGCGACCATGAACAACGAGCATACTAACAATGCGAGAAGAATAACTCGTAAGCCTTTTTTCATGACAATCCTCCTCGTTTCTTAAAGTTAGCTGCCAATCACCTACTGGTAAACCGAGCTCTCCAGTTTCACCCCCCATTCAGTGACATGTTGATCGCGGTCAGCCGATAACCGCTGCGAAGCACCCTCAGCTGGCCGCGCTCCTGCCTGCACCATCTCGGCGGCTCTGGGGAAGGACATCACTTCTGCGGGCGGCTTCTCTGCGGGCAGAGATAATATTCACCGTTAGGACTGCGATTAGGATTGCACCCATGATCACTTCGATGATAAACCGGTGGACCCCGAGGATATTGAGCCCACTGGAGACAACTTGCAGAATAGCAACTGCAATCACAGTTCCCAGAACAGTGCCGTGGCCGCCGGCCATACTTGTCCCTCCGAGAACCACCGCTGCTACGCTCTGCAGCAAGTACGATGAGCCCAAATCCACCTTGGCAGAGTTGTACCGGGACAGCATGATCACCGCAGCTAGTCCAGCTAAAACTGATGAGTAAATATAGACCTGCAGGAGTATCCTCTTGACATTAATCCCCGAAAACACCGCTGCCGTGGGGTTGCTTCCCACCATGTACACCCTGGTCCCCCAGGGAGTCCTTTCTAAGAGAAAGTACGTAAACACTGCGACGGTGGCAAAAATGACCATCGGCACAGGAATAGGGCCAATACTGGCATTCCCGAACCAATAGTAGGCTTCTGGGAAATTGGATACGGCACCGCCCTTTGTCAGCCACAGGCTGATCCCTTCATAGAGGATCTTGCTTCCCAGGGTAACCAGCATGGGGGCTGCTCCCACATAGGCTATGATTGTCCCATTCAGGGTGCCCAGGACTACAGAGACCAGCATGATGACGCCCACGGCTGCCGTGATGATCAGCCAGATCCCGGCTTCCGTCCCTTGGTTAGCAGACAGCATAAAAGCGGCCGCGATCCCTGACAAGGCAGCTCCAGAGGTAATGGAAAGGTTGATACCGCCGGTAAGAATAGCGATCATCATCCCCAAGGCAATAAGTCCGAATTCAGGGAGCTGGAAGGCCATTGTCTGCAGATTGTATGTGCTCAAGAACCTGGGCGACAATACCGCCATCAAGATAAATATGGCGATAAAGATCATGAATAAGACCAACTCTTTTTTTCGGCTTTGCATCCTGCTACCTCCCTGCGGGCGTCTCTCCGGCTACGTCAATTCGAGCGATTCGGGCTTGACGGCGCCTATTCTGTATGACATCAAAACAGACAGCAGCCAAGATGATGATGCCAACCACGATCTGCTGCCAATAGGTTGGAATCCAAGCCAGGATTAATCCGTTCTGAATCACGGCTAGGACTGTCACTCCGAGGATGGTGCCGAAGACTGTGCCTTCGCCTCCTAAAACATTGGCGCCTCCCAAGACAACGGCAGCGATGACATTCATCTCAAAACCGCTAAAAGCATTGGGGTCAACCTGCCTCATAATCGATGTGTGGACTACTGCCGCCAGGCCTACCAAGAAGCCGAGATAGGAGTAAAGGAAGAGCAGGATCCTGTCTTTATGAAAACCTGCCCGTACCGCAGCCAATGGGTTACCGCCGATGGCGAAGATTCCCCTTCCAACTAAGGTGTACTTAAGGACCAAATAAGTAATTACAGCCGCCAGCACCAGGAAAAATATCTGAATAGGAATTCCAGCTGCCTTGATCCGGCCGAAATTGATAAACCACTGGGGGATATTGGTAATCCAGGAGCCGCCTGTATAATACAGCATCAAGCCGTTGATGATGCTCATACTTCCCAGAGTCACCACAATAGGCGGCAGGTTCAGCTTGGACACCAAGAGCCCGTTCAAGGCCCCCAGCAAAGCTCCGCTGATACAGCCTATAGTAAACACAAGCAGAAGATTGCCGCCGAAATTCACCATGTACTTGCCAATGATGATGGTGACTGCGGCGGTCATTGCCCCCACCGAGACATCAATTCCCCCGGTGATGATCACCGGCAGCATTCCCAAAGCAACTATGCCGATTACAGTGTTGTTCTTGGCCAGGTCCAACAGGTTTTCAGTAGTTAGAAAGACTGGGTTCTTAAGCGTGATCACCGCACTGACTAGAATGATGATCAACAGGATGCCAGCCTCTTTTGACCTGAACAGCTGTTTCATCTAGATCGCCTCTCTTGCCCAGAGATTAACCTGAAATGGGCCTTCTTTTGTACTCCCCTAAGACGCGCTTTCCTTAAGCGGCCGATCGAGGATGGCAGCATTCATGATCCGCTCTTGAGTCGCATCCTCTCTAGCGAACTCAGCGGCAATCCTGCCCCTGCGCATAACCAAAATCCGGTCACAGACTGCCAATACTTCCGGCAGTTCAGAAGAGATCATGATAATGCCTATGCCAGAGGCAGCCAGATCCCTCAACAGCTGGTGAATCTCGCTCTTGGCCCCCACATCGATGCCGTTAGTCGGTTCATCCACAATCAGTACCTTCGGTTCATAAGCCAGCCATTTAGCCAGCACTGCCTTCTGCTGATTGCCGCCGGAGAACTGGTCAATAAGCATCCTGGGATAAGGAGGCCGGATAGACAGCCGGTTAATCCAGTGCTGTACATGTTCAGTCAGCCGGTCAATGCGGATAATCTTGAAGCGGCCAGCCATGGTATCCAGCCGGGTCACAGCGACATTATCTGCTAAGGTCTTGCCCAGAAACAGGCCTTGGGATTGCCGGCTTTCCGGAATATACGCGATGCCGGCCTCAACCGCTTGAGCCGTTGAAGTAACATTGATGGGCTGTCCTTCCAGGTACATCTCGCCCCTGTCCGGGACCAGGCGGCCGAAAATCGCCTGCGCAACTTCAGTGCGGCCTGCCCCCACCAAGCCGGTTATCCCCAAGATTTCTCCCCGGTGCAGTCTGAAGGAAATGTCGGCAAAGTTGCCCTGTTTGCTGAGGCCTTTAACCTCCAGAATGGGAGAACCGATGGGGTTCTGCTCGTACTCTATAAACCTAAGCTTGCGGCCAACCATCAAAGAGATCAGCTGCTCTTCGGTCAAGTCTTCCTTGGGATATGTCCCTACATGCTGGCCGTCCCGCAGGACGGTGATCCGATCTGCAATGGCAAAGATCTCATCCAGTTTGTGGCTAATGAATAGAATAGACACACCCTCGCCCCTCAGGGTGGCAATCACTCTAAACAGCGATTCAATCTCACCCCGGGACAGACTGGATGTGGGCTCATCGAGGATCAGCAGGCGAGCATCATGTACCAAGCCCCGAGCGATGGCCACCAGCTGCTGATTAGCTACAGAGAGGTCAGCCAGCCTGGTGTCCAGATCAATCTCCAGCCCCAGCCTCCCCAAAGCAGCCCGGGCAGTTTCCCGCATTTCCTTCCAATCGACTACTCTGCCTCCTTCTTCGATCTCCCGGCTGATGGTGATATTCTCCAATACCGAGAGATTGGGGAACAGGCTGAGGTCCTGGTAGGTCACCGCGAGCCTAGCCCGCAGGGCTTCCAGGGGATGGGCAAACTCCACCGGCTGGCCATCGATTCTGATCCGGCTGCCTGGATCGGGAGTCTCTGCTCCAGCTAGAATTTTGATCAGGGTAGACTTCCCTGCTCCATTCTCTCCGACTAGTGCGTGGACTTCCCCCACGCGGATATCCATGCTTACACTATCCAGTGCTTTTACACCTGGATATGTCTTACTGATTCCCTCCAGTTGTAGGAATGAGTCTCCTGTCAC